>NZ_JBHTFO010000013.1:0-144844 GCF_042666275.1 Paenibacillus sp. GCM10028914
AATTTAGTCATAAAAAAACTGCACCTCCAACTGTTAGAGTGTGTCTAACAATTGGGGTGCAGTTCATAGGGTGGCTTTTTTTATGAGTTAGAACGATGTGAGCACCTTATCGATGATACCGTACTCTAGAGCCTCCTCAGCGGACATGAAGTAATCCCGATCCATATCCCGCTCGACTCGTTCTATCGATTGACCTGTTCGTTCTGCTGTAATTTGAACGACCTTTTCACGTGTTCTGAGTATTCGTTTTGCGCTGATAGCGATATCGCTCGCCTGTCCTTGAGCGCCACCATGCGGCTGATGGATCATAATTTCACTGTTAGGTAATGCAAATCGCTTTCCTTTTGCTCCTGCAAGAAGAAGCATGGAACCGAACGATGCGGCGAACCCGGTACATATGGTGTGAACCTGCGGCTTGATAAACTGCATCGTGTCGTAAATACCAAAGCCAGCGCTTACTGAACCGCCGGGACTGTTAATATACATATGGATGTCCTTGTCAGGATCTTCAGCTGTTAACAAGAGCAACTGTGCAATAACACTGTTGGCCAGTGAATCATTAATCTCGGAGCCAACAAACACAATTCGGTCTTTCAGCAGCCTCGAATAGATATCATACGATCTCTCACCCCGACTCGTTTGCTCGACAACATAAGGGATATAACTAGACATTTCCGTTACCTCCAGTGTTTAAATTATGGAACAACAAGTAAACGAACTGGATATGGAAAAAGATACGGTCTAAACAACCCATAAATATTTGAGCAACTTCCGTAACGAAATGAACTTCGTATTCGTTTACATAGGAGAGGTGTTTATAGAACGTTAAAGGAGTTGACTGTTTAAGTGACGAATTCATCACAACCTTACAATAAAGAGCCTGATTACCTACTGGACCATTTGAATGCCCTTCTCCACAGATATTGTCTTTCTCTTACGCAGTCTGTGTGGGATTCAGACGATCTGGTCCAGGATACATGGGTCAAAATTTTAGAGAAGATGGATGCTTGGCAGCATAACAATCCGGAGGCTCTTCTGCTGCGGACGGCTAAGAATGCCTGGATCGATCAGGTGCGGCGTCGAAAAATATTCGAAAGAATATTGGATAAAGAGCTGGAACAAGTCAGAGTAGAACAAGAGGTAGTGGGAGTAGAGGATACCATCAACTTGGAAATGGCATTTCTATATCTCATCAAACATCTGTCTCCTCTTCAGCGAATAATACTGCTTATGCGAAGTGTACTTGGGTACTCAGTTGCTGAGACAGCAGTTAGACTCCATACCACAGAAGGAGCGGTTAAAGCGGCTTACCACCGTGCCCGAAAGAGTCTTCAGAACACGGAGCAAGAAGTGGATGAATTGAATTATGATCCTCATGAGGAAGAAATGAAGATCAGGATACATGCACTTGCTGCTGCGTATGTGGGAGGTAACGTGGAAGAGGTGTTAAGACTGGTTCAAGAGAACCAGGAGGATCAAGAGATTGTTTCGGCAGTCGGTGCTTATTCGGATCAACCACGGTGTGGGATCTCGTCGTTCGGTTACTCAGTCACTCATACGGGAATTCGAATGGCAGCATAACAAAATAACGAATTCAATCGGGCATTTACCGTCTTGAAACGGTAAGTGCTTTTTTTGTGGAAATGATTCAATTTGTGTTAAAAAAAGGGAAAGGGTGGTGTTTAATCGAATATTTAGGCAGAGGTTTGAGCTATATTGTTGTCGTAGTTGTGGCATAGACGGACGGGATTAGTAACATCGTGAATCTTATAAAAGTGAGTTGATCATATGCATAAAAAGGTTGTATTAGCCGGCGGTACGGGATTCATCGGCACATTTTTGGAGAACAAATTCAAGGCACTTGGTTATGAGGTCTATATCATATCAAGACAGGCGCAACATATTCCATGGGATAACCTTGATGGGATTGTTGAAGCTTTGGATCACGCCGAGCTGTTAATTAACCTTGCAGGTAAGTCCGTAGACTGCCGCTATAACGAGAAGAATAAACGTGAAATCGTTGAATCGAGAACAGAGACGACTCGAATCCTGGGTAAGGCAATCGAAAATTGCAGCAGTCCTCCTCCGCTATGGATTAACTCCAGCACAGCAACGATATATAGACATGCCGAGGATCGGCCGATGACCGAGGAGAATGGTGAGATAGGAAGTGGATTTTCCGTTGAAGTAGCTAAAGCGTGGGAGGACGCATTTTTCTCGTTTAACCTTCCTCATACGAGACAAGTTGCTCTGCGGATTGCTATCGTGCTTGGTCCTGATGGTGGGGTCATGACACCATTTATAAATCTTGTTCGGTTCGGTCTGGGGGGGATTCAAGGTCCCGGCAACCAAATGTTCAGCTGGATTCATATTGAGGATATATTCGGAATTATCATGTTTTTGAAGGATCGTGAAGAACTAAGCGGCGTGTTTAATTGTTCATCTCCTCATCCGATCACGAACCGAGAGTTGATGACAGAGCTGCGTAAAGCGATGAATAGAAAAATCGGTTTACCATCTCCGAAGTGGCTGCTTGAAATAGGGGCCGTCATGATTAAAACAGAAACCGAGCTTATTCTGAAGAGCCGCTGGGTTATCCCTGATCGACTGGAGAGAGCCGGATATCCTTTTAAATTTATGGAAATCGATCAAGCACTTGCTCATATTCTGTTAAAGGAGTGATTTGAGTGAACTTGGCAAACAAGATTACAGTAGCAAGAATTCTGCTAATACCCTTCTTTATACTGTTGTTTATACGATATCCAGTCTGGTTGACAGACAGTGTGCCGCTGTTTCATTTTATCAATCATAGCGGTGTATACTTAGCTGCCATATTGTTTCTAATCGCCTCCGCTACAGATAAATTGGATGGTTATATCGCGAGAAAATATAATCAAATTACGAATCTGGGGAAGCTTCTTGATCCATTAGCAGATAAACTGCTCATCTCTGCTGCCCTAATTATGATGGTTCAGCAGAACATGATTGCGACATGGATAGCGGTTGTAATCATTGGACGGGAGTTTGTGATTACAGCATTACGGATGGCAGCTGCCGCGCAGAAAGTTGCTCTCTCGGCAGATCGGTATGGTAAGTGGAAAATGGTTCTTCAAGTTGTGGGAATAACAGCTGTAATGCTAAACAATTATCCTGTTAGCATGTTCACAGACTTTCGAGTGGATGTTCTGATCATGATGCTAGCCGTCGTGATGACCATCTATTCTGGCCTTAATTATATTGTGAAAAATTATAGAAACCTTAAAATGATCCCTCATCAATAATTGTTGTTATATGATTATTGTGAATGAATGCATATAACAAGATATGTAAAGGAGTTTAAACGTTGAACAATAATGAGGATATTGTTGTATATCCGAAGCTTGGCAAATTGGTGTTCTTTTCAGTGATCTTCGTCCTGCTGGGTATAGCCATTACTTATTTCGGACTTACTGAGGACGACGGTTCAATGGCAATTGTTGCGATCGGTGTACTGTGTACGATATTTTTTGGATTTGGTCTAATTTATTTTATATCCAGACTAGTAAACAAGCGACCTTCTCTTATTGTGAATGATGAAGGAATAACAGATCAGTCCTCATACATCCAAGCGGGTGTAATAAAGTGGGAAGATATTAAAGAAATTAAACTTTACAGCATGATGAATCAGAGGATGATTGGAATTATACTGTATCACCCGGAAAATTTCATGTCGAAGCAGTCGGGTTTTAAGAAGCTATTAATGAGGGCAAATCAAGGACTGGTAGACACACCCATTAATATAGCCGAATCGAGCCTGCCGATAAGTCTGGATGAATTATATATGATCATTCTTAATAAATGGGAATTATCGACTAGAGAAGCATCCGCATCATTAGAGGATTAAGGGAGAGAAGAAAACAAGTGGATACATTAATAATTGTTATTGGTCTGGTTGGACTGGCTGGAATCATCGGAAATCAATATTCCGGATTAAGAAGAATGGAGAAGCTGCAAAAGACGCTAGATGAGATTAACACAGGGATTAAAACGATGAACGAAAATCAGAAGAACTAGCCATAAAAGAAGCAAGCTGTTCGTATAATTGAATTGTGGTCATAAACCTTGGGGTATAGCACCCGAGGTTTTTTTAATGATGCAGTGACATTGCATCACAATCAAACCAAAAACATCCATTTTATAGGGAGTGAACGTTGTAGATGAGAATAAATGTTCCTAAATAGGTCTTAAGAAGGAAGGTCAAATGAAGGAGATTAGGTATGATTTAGGTAATTGAGAACTTTACCACTATTTAATCGGAGCAAGTTGATACAGGAGGGCATGATTTTGATTGAAATAACAGAGGCATGGATAGATTCAGTTGCACCGAATAGTGCAGCGATTAAGAATGGTCATGGACTTGTGAAAAAAGGACGATATTTACAGCTGAATCATTCCGAGGACAAATCAGTCCTGTTCGGTACATGTGCTGGCAGTGGCAGCTCCAATTACCAGCCGTCCGCTGATTTTGTTACACCGGAAAAACCGGTCATGCGTTGTACATGCCCGAGCAGGCAGTTTCCATGCAAGCATGTGCTTGGATTGTTGTATGCTTACGCGGACGGTGCAATGTTCACATCTGCCACCGTGCCAGAAGATCTGGCTGCTAAGCGGGAGAAGGCAGAGAAGCGGGAAGAACGGAAGCTCAAGGAAACGGCAGAAGGAGTAGCACCTAAACCGAAGAAGACCAACAAGTCTGCACTGAAAAAGAAAATTACGACCCAATTGGAAGGTCTAGACGTACTGGAGAAGTTAATTCAATCGCTAATCTTGAACGGACTTGGCACCATTGATAAAAAGCAGTTAAAGCTGATTCAAGATCATATCAAACAGATGGGCAATTATTACTTGTCCGGTGCACAGATCGAACTTCGACGGTTATCCATACTGTTGTCGGATTCGAGTGATCAAGAGACTGCTTATACATACGCTGTGGAACAGCTTGCCGTTATGAACGCTTTTATCAAGAAAGGTAAGGTCTATTTAGCATCGAAGCTTGAAGATCCTGAGATGACACCTGATCATGAGTCAACAATTGAGGAATGGTTAGGGCATGCATGGCAGCTGACAGATCTGCAAAATTTTGGCTTAATCAGTGAAGAGGTGGAGTTAATCCAGCTTGCATTTCTCAGTTATACAGATGAAGCACGGCAAGAATATGTAGACATTGGATTCTGGATACAGAAAGGCAGTGGAGAAATTCACCGCACGATTCAGTACCGCCCTTTCAAAGCTGCGAAGCTGATGCGTGAGGACGATAGCTTCTTCGAAGCCGTTCAAGTACCCGTGCTGTACCGTTATCCAGGGGATATGAACCGTAGAGTGCGGTTTGAAGAAATGCGATCAAGACCTTTAGCGACACAAGATATCAAGTGGATTTATGATCATGGAATGAGATCGTATGCAGAAGCTATTAAAAAAGTGAAGAATCAGCTGAAAAATCCATTGAGTGATCCTAATCCCGTCATGCTGCTGCACGTTTCTAACATCAGTAAAACGACAGCTGGCCAATATGCCATCACGGATGAAACGGGTCAGTCAATTGGGCTAGGCGATGTGTGTTTAAAATCAACCGCATCTATGCTGCGATATCTTAAACAGGATCAGCTGAGTCAAATATCGATGTTGGTTATGTTTGAGCACTGTCTGAAGACGGGGCGCCTATTAGCACAACCGCTGACCATAATTACAGAGAAAGAAATGATCAGGCTGCTGTACTAGAGCAGTTAATGAAAGGGGAACAAACATGAGTACGGCATTACTACAGGAGCTTAACCAAGAGGTAAGGCGTTTATATATAGCAGGCAGTGATCTCGCTGCAGGCGATTTCCGTTTGAAAAGACTGTTGCCACAGTTCCAGCAGCTGGGTGAACGTGCGCCCGTATTTAAAAGATTAGGAGAAGGAATCACCGCATTAATTGAACCGGAAATGGGGAAGGATGTCCATTCAGCTCAGCTTCTTCAAGATTTAAATCAGCTATTAAGTGCGGTACTGCATACCCAAGGGACAACGAGCCCGGAAGGCGAACAGAGTTCCATAAACAATATCCCTTTATCATTGTCATCAGAATTTTCTTTTCGTAAGCTTTCCGCTGTTCAGGTAGCATTAACAACAAAAGGTGGCGGACGCTATGAAATCATCGAAGATGCTTGGAAGGAAGGCTTGTTCCAGGATCTTCGGATGGTGGACTTAGCGATTGAGGCTCTGAATGATTCTTATGTGGAAATTGCAGAGCTAGTTATGAATGATATATTGCCATCATACGGTTATGAAATTGTCCCTCTACTTGTAGAAACCTTTAATAAAGCAGGTGGAAAGTCAGAATCCCGCAAACTGACTGTAATAGCAAGAGCAGGCGGTAAAGATGTGCTTGATCTCATCTATCAGGCAGCTGAAACAGGATCAGATGAGGTGCGTTCCACGGCCATTCGACTTCTTGCCCCCTATGAAGAGTATGAAGCAGAGTTAGTGGAATGGAGTCGGAACAAGAAGAAATCAATCCGTGAAGCCGCATATGATGCTCTTGCTGTGAGAGGTTCCGCTAGAGCTGTAGAGAGATTGTATGAAGCTTTTCTGGGAAAAGACAAAGAATTGGTGAGCTTTGCACTGTATAAATGCCAGTCAGCTCAGTTAACAGAATGGCTTGTCCGAGACTTATCCGCACTTCTTGATTCTATACCAGTGTTGAAAGAGGCTAATAACAATTTAGAGGATGTCTGGGCTAGCGTTAGAATCCACTTACGAGCATTATCTGATAAGCAGAGTCCACAACTCGAAGAATTATACCGGAATGTGATGGAGCAGTATCCGCTGTATATGACGATCTTAGATTCGTATTATCTAATCAATGAAGCGGTCCGTTATATGAGCAGGCTGGAGACGGAGGATGCAAGAGAACTTCTTCGTCAGCATGTTGAGTACGATCTAGTGCATTACAAGAATAGCGGTGCCTATGTAGAAGATGTTTTCCGGAATGCCCAATCGTTCTTGTCTCCTGAACGAGTATATGAGGAGTATGTAGATGTTCTGCTAAAGGGGTATGCTTCTTCTCCGCAGAGTAATGCAGGAAGAGAACGGAAACGACTGTTGGATACAATAGCGGATATTGTGATTGATCGGGAATACAGACCCTATGAAGAACTGTCGCATTTCGCTAGCAAAGGTTATACGTATTATGTTGAGATGGCTCCGCAAGAGCAGATAGAACAATGCTGGGATCAGCAATGGTTGGATCATTTTATCGAACAGGATGAATTTACGCTTGTAAGTGCATTTGCGCGGCAAGGACATCGAGCGGCAGAAAGCTATTTACTCATGAAATTATCAAAGTCACCTGAGTTCCGGAATCGATTTGCCAATATTTTTATTATGGGCTTGGTTCGGGCAGGTATTCAGAATGATCTTCTTCACGAAGCATTGATCACGGCTTTAGAAGATGAGCGTAATAAGCAGTGTTATGAGTTTGAGCCCTTTGTGTTCAAGCAGCTATGTCTGCTGCCATCTAGCTATTATGACCGTGTTCATGCGGTATTACCTAAATATTTGGATACTGCAGAGGAACAGCTATTATACGTATTGCGGAAAATGAAAGAAGATAAAGAAGACTAAGGAGTGGTATAGATGGCAGCAAGCCAAGATCAATTGCAGGATATCATGCGTCAGCCAGCGGAGATATTATTCCGCGAAGAACTGGAGGCGTTACGTAAAGCAGATACAGGAAAAATCCCAGCAGGATGGCAGATGTCACCGCAATCTGTGCTTACATTCATTGTAGGCGGTAAAGCAGGAAAGAAGATTATAACGCCTAAATATATCGGAAACAAACGGCTGATTGAAATGGCAATTGCTACACTCGTAACGGATCGGGCGCTGCTGTTAATTGGTGAACCAGGTACAGCCAAGTCATGGTTGTCAGAGAATTTAACGGCAGCGATCTATGGGAATTCGGGATTGGTTGTTCAGGGGACCGCTGGCACGAGTGAGGAGCATGTACGATATTCATGGAATTATGCCATGCTGCTCGCACAGGGACCTACGCCAGAAGCACTTGTGCAAAGTCCGATTATGCGGGCAATGGAGACAGGAGGAATTGCCCGGTTTGAAGAAATCTCGCGTTGTGCTTCAGAAGTTCAGGATGCTCTTATTTCGATTTTGTCTGAAAAGACGATTTCTGTACCTGAGCTTGGTAAGGAAATGAACGCGCGGAAAGGCTTCTCTATTATTGCTACGGCGAATACAAGAGATCGAGGCGTTAATGAAATGTCGACAGCGCTTAAGCGGCGTTTCAATATCATCGTTCTTCCGGCTCCTGCGGATCTGAATACGGAAGTTGAAATTGTGAAAAAACGAGTGTCCGAAATAGCAGCTTCATATGATCTGCAGGCGACTGTACCAGCTGAAGAAGCGCTGCTTAAAGTGGTAACTATATTCCGTGAATTGCGAAGCGGAATGACACTTGATAAGAAAGGAAAGGTGAAATCTCCAGCAGGTGTCATTTCGACTGCAGAAGCGATCTCATTGCTGACGAACAGCATGGCGCTTGCGGCGAGCTTTGGGAATGGAGAATTGACGGATGAAGATTTGGCTGCGGGTCTTCAGGGCGCAATCGTAAAGGATGATGATAAGGATCGGCTGGTATGGAAGGAGTATCTCGACAATATTATGAAGAAGCGCGGGGCAGAGTGGCGCGGTCTGTATAACGCATGCAAGGAGATAAACCAGTGAACCCAGCTGGCGTACATATTTTTGGAGTTCGGCATTTGTCCCCCGGCGGAGCGAAGCATTTACTAGAATATTTGGATGAAATAAAACCGACAGCCGTGCTCATTGAGGGACCATCTGATGCGACATCTGAAATTCGCCATCTGACGAACCTCACGACCAAGCCGCCTGTTGCAATATTGGCGTTTACGGAAGAGCTGCCCGTAAGGACAGTGCTGTGGCCTTTTGCAGTTTATTCTCCTGAATTTCAGGCTATGAAATGGGCGCAGAAGCAAGGAGCGTATACGGCATTTATTGATTTGCCCTCATCTGCGGCTGTATGTTTACAGGATCTTCGAGGTGTGTCTTTAATAGACGAACCGGAGCCGAAGGAAGAGGAAGGCAATCGCAAAAACATAGAGCCTGGAACTAGCAATCATTCGGTATACGATCAAATTGCTGAGCTGTCTGGAGAATATGATTACGAAATGTACTGGGAGCGCAGTTATGAGCACAACTTAAATTCTGGAGCCTATCAAGAGGCAATACTGGCGTTTTCAAGGCAAATGCGAGAGCTTTCGGAAGATAAAGAGCGCCGAGAGGATACAGTGGAATTTGCCTATAATGCGGTTAGAGAAGCTTATATGCGGCGTAAAATTGTTGAGGTCATTGATGCGGGGCATAAGCCGGAACAGATCGTGGTCGTATGCGGGGCTTATCATGCATCCGCCCTCACAGATTTATCAGATATCATGAGTGATAAAGAATTGAAGAGTTTGCCATCTCGTGAAACGAAGCTGACACTGATACCTTATTCATATTATAAACTGTCATCTCTTTCAGGTTATGGTGCTGGAAATACCGCACCTTATTATTTTGAGATGATGTGGGAGCGGATGCTGCGGGGATCTCTAGCAGAGCTGCCTCATCACTATTTGTCCATGGTTGCAAGTTCGATGAGAAAGAATGGAACTCATCGTTCTACAGCTGAAGTTATTGAAGCCGTTAGACTCGCCGAGTCTCTTGCAGCTCTTCATGGAGGGAGTGCTCCAACGCTAAGAGATCTGAGGGATGCGGCTCAAACGCTGCTTGGGCGCGGAGACTTTTCTGCTGTGGCGGAGGATCTTGCCCGAATCGATATCGGTACGGCTATAGGTGAGCTGGCTGAAGGTGTCAGTCAAACGCCGATTCAAGATGACCTGAACCGTCAACTTAAGAGATTAAAGCTGGATAAATATAAAACAGTTGTGGCTAATGATTTGATGCTGGATTTGCGGGAGAACCGGAGAGTAACGTCTGAAGAGTCTGCTTTTCTTGATTTGAACCGATCTTTTCTATTTCACCGCTTAAAACTGCTCGGAATTGACTTTGTAATGGCTAGACCAAGTGGTCAGGAACAGGCTACATGGGCAGAGCATTGGGTGCTAAAGTGGACACCTGAAGTTGAGATTCAGATTGTGGAATCAACTTTACTGGGAGAGACCGTAGAAGTCGCTTCAGCTTATGTGCTTCAACAGAAATTATCTAGCTGCACTTCTATTTCTGAAGCTTCTGCCCTGATCCGAACCGCTTATGAATGTGGAATGATTCATCAGATGGAAGTAGGGCGTCAGACATTGCAAAAGCTCGCCGTTGATAGCAGAGATGTTATTCAGATCGCTTCTGCAGCAAGAGAATTGTCTGTATTGATTCGCTTTGGTGATATCAGACGAATGGATACAGAGCCTCTTATTCCTCTATTGGAGCAGTTGTTTATGCGAGCATGCTTATTTCTAGATGAAGCGAGTCAATGCAGCGATGAAGTTTCAAGTGCTATGTTAGGTGCCATGAATGAACTGAATGGCGTATCTATGGAGCACAGTGAGCAGGTGGATGAACAGCTGTGGTTGCAGGAGCTGCTTCATCTATCTGAACGAGATGATCGCAATCCGCGGCTATCAGGTTATGCTTGTGCCATTTTGATGGAACGAAATGCAATTTCTGCTCAGCAAACAGCAGAGGAAGTGTCCCGAAGACTATCTCCTGGAATCCCGGCAGATTTAGGAGCGGGATGGTTTGAGGGCTTATCCATGCGAAATCGTTATGCATTATTGTCTCGAATGAGCCTGTGGGAGCAACTAAATGAGTATATCTTGTCTCTTGAGGAAGATGAGTTTATGCGTGCACTCGTTTTTCTACGACGGGCATTTAGTACGTTTTCAGGAACGGAGAAGACAATGATTGCTGAATTGCTGGGAGAATTATGGGGCGTTCATGCTGAGCAGGTTGCCGAGATATTGACGGGTGATTTGAAGGAGGAAGAAGTGAAGATGATTGACGATTTAAATGATTTTGATTTTGAGGATTTTTAACGATGAACAAGACGATAGATTCTCAACTCATGACGCGGTGGCGATTAATACTCGGACAATCTGCAGAAGCTCAATTAGCTGGTTATAGTCCAGAAGGGAGTGTACAACTCTCGGAGGAAGAGATGATCATGGATCGAGCCTTAGCAGCAATTTATGATAATACGAACAGCGATACAGAAGCAGGAGGTTCATCTACGGGACAAAGAGGTGCAGGGCAAGGAAAATCCGCTCCCCGGCTCGCTCAGTGGTTAGGCGATGTACGTACGTTTTTCCCAGAGGATGTTGTATCCATAATTCAGAATGATGCGATGGAGCGGAAGGGCTGGAAGCAGCTGTTGTTTGAACCGGAGGTTCTGGCTACGGTGAAGCCGGATATTCAATTGGTCGGCACGCTTATGTCTTTGAAAGGCAAAATTCCGGAGAAGACTAAAGACACAGCCCGAATGCTTGTGCAAGCCGTTGTGGATGAGCTGATCAAACGTCTGAATGAAGATATTCGAAGAGCTGTTACGGGAGCGCTAAATCGAAGACAGCACACACCTCTTCCGTCACTTAGTGGTATAGACTGGAAAAGGACAATTCAGAGGAACTTGAAAAATTATGATTCGAGCCGCAGGCAGATCATTCCGGAGAAATTTTATTATTTTGACAGGGCAAGGCGAAATAAAGAATGGACGGTTATAGTAGATATTGATCAGAGCGGATCGATGGCGGAATCGGTCATTTGGGCTTCAGTGATTGGGTCTATTTTCGCAAGTATTCCGTCATTAGATACACGTGTCGTCGTATTTGATACGGAAGTCGTCGATTTGACCGAGCAGTGCGCTAATGACCCGGTGGATATGTTATTTGGCATTCAGCTTGGCGGTGGGACAGACATTCATAAATCGGTAGCTTATTGTGAGCAGTTTATTGAAGAGCCTAAAAAGACATTGTTTATCATTATCTCGGATTTATACGAAGGCGGCAATCAAGCAGGATTAATTCGACGTATGCGTGAACTACGTGAATCTGGCGTCAAGACGATGTGTCTGCTTGCGTTATCGGATGAAGGAAGACCATTCTATGATGAGCGGGTTGCTAAGTTATTATCACGTGACGGTACACCATGTTTCGCATGCACACCGGCTCTGCTTCCGCAATTAGTGGAGGGTGCTCTTAAAGGGCAGGACCTTGCTGAGTTAGCGAAACGGGTAGGTACGAAGGGGATATAGCCGTTGAAGTGATTCACGAGGATATCGTGAGATCTTCTGATCTGAATGATCATAATTTATAAAAAGGAACTGCGTAGGGTTTCATGAATCCAAGATGCGCAGTCCTTTTTTTTCGTTAAAAACAGAGACTTGTGGGCTACTGACGCTTGTTTTCATCTTTGCTATATTGATGATACTGCGAAATTGTGAAGGTGGGATATCTGTGAAAGACACGTCTGGAGGACAAACCTCGCTGCTCATACGATTTTTTGTTCCTTATGTTCTGATTCTTTTAAGCTCGCTGCTTGTTGGTTGGTTTGCCTACTACAAGACCTCTGAGCTTGTTGAGAGTGAAACGATAAAGAGCAGTACAGCCGCATTAGGCCAAATCCGGGAAGCGTTAGACCGGCGAATTGCCGAAATTGAAACCATCGCTAAACAGATGTCCAGTGAGCCCAAGATACAATCTTTTCAATTCGTAAAGGATCCGTTCGGAGACACGAATCCATATCGATTATGGGACCTCGAGAAAAGCCTATTTGATTATCGTATGTTTAATCATTTCATTGTGGATTATTATGTCGCTTTTAAGAATAGTGGCATGTTCATCTCACCGCGGAAAATATATACGATAAATCAGTTTTATGATCTGCAGCTTCATTATAAAGATCTTTCTCTGGAAGAGTGGGAAAGACGTCTGTTTGATACGTATCATTATAAAACCTATATGCCGGGGGCTTCGGTTGAATATGAGGGGAAACCATATTCCGTTGTAAGCTTTATGCAATCGTTTGGCAATAAGGATAGCGGTGGTGTTATTACCGTTCTTATTAACAACGAGCAGATTCAGGAGATGCTGCGAAACATCGATTCTGAACAGGGAGGATTTGCTTATATAGCTGATCAGGAGGGGAATCTGATTAGCCACATTGGACTGGATGAAGAATTTGTAAACTTGAAAGCGCTTCCCCATAAAGGGAGCCCTTCCCAGCTGACATGGAATGGCAAGGAAATGCTTGTGACAGAAACGACATCTACCTACAACGGATGGACGTATGTGTCAGCACAGCCGAAGGAGATTGTGCTTGGAAAAGCCTATTACATTAAAGAGCTTACGTTCACAGTATTTATTGCAGCGCTTATTCTTGGCTTGGCTGTCGCCGCTTATTTTGCTTATCGGAGCAGCCGTCCGTTTCTTAAACTGCTTCAGATTCTTCCCGTATCCAAGGCAGATGATAAACCATTAGCTGTTCGAAATACAGTAGATTACATTCGCAGCTCCGTATCGGATTTGATCGAAAGGCATGATGATCTGAAGGGGCGGCTTGAAGAACAGCTGCCTCTCATGAGAAATGTGTTTATCGATCGATTGCTGAGTGGAGGTTATACTTCCATGCGAGACGTAGAGACAGCTATGGAACATTCACGAATTGAACTGATAGGAACGCAGTATGCTGTTGTTATTTTACGTCTTCGCGGTTATCACGCTCCTTATAATGAAGAAATATTGACGGAGATGGATATTGTTAAGTTACGGATCCATGACCGAATTAAGGAGCTATTTCATAATGGTGTTATTGTGCACGATCTAGGAGAAAATTTGATTGCTCTCTTACTGTACGGAGAAGAATCTGAGACGGATCTATTTATAGTCAACATGAGGACCTCACTCCAAGAAATGCATGAGGTTCTGACGATGGAAACAGATACCGGACTTTATATGGCAGCGGGTGGTTGCCATAGCCGCCTGACGGAGCTGTATCGGTCTTTTGGGGAGGCTAAATTCGTGCTACAGCATGCTAAATGGAATGAAAATAATCCGATTCTTTATCATGACGATGTAGATCTGACCGTCCCAAGTTATTTCTATCCTTCCGATGTAGAATTAAGGCTGATTCAGCTCGTGAAGTCAGGCAATAAAACGGATACGACCCAGCTCATCGAACAGATTACAGAGAGGAATCGAAAGGAACGTCAGCTTCCGCTCGTTGTTGAGCAGCTTCTCGCCCATGAATTATGCGGTACCCTGATGAAGTGCTGTGAACAAGCGGCAGGAGCTGACATTACTGATGAGGTTGAAACGATACATAAAGCGGCTGATCCCAAGCGATCACCTTGGGAGACCATTGATATGTTATGTATTTCATTCTTAAACTTATGCCGTAAAAATGCTGAACGGAAGAAAAGTCATAATGATCATCTGATGAATCGGCTGATTATTTATATTGATGAACACTATTCGGAAAGTGATTTAAGTTTAAGTGTGTTGGCTGCTGAAGCAAGGACTTCAGAAGCGTATATATCCTATTTTTTTAAAGAACAAATGGGACTTAACTTTTCGGATTATTTAGAGGATATTCGCATGCGCGAGGCTAAGCAGCTTTTATTAGAAAGCGGGAAGGCGATTAGTGAGATTGCCGCAGCCGTTGGATATTTGTCACTTAATACATTCAGTCGCGCGTTTAAGCGTGCTAACGGAATTAGTGCTACAGAATACAGACGAAATCATGAGGCTAGCTAAGGTTTTTCTAAAGAATGGTTAACTCCTTGAATGCTGCATAATGGTCATTCTAAAGAACGGAATAGTCTCTAAAATGAGAAGATTTACGAGAAATTCAAGCCCAGCTATACTTCAATCACCGGACCGGTCGGTATGACCATTACTTGATTGGGGTGATAGGCGCTGAATGGATGGAAGGATATCAAACGAAGTTGGCAGCTGTACGCACTTTTCGCATTGCCGTTGTTGTACATCATCATTTTTAAGTACGTACCCATGTACGGAGCGCAAATCGCTTTTAAAGATTTTAATGTAACAAAAGGAATCGGGGGGAGCGCTTGGGCAGGCTTTAAACACTTTGAGCGTTTCTTCCATTCTCACGAATTCTGGAGGCTGCTGCGGAATACGCTCTCCATAAGCTTTTACACACTGCTTGCGAGCTTTCCGTTCCCGATTATGCTTGCCCTTGGACTTAATTATGTAGGGAACAAACGATTTAAAAATATGGTCCAGATGGTGACGTATGCGCCATATTTTATTTCACTTGTTGTGCTTGTTGGATTACTACTTCAGTTTCTGGATCCCAGAACAGGGATGATAAACACCTTTCTAGGCTGGATCGGCCTCGGACCTTTCCACTTTATGGCGGAAGCCTCGTGGTTCCAGTCCATTTATGTATGGTCACATGTGTGGCAGAATGTTGGTTTTTCCTGCATCATATTTTTGGCGACTCTTTCTGGAATCGATCCGGCATTGCACGAAGCAGCTGTTATTGATGGGGCATCGAAAGTGCAGCGTATGCGGCATATCGATCTTCCGGGTATTATGCCGATTGCGGTTATATTGCTTATTCTGAACACCGGACAGATGCTGGAGACAGGGTTCGAGAAAATACTCCTTATGCAAAATTCACTGAATCTACGGTCATCGGAAGTCATTGATACGTATGTGTATAAGGTCGGATTAGTCTCTCAGGCGATGAACTTCTCGTATGCGACAGCGATCGGATTATTTAAAGCAGTCATTGGTTTTATTCTACTGTTAATTGTTAACCAAACAGCCAAACGGCTTAAACAGGAAAGCTTATGGTAGGGGGGGGCGAAGGCAAATGAATTCTAAGACAATAAAGGAATCCGGCTCCGATCGCCTGTTTACGATCTTTAATTATGTCATGCTTTCAATTGTACTTATCGTTGTGCTTTATCCTCTCATTTATGTTGTAAGCGCTTCATTTAGTTCGAGTAGTGCTGTGCTATCCGGAAGAGTATGGCTATGGCCCGTTGAACCTACGCTGGAAGGTTATAGAGCTGTATTCAAGAACACCATGGTCACCAAAGGTTTCATGAACACAATCTTCTATACGGTAGCTGGAACGGCCATTAATTTGATCCTTACGGTCTTGGCGGCATATCCGCTTTCACGTAAAGATTTTAAGGGCCGGAACTTCTTCATGCTGATGTTCGTCTTCACCATGCTGTTTAACGGCGGACTTATTCCGACTTATCTGATTGTGAAAGATCTTGGCATGATTGATACCGTGTGGGCTATGTTGATCCCAGCGGCACTATCTGTATGGAACGTTATTATTATGCGTACGTACTTTCAGACCACAATTCCTGGTGAACTTCTAGAGGCATCACAGCTGGATGGGTGTACCGACTTTCGGTTCCTGAAAAGCATCGTGCTTCCCTTATCCGGACCGATATTAGCAGTTATTGCATTGTTCTATGCGGTGGGACACTGGAATCAATATTTCAACGCGATGATTTATTTGAAACAGTCGGATTTGTATCCGCTGCAGTTGGTGCTTAGAGATATTTTGGTTCAGAACGAGGTGAATATCGAAATGCTTGGTGATGCCAAGACAGCAGCAGCTCGTCAGGGCTTACGAGAATTACTTAAATATTCACTTATCGTAGTTACATCGGTTCCTCTGCTTGTTGTATATCCGTTTCTTCAGAAGTTTTTTGTTAAAGGTGTCATGATCGGTTCCATTAAAGGTTAAGTATCCATTTGAAATTAGGGAGGGTCATTATGAACAAGAGTATGAAGGTAGCGTTTAGTGCTTTTACTGCGTTTAGCATTTTGCTAGCGGGTTGCTCGGATGGCAAGGGTACGGCTGGGGAGGAGAAGGGGAAAGATAACACAGCTTCTGCTGTAAAGTTGTCGGAACCGGGAACATATCCACTCGTTGAAGAGAAAGAGACCTTGAAAATCATGGTTAGAGGAAACCCACTGGTTGAAAATTTTGAAACAAATGAATTTACGAAATGGTACGAGGAGAAGACCAATGTTCATATCGAATGGGAAGTTGTTCCGGAACAAAGTATGCAGGAGAAACTGAACCTTGTGTTGGCAAGTGAGGATTATCCAGATGTCATCATGGGACTCAATATCTCTCCTTCACAGCAGATGATTTACGGTACACAAGGTGCATTTTTACCTCTGAATGATTTAATTGAAAGCCAAGGGCCACAGACCAAGAAGCTGTTTGCGGATTATCCGGACATTAAATCAACCATTACGGCGCTTGATGGCAATATCTATGCACTACCAGAAATTAATGATTGCTACCATTGCTCGATGAGTCAGAAGATGTGGATTTATGAACCATGGCTAAAGAAGCTGAATCTGGAAATGCCAACAACGACAGACGAATTTTTTGACGTACTTAAAGCATTTAAAGAACAGGACCCGAACGGGAATGGGAAAGCAGATGAAATCCCATTGTCAATATCGCAAAAATCATGGAGATCTTCCATTGATGCCTTCCTTATGAATTCGTTTATCTATAACCCGATTTACGGATCAAGTTATAAACATATGTATGTGAAAGACGGGAAGATGGATGTTGCCTATAACAAACCTGAATGGAAGGAAGGGCTTCGTTATCTCAACAAGTTGTATATGGAGGGACTTATTGCTCCGGAATCCTTTACACAAGACGATAATCAATTGATTCAGGTCGGTGAAAATCCGGATACGGTACTCTTGGGTGCTTCTACGGGTGGACATCAGGGGGTATTTACACAATTGATGGGTGAGAGCGGACGTTGGGGCGAATACAAAGCGGTTCCTCCGTTAAAAGGACCGAATGGTGTTCAATATGCACCGACGGATACGACAGCTTTAACACCAGGATCTTTTGTTATTACGAAAAAGGCGAAGAATCCGGAGCTGGCTATGCGCTGGGCTGACGGTTTATATGAAAGAGAGCACACCCTTCGCAGTGTATATGGCCGACCTAACGAAGAATGGCGTGATGCGAAGGAAGGCGAGATCGGAATTAACGGTGAGCCTGCTGAATGGTTTGAGATCAAAGCTTTTGGTACAGTACAGAACGTGAACTGGGCTCAGACAGGACCTGCGATGCGTACGAATGAATTCCGTCTTAGCTCTGTTGCAAATGGTGAGGATGATTTAGAGGTATTACTGTACAACGAGACGAAGAATAAATATGAGCCGTATGCGCCGAAGGATGTATCTACCGTACCCCCACTCTTTCTGACCAACGAACAATCGTCAGAGGTTGCGGACTTAGCCAAAACTGTAAACGATTACGTGGATGAAATGATCGCTCGTTTTGTTATCGGGGATGCAGACCTGGATCGGGATTGGGATGGGTACGTACAGCAGTTGGACGCTATGAATCTTGCACGCTTTCTAGAGATTTATCAAACGGCTTATGATGAGAAGAGCAAATCATAGCAGAAGGAGGTGTTTAACATGAATCCGAGATTTAATCGAACCGCTACGCTCATGAATGATCGATTCGGCCTTTTCATCCACTGGGAATTATACGCGATTCCGGCAAGAGGCGAATGGGTTCGCAGCCAAGAACGTATTTCGAATGAACAGTATCAGTCGTATTTTGATGAGTTTGATCCATCACGTTATGATCCGCGCAGCTGGGCGAAAGCAGCAAAAGCTGCAGGACAGAAATATGCAGTACTTACAACCAAGCATCACGACGGCTTCTGCTTGTTTGATAGTAAGCTGACGGACTACAAGGTAACCAATACTCCGGCGGGTAGAGATTTGATTCGTGAATATGTGGACGCTTTCCGCGAAGAAGGCATTTCTGTTGGATTCTATTATTCTCTCATTGACTGGTATCACGATGATTATCCGGCGTATAACGACCGTATTCATCCCATGCGTGGGGTGGAATCTTTCAAGGAGAAGGAGCAGGATTTTGACCGTTATCTGGATTATATGCATGGTCAAGTGAAGGAGCTCCTTACCAATTACGGTAAGATCGACATGATGTGGTTCGATTTCTCTTATGACGAAATGACAGGAGAAAAGTGGCGGGCAACGGAGCTCATGGAAACCATTCGTTCGCTGCAACCCGAGATTGTTATCGATAATCGTCTTGGTGGTAACATTATGGCGGCAGAACCAGAGGTTTATGCTGGTGACTTCTTCTCTCCAGAGCAGATTATTCCCCCGCGAGGAATCGTGAACGAGCTCGGAGAGCATGTACCTTGGGAAGCTTGTATAACTTTGAATAACAACTGGGGTTATCACGCTAAAGATAAAGACTATAAAACTCCACGTCAGGTTATACATGCGATCGTAGAATGTGTGAGTAAGAACGGAAATCTGCTGCTTAATGTTGGACCTGATGCAGAAGGGGAAATTCCTTCAGAGTCACTTGAGATTTTATCGACAGTTGGAGAATGGATGCGTCGTAATGGAGACAGCATTTATGGATGTGGCATAGCTGAGTTAGAAAAACCGGAATGGGGTCGTTATACCCAGTGTGGGAATAAGCTGTATGCTCATGTCTTTGACCGGGGAATCGGTCCGATTTATTTCCAAGGGTTAAAGGGACGAATTAAGAAAGCAAGGCTGCTTGCAGATGGAAGTGAACTGAAGGTGGAGACGCCTTGGATGGCAGAGCAGTATTCCGATACAGGAAGTGGGGCGTTCATTAATCTGTCCGGTGGAGGACTGCCTGATGAACTGGATACAGTCATAGAGCTTGAACTTAGCGATGAAGAGACAATTACAGGAGGCGCAGTATAACGATGAGAGTTGGAGTCAGCACGTATAGTCTACTTAATGCAATTAAATCAGGAGAAATGACAGTTTTGGATGTGATAGATTGGATTAAGGAAAATGGCGGGGAACATATGGAGATTGTTCCTTACGGATTTACGCTGGAAGATCAGCCTGAGCTAGCGGATGCTGTTCGCGAGCATGCTGCCAAGGTTGGAATCGCGTTATCCAACTATTCAATGCCTGCAAATTTTGTGCAGGATGGAGAAGAAGCCTTCGAAGCCGAGATGAATCGCGTCAAAAGACATGTAGACACCGTTCATCGGCTTGGCATGAAGCATATGCGTCACGACGTTACCGCTTTTACACTTCCAGCAGAGAAACACGGCATTGATTACCTGGAGTCCAATCTAGCTCAGATTGTGGAAGGATGTCGTATCATCGCTGATTATGCTGCTCAATATGGTATTACAACAACGATTGAAAACCATGGAGTCAGTGTGCAGGCAAGCGACCGGGTGCAGCGTGTGCTGCAGGCTGTAAATCGTCCTAATTTCAAAACGACACTTGATATCGGTAACTTCTTATGTGTCGATGAACAGCCGCTCGTTGGCGTGGCACGTAATTTACCATATGCCTCACTAGTTCATGTTAAGGACTTCTATATCCGTCCTTACGATCAGAACCCAGGTGGCGGTGATTGGTTCCGTACATCACACGGTAACTACTTACGTGGTTCCATCTTCGGTCAAGGAGATATCGATGTACGCCGTGTTCTTCGTTTAATCAAAGAATCTGGATATGACGGAGATATTACATTGGAATTTGAAGGTATGGAAGAATGTCGTGAAGCTACACACATCGGGCTTGAAAACTTGAGACGAATTTGGGATGAAATTTAGCATTCATCATTATTAAGCGTAGCGACTGATCATAGTAACTAAAGGGTTGCCCCTCAAGATTTTTTGAGGGGCAACCTTTTTTGATGAGCAATAAATTTAGGGGATTAACTCTACGGAATAACTTTCCATACATCTGCTCCGGACGCACCTGGTGTCTCGCCTAATGTCCACCATTTAGCTTCATAATTAACACCATTATGTGTAACTTTGTTACCACTTACGTACACAGTTGTTGCACTCCATGCCGGGTAAGTTACGGGCGCGTTAGGTGTTGTAACATTGACAACATTACTAGCGGATGACACATTCCCTGCAGCGTCTACAGCTTTTACGGTAAAAGAATAGGCCGTATTAGGGGTAAGGCCCGTGACAAGGTAATCCAGCGTGGAGCCTGAAACGGTAGCGACAAGTGTATTCCCATTGAACACTTGGTAAGCCGTCACACCTATATCATCCGTTGAAGCATTCCACATGAGCGGAACGGTTGTGGATGTTGATGTTCCCATTACGTGTAATGCAGTAGGTGTTGTTGGTGGATCAATATCTGGACCCGTTACAGCCTGCGTTGTGAAAGATACAGAAGTGCTAGCCGGGGACACATTCCCTGCAGCATCGACTGCTTTAACTGTGATACTGTAAGTCGTATTTGGGCTCAAACCCGTTAAATGATAATTAAGGGCACCGTTCGTAGAAGCGATTTGAGTTGAACCATTAAATAGGCGGTAGCTAGTTACTGCATGATTATCGGTTGCAGCAGTCCAAGCGATATTTGCACTCGTTGTAGAAACATTGGAAGCCGTTACATTTGCCGGCGCAGTTGGAGCTGTAGTATCCGCATTCCCAGCGAAATTCACATCAATGACATTGTAGAAAGCATTACCTGTATCTGAGATCTCCCATACGGCAAGGATTACTTGGTATCCTGTTCTATTCGGGACATCACAAGTATCGGAGTAAGTGTTCGAGGGTTTACCTTGATAGGGTACGCTGCAGAAAGGGGTCAGATCAAAAGAGGCCCGCGTAAGTGGAGAATTTGGATCCCAATCTTGCTTCGTAATATAGTACTTCCAGCTTGCAGTTGCATGCGGGACCTTTATGTTCCAATCAAAGGTCGTTGGTCCAGGTGAAATATTAACTTTCGACCAACGTGTTGCTGATTGTTGATCGAGTGGAGCGAACGCACCGTTAGCGCTTGCAATTTTGCCGTCAGCTGGGCCGGCTGCTGGAAATCCTTTCGGTGCTTCAAGGCTATAGGGCTCGTAAATGATAAGACCGCAATTCGTATTAACTCCACTAGCGCATAAATCTGCACGACTGGATGGATTGCTTACGTAACCGTGGGCGGACACTTTTGATTCGAACAATAACAGTGCCATAATGGCGAGTGACATCAATAGACTGCCTGCAATGATCTTTCTAAATAGTCCAGTGTTAGGTAAACGTAATGTTGTCATCACAAAAACTCCTCCTTTTTATAAGGGAATATGTAGGAATCACGATTCCATATTCCGTAATGGGATCCATTTTAATTCGTTAATTCACCTCCTTTCAGATGAAAATCTACGTATCTTTAAAAGTGATAAAGAGCTACTACTAAATGTATCGGGATTTATAAGAGAGAGTTGATGAATAAGGGGTTCATTTACTGGTAAGGAGTGTTTAGCTGAATACTCGAATTTTATCGGATGAGAGAATTATGAATAAGGAGTAAGACGCTGGAGAGTCGGACGTAATTATAATTGGAAGGGTTATAAGATTTATAGGTTTAAACGCTCAAGTCTTTTTAATTATGGTAATCTTTAACATTTATTTTATAGTAGTCTTTCAAACACAGCAATGGTAAATAGGTGCTGTGCTAAACGAACTACTTAGAGGATTCAAGGGTGGATGATCGAGTAGAATCACGAGTTTATAGTTAATGGAGGCAATAAATCGAATTTTTCTAACTAAAATAACAAAATTATCCGGATGACAGGTTTATTTATACGAAAATAGGAGAAAGGTGATTACTATAGACAGGAGGAGATAATATAATGAAAAAAACATTCAAGACAAAACATATGATAGGTTCATTTTTAGCGGGTGTATTATTGTCAGGCTGTATCTATGTAGTAGCTAATGCTGACCAAACTATGAATGCGATTCGTAATGTTGCTAAGAAGCCCGACCAACCAGTATCTCTGGATGTAGGTTCCAATTCGGAATCGATGGGGACGCTATCGGTTAAACTTCTAAATGCTTCAGGCGAACCTGCAGGGTTAGCAATCGTGGAGCAGGCAGTGGATGGGGTGAGTGTGAAGATATCTGTTTCAGGTTTGACTCCGGGCAAACATGGTTTTCACGTGCATGAAAATGCGATTCAATCGCTAGACTTCAAGACAGCAGGTGGACATTTTAATCCAACAGATAAGCATCATGGTCTTGAAAATCCTCAGGGGAGCCATGTGGGAGATATGCCGAATCTCATGGTTAAACAAGATGGCACTGCTGAAGCTGAGCTGATGATTCAGCATGCTACATTAGAAAAGGATAAGTCCAACTCTATCCGAGGGCGGTCACTCATTATCCATGCCGGAGAAGATGACAACAAATCGGACCCTGCTGGTAACTCAGGCGACCGTGTGATCGGCGGTAACATTCCAAAGTAAACAGACTTCATTTCTAAATGAACGATAAACTGCATCTCCAATTGTTAGTTATGTCTAACAATGGGGTGCAGTTTTTTTACGATCTCAAACTAAAGTACTAATAACCCCCGAAACAGATTTATTTGCGAAAAATGAGGGTATAGGTGAGTACTATAGCACAGGAGGCGATGAAGTGAAGAAAAGAACATTTTCATCCCAACATATTGTTGGTTCTTTCATGGCAGGCGCAATGCTATTCTCAGGCTTTTCCTATACGGCAGCTAACGCGGATGAGGCAATGGATGTCGTTTCTGGGACTGCTGCTAAAATCATGTTCTTCATGAACGGTGAAGAGCACTCTAATAAAGATGGTAACTACGTGAATCATGGGAACACTGTTCCAGAATCTATTGTTTATCAGGGGACAACTTATGTTCCTGTTCGAATGATCGCAGAAAGACTAGACAAGCCGGTGTTTTGGGATGGGGCTACTCAATCAATCTCGATAGGAGTTCCATCGGCTAAGTTGTTTAATGCAAACGGTGAAGCGTCAGGATTCGCGACTTTTGAACAGGTGGAAGACGGTGTGCTTGTGAAAATATCAGCTTCGGGATTAACTCCTGGCAAGCACGGTTTCCATGTACATGAAAATGAGATTCTATCATTAGATTTCGAGTCAGCCGGTGGTCACTTTAACCCTACAGATAAGCACCATGGCCTTGAAAATCCTGAGGGTAGCCACGTTGGGGATGTGCCGAATCTCGTGGTACGAGAAGATGGCACAGTTGAAGCAGAGGTCATCATTCAGCATGCTACATTGGAGAAAGATAAAACAAACTCCATTCTGGGAAGATCGCTCATTATCCATGCAGGAGAAGATGATAACCAATCCGATCCGGCAGGTAATTCAGGGGACCGAGTACTGGGTGGAAATATTCCGAAGTAGTAACGACGAGAAAATAGTTTAATGAATGGGATGTCTCAAAAGTAGATTATTAGATCGCTTATAATATGCTCCCCTTGCAGTATTCAGGCGAAAAAATAAAACCTGATCCTGTGAGGGGAGCTTTTTCAAAGCATGATTTTGGGCAAGCAGAGAATTAGTAATCATAAAGTAATAACAATGTCTAAAAACTTTGTTCTTCGTCTCCTTTACTAAGTCTTCTTTCCCCCCAGTTTATGATAAAGAGACAGGATCATCCAAATTGCAGTTGGAAATACGATCGCTCCAACTATCATAGACAGTAAAATGTAAACTGCTCGGTCTGTGTCAACGGCAAATAACAAAATAATAACAGCAGCTAAGAAGAGAAGGAACGGTATCGTTTTTAATAGATGAACTAATCCCTTTTTTTCCTTTACCTTCAATTTGTTAATGTATGTTGCGAATACAGTAAAAGCTATTGGGATGGCAATTATACTGAAAATTACAGCTATTACCTGAAGTAATGATGTTAAGCTGCCGGAGCTTATCATTACTCCACCCCATAGGAGTACTGTTATTAAAATTGACGGAATTGCTATGTATTTCATCGATCTATTTAAATTCTCGTACTTTTCAACCGATGTGTCACGGTCACTATAAATCGGTTTTGTTCCAGGTTGTGCCCGAAATAAATGAATATCTCCCGCTGAAGCAATGTGCGACCATCCAGAAGATGAAAAAAAGTCGAAATATTCCCCTTTTTCATCCTCTTTTATTGAACGATAATCTACACTGTAGATGTAATCTGAGCTTTTTCCTTTTTCAAGCGTATACCCCATAAACTTAAAATCTCTGACATGCCAACCCTTCAAAGAATATCGGCGTAGTTTTTCCATGTCCTTATCCTCGGAAAAAGCTAAACCACCTGACATAACATACTTTGTTCCTCTCATTCTCGAACCTCCTTCAATCCAGTTTCCGCTAATTGAATCAACGTTTTTCTTAGTTTCACATCTTCTTCTAATATTTCTCTGCCTTTTTCAGTAAGCAAATACGTTTTACGTCTTGAGTCCGATCCATCATACAAATAAATCCACTCTTCTCTTAGTAATTTTTTAATAATCGTGTACATGGAAGCAGGACCTATAGTAATTGCCCCTTTTGTTGTTTCTTCAATTAAATTCATAATGGAGTAACCATGCCTTGGTTTAGTTAAAGCAGCCATAATATAAAACATTGAATCTGTTAATTGCTCTGTTTTCTTCAACTAATCACCCTCTATATCTCTTTTAGATATATCATAAAACGATATATCTAAAAACAATATATCATAATGTGATACATGCGTCTAGAGTTATATCATAATGTGATACAACGTAGGCTTTTTAGTTATTGTATATCTGTATTTCCATATTATAGAATATGAATGATTCGCATTAATCCGAGAATAACGATCAACAAGAGTAATGTGTTCGAACTACTTTTTTTATAATGGAGGAGCTTATGGCGAAAGTAACGGTTTATCATTACGATGCATTCTCGGATACACCTAACCGAGGCAATCCGGCAGGTGTTGTACTCACTGCAGATCATCTAAAATATGACGAGATGCAGCATATAGCACATCAAGTGGGGTTTAATGAAACCGTATTTGTTTTGAAATCGGATAAGGCGGATTTGAAATTAAAGTATTTTACCCCTGGTCATGAAATGAATTTATGCGGTCATGCAACGATGGCTTCATTATATGGCTTGAAAACAAGAGGCTATCTGGAAGGCCGAGAAACGATTGAAATTGAGACAAAAGCGGGTATATTGCCGATTGTATTTCATACAGATCATGAACATCTCACTATCACGATGAAGCAGAAAACACCAGAGTTCATACCTTTTAATGGGGACACTCACAAGCTGGCAGCGTCCATGGGCTTAACAGAAGATTCTTTGGATATGACAATGCCAATTGTTTATGGCAGTACAGGTGCTTGGACCTTATTAGTTCCAATTAAGGATCTGGATAGCTTTAAGCGTATGCAACCTAATAATAATGCGTTTCCGGATATATTAGTGGAGAATCCGAAGTCATCTCTGCATCCTTTTTGCTTAGAAACTTATCATAAAGATGCACTCATGCATGCTAGACATTTCTCATCACCATACTCTGGTACGATTGAAGATCCGGTAACGGGTACAGCTTCGGGGGTTATGGGGGCTTACTACTTAACGTATATAGATCAAGAACAGAATGATATTCAATTCATCGTTGAACAAGGTCAAGAAATCGGCAGGGATGGGAGAGTGTATGTTCACGCTGTAAGGAACCTTGAAATGGATATTTATATTTCGGGCACAGCCGTTTTGATTCAAGAGTTTGAGATAGAGTATTGAAATGGAACATGCGAAGAAAGAAATGAGCTGGTGAGCATATTAAGCCTAGAAAGTTGACCACAGTAAAAGTGGTTCTTTCTAGGCTTGTTCTGTTATATTAGACGTGGCAATCTGAACCCGTTTGTAAGGGTGGATCAAGTTGTAACAAGAAAGGGTAGCGGTATGATTTTTCCTATAAATGAGCATATGATCCAGTCGTTATGTGGTCGAACTTCTTTTAATAAAGGAGCATCCTACGTACGATCTGGCAAAGTAACGATAACAAGTTATAACCCGAGTGAATTCACTTTTCAGGCGCAGGTTGAAACAGAGCAGATGTTTGATGTGCATGTGCACATTGATGATAAGGGAGATATCATGGCCGAATGCTCCTGTTCTTCGTTTTTTTCATTTGATAAACACTGTAAACATACAGCTGCTGCTCTATTATATATATTGCATAATCAGAGGGATTTACCCTCGATTTCTATGCCAGTTGTCAGCCCTGATTCCTTTGGAGAGGAAAACAGTGAGATTGATGTAGACAATCAGCTAGCGAACACGATGTTAGAACTATTTGAACATAAATATGAGCGACCGAGCCGAGCACAGTCTTATTTTGATACGAGACAGTTGCTTGAAGTGGAATTTGTCTGTCGGGTGATTTCTTATGGATTCCGAAAGTATCGGTTTGCAATGGAGATGAAGGTCGGTCCTAAACGCACTTATATCGTTCAGAACATTCGAAAATTTTTAGACCGCATACAGCGTAATGAAAGTTATGCCTTTACTAAACATTTTACTTACGATCCTGAACTTCATAGTTTTCAAAAAGAACATGACGATATAATCCGAAAGCTTATTGAGATATATAGTAGTGAACAATTGGTACAAGAGGCTTCTGGCCCGCTCTCAAGTATGGGTCCTGGCAAGCTTAGCGGCGAACGGATGCTTCTCATCCCTCCCTATATGTGGAGCGAAATGTATTCACTTCTAGTTAACGCACCATCCATTAAGCTGAAGCAGGATGGGGTGGTATATGACGGTTTAGTTATGTCTGATGAGGGTATTCCGCTTCACTTTGAATTTGACCAGACCGATGAAGGTAGCGAAAGTTATCAACTTCGCATTCAAGGATTAGAGCAGATCGTTGTCATGGATGCTTATGAGTTGGTCATCGCGGAAGGAAGGCTGTGGAGGCTTCCATCTGATCAGTGCGCAAGACTCGGTGAAATGAAGCATATGCTTGAGAACTCGGGCAGGAACACAATCGGAATCCGTCCGGAACAGATGGAGCCTTTTATGCAAAAGGTTATCCCCGGGTTAAGAAGGCTTGGAAGTGTCGGTGTCTCCCAGGTTGTCTCTAATAAGATTATACATACACCATTGGCAGCACGACTGTATCTGGATCGGGTGAGAGACAGATTGGTTGCAGGTCTTGAGTTCCAATACGGCGATATGATTATCAATCCACTACAGGAGACGAACGCAGCTCGGGGAGAAGGACGGATTCTAATACGTAACGGCGATCAGGAAAATCGCATTCTGGAGCTTATGGATCAAAGTCGATTTACTCGGACAGAAGGTGGTTACTTTCTGGATGGTGAGGATGATGAGTTTGATTTTCTGTACCATGTTCTACCTCAATTGGAGCAACTCCTAAAGGTATATGCTACATCAGCAGTCAAGGTACGGCTGTATAAAGGGAACATACCTCCTAAAGTTACCGTTAGTATGGATGAACGGACAGAATGGCTGAAGTTTAAATTTGATATGGATGGCATACCGGAAACAGAAATACGTAATATTTTGAAATCACTGGAGGAGAAACGGAAGTATTACAGGCTGCCGAATGGATCTCTCATGCCGCTGGAAAGTTCTGAATTCCAGGAGATCATTTCTTTAATGAACGGAATTGGAATCCATCAAATAGATGTAAACGGTAGTGAAGTTCATTTACCCGCTGTCCGTGGATTGTATTTCTTAGACTCTGATAGATTAGGGAATACAATTAAGCTGGAAAAGTCACTGAGACAACTATTGGAGCATGTTCGTAACCCGGATCACCTTGACTCACCTGTACCGGAAAGTATGGTAGGGATACTTAGAGACTATCAACATTATGGATACCAGTGGATGAAGACGCTCGCTTCATATCGATTTGGCGGTATTCTAGCAGATGATATGGGCCTGGGCAAAACCGTACAGGCCATTGCGTTTATCGTTTCTGTTCTGCCTGAAATCCGAAAACTTAAACGTCCTGCACTTGTTGTTGCTCCAGCATCACTTATGTATAATTGGTTGAATGAGTTTCACAAGTTTGCTCCCGAGGTCCGGGTTGTAATCAATGATGGTTCAAAGGTAGATCGGACACCTACACTGCGTAATACAGAACAAATAGATGTAGTCATTACCTCGTATCCGTTGCTTCGCAGAGATGTTCAGGATTATGCTCGTAAATCCTTTCATACACTCATTTTGGACGAAGCCCAGACCTTTAAGAATCATACGACTCAGACGGCTAAAGCCGTAAAGGCAATTGAATCAAGTTATCGATTTGCTTTGACGGGGACGCCAGTCGAGAACAAACTGGAAGAGATATGGACGATCTTTGATGTTGTATTTCCGGAATTATTCTCAGGACGGACAGCCTTTAAAGAGTTATCTAGGGACATGGTGGCAAAACGTATTCGGCCATTTCTCCTTCGCCGGCTCAAGAGTGATGTGCTGAAAGAGTTACCTGACAAGATTGAGACGATTCAAGCCTCAAATCTGTTTCCCGAACAGAAGAAGCTATATGCTGCATATCTAGCTAAGTTGCAGCATGAAACTTTGAAGCATTTGAACGAGAAGGGATTCCAGAAAAATCGCATCAAAATCCTCGCTGGATTAACGAGGCTTAGACAGCTATGCTGCCATCCTGCCCTGTTCGTGGAGGGCTATGAAGGTAGTTCTGCCAAGTTCGAGCAGTTGATGGAAATAGTTGAAGAGTGCCGAAATGCAGGGAGACGGATGCTAATCTTCTCGCAGTTCACGGAGATGCTTGGACTCATCGGCCGTGCCCTTGGTGATCAGGGTGTGTCTTATTTCTATTTGGATGGTAAGACACCGGCCTCAGAACGGGTAACGCTTAGCAATAGATTTAATGAAGGGGAACGAGAATTATTTCTCATCTCTCTGAAAGCTGGTGGTACCGGTCTGAATTTAACGGGAGCAGATACGGTGATATTATACGATTTGTGGTGGAATCCTGCTGTTGAGCAGCAGGCGGCAGATCGTGCTCACCGAATTGGTCAGAAGAAGGTTGTTCAGGTTATTCGACTTGTTACGCAAGACACTGTAGAAGAGAAAATGTACGAGCTGCAGCAGAAGAAAAAAGATTTGATCGAAGAAATCATCCAGCCTGGTGAAGAAGTTCTTTCAGCACTTACGGAACAAGAGATCCGTGAGATATTGATGATTTAAAGGAGGCGTTAAGAACATGATATCATTCTTACTGACACTGAAACGTCTCTTGAGCGGATTATGGGGAGCATTCAAGCTAAAGAACTTTCAGGTGTTATTTGTATTAATTCTGTTATTGCTATTGTCAGGAACGTTGTTTTATACAAAAGAAGAGGGGCTTTCCGTCATTGATGCATTGTATTTTTGCATTGCTACACTTAGTACGGTAGGACACCCTGATTTTGTACCCCAGACCGATCTGGGTAAAATATTCACGATGATTTATATTGTGGTAGGAAGTGGATTGTTCCTAGGGATGGCTGGGTATATTGCATATGCCATTATTAAGAGCAACCTTAGAGAGGACAATCAGGAGCGGAGAAACCGGTTTAATCGGTAATGAACAATGAAGGGGCTGTCCCAAAAGTAAGGTTCAACTGCTATTGACAACAGTCCAATATGGAAAAAGTGTTTACTTGAAAAATGACGGCGCTTCGGATGTTATTCCGGCGCCGTCATTTTGTGTATTTGAACTATATCAGCCTTCTTGAGCAAATTGTGGGCGAGCCCGTTCATGCGCTTCCTGCTTCTCCGCTTCTAGCATGGTTTGCGTCTAAAAAGTAGAGCATCTGCACAGAGTAGCGGAGGGAACGATTCGTACACGGAGCGTCTTCGAACAGCATAAAGGGCATATCGCAAGAGCTAAGCACTTTTGAGAAAGATATTAGGAAGGCAGCTCAATCCATTGATGAGGAGTTTGTGCTGCTTTCAGACCGTACTCAATGATCGTAATAATAGCAATCGTCTCGGCGGGATCTACTACGGGTTCGCCACTTTCGAAAAACTGAATCATTCGATCAATGAATGAACCAAAAAAATTAGATTCTGGTTTGACGATTTTAGCCTGACCGGATTCATAGTTCAAGGTTAACGTAAAAGGACACTCGGGTCCAAAATGGTTGATTGTCGCTTGACGTCCATTAGAGAACTCAATTAGAAGAGCTGGTGAAAGCTTAGTTCCGATATACATGACCCGTGTGGCTTCGGTACCCATCAGGGAAACAATAGGCTCTATCTGATGAATGGAGTAATTGTTAAACGATCCAGAACCTACACTGCAAATGGTTTCGATACCACTGCGTTCTATTTCTATATATTCCGATGCAAACCTGAGTGCCGAGCTGGAGTAGAGAGGAGTACCGTATTCGCGTGCTAACTCGAACAACTGAGTCGCAGTCTCTCTGTCCGGGGCAAATGTTTTATCGATATAAGTAGGTTTACCGGAGCGGAGCGGAAGCTGGGAAAGTTCTTTATGAAATTCAGGGTTATCAGGAGACAGAACGATTAAATAATCGCTTTCTTGGATAACTTCCTCGATGGTAGAGCGAAGCTCTATCCCCTTATCCTTGCACCACTGCGCATTATTGCGTCCATTGGGTGAGTCGATCATTCCGTAAGCGCTTGTCACTTTCATGTTGCCGCCTGATGCAGTATCAATCCATTCAGGGTATTTTTCTGCGTGCCATTCATCGAGATAATAGTCAATGAAGCCGATTTTTCTCAACATACCTTTACGCTCCTCATTCGCTAGTCAAAAATAATCTCCCGCCGCTGTTCAGATGAATCATAGATGGCCTGGATTATTTTCGCGGTAACAATAACGGTATCAATGTGTGATGGTAGCTTTTTACCGGTGCGGATACAATCCACAAAAGCGTTAATTTCATTATGAAAATGATCGCCAGTGTTAAATTTAGGACTGACTTCCAGCAAGGCGCCATCTTTTGCGCTATACACTTTAAAATCCCCGCCATATTGCAGTCGGATTCCGGCTTTATCCCCTAAAAAATCAATATACATTTCTTCTTCGCCAATATTTTGGGCCCATGCTCCGTTCATTGTTATGCTTGGTCCTTCTGTACGAATCATTGCGGTAACGAAATCTTCTACATCATAAATGCCTTCATCATTTGGAGGTCCTGCCCACATGTTCAAATAGGTATAATCTTTCATGTTCCGTCCAAGTTTCGAGTAGGTCTGAGCGGACACAGTTGTCGGTTTGGGATCTCCTGAGCAGTACATGACGACATCGAGAAAGTGAACACCCCAATCAATCATCACCCCGCCTCCAGAAATGGCTTTCGTAGTGAAAGCGCGTCCAAGACCGGGGATAGAGCGATGGGCTCGAAAGCTGGCATACACGTGGTACAGTTCACCAAGCTCGCCATTCTCGATCAGGTCTTTAATCATGTTGACGGCTTTGTTAAAGCGGTTGACTAAACCAATATTAAGCACCTTGCCCGTTTCGTTTTGAGCCTTTTGCATTTCCAGTGCTTCAACATAGGTTCTGGCGGCTGGTTTTTCACAGAGTACATTTTTACCTGCACGTAAAAAATCGATAGAAACTATCGCATGAGCATCATTTGACGTACAAACAGAGACAGCCTCGATTTCCGGATCACTCAATATGTCATGATAATCTTGCACAGCTACACCACACTTATACTCTTTCACGAAGCGTTCGGCATTTTCCTTGTAAAAATCACAAAAATATTTTATTTCGACGTTTGGATGCTTCAGATAAGCTGGAATATGAGCTGTTTTTGCTATCATCCCACAGCCGATGATAGCTACTTTAATTTTGTTCATGGAGAACCCCCCTGTAAGGTAATCAGTCCCTTCTTTATATTATTACGCAGGAAGAATCATACCTAAATCTATATATTTATTTTGATAGTCCAATCAATCTAACTCATATGATATAGTAAAGTTGAAATTTATGGAAATTGGAGGGCGACAATGACACAGAGATGGCTGGAGTGGGCGAAGGAGATTCAAGCGATCAGTCAGGCAGGTCTTGCCTATTCGAAAGATATTTATGATATTGAAAGATTTGAACAATTACGCGAACTAAGTGTTTCAATATTACATGAATATACTGATATCGAACACACAAAGATCCGTTCCTTATTTGCTAGCGACACCGGTTATCCAACACCAAAAGTGGATATTCGCGGGGTTGTTTTTCAGGATGATAAAATCCTCTTGGTTAGGGAGCGACTCGATGGAGCATGGGCAATTCCTGGTGGATGGGCAGACGTTGGGTTATCAGCGAAAGAAGTCGCTGTCAAGGAGATCAAAGAAGAGTCCGGATATGATGTTCAGCCAGTGAGATTACTGGCAGTATTGGATAAGAAATTTCATAATCATCCACCTGCTTCCCAGCATGTGTATAAAATGTTCATCCAGTGTGAGCTGATCGGCGGAGAAGCAGCGGGGGGGACGGAGACCACTGAGGTTAATTTTTTTACAGAGGATAACTTGCCTCCATTATCACTTGAACGAAATACGAAGGAGCAGGTTCAGCGGATGTTTGAATTCCTTCGGAATCCCGGAGAAGACGTCTGGTACGATTAGTGGCTATGCTACCAAATGGCGGCTTTATTGTGGACAAGAACATGTATCCATAGCGGTTCGATAACGGGCAGGATACTATGAGACAAATTATGAAGCAACTTTTTTTGGCACACATTGTTGCGAAGCTATTTTATGCCCCACCTATACTTAAATACGAAAGGAGGGACTTAGATGGAATGGCTCGAGCGGATGAACCGTGCAATAGATTATATTGAAACGAACCTTACCGAGAATGTTGAACTGAGCGAGGCGGCCCGCTTAGCCTGCTGTTCGTCGTATCAGTTCCAAAGGATGTTCTCGTTTATTACGGACGTGACGTTGTCAGAGTATATTCGGAGAAGACGGCTGACGCTTGCCGCGTTAGAGTTACAGCATGGCGGAGCTGCGAAGGTGATCGATATCGCATTAAAGTACGGCTACGAATCCCCTGTTTCTTTCGCGCGGGCGTTCAATTCGCTGCATGGGATCACGCCGGCTATGGCCCGTCAGGAGGGGATCGCGCTCAAAGCCTACCCTCGTTTATCCTTCCTGATCACAATTAAAGGGGCAGAGGCTATGAATTATCGGATCGAAACGAAGGAAAGCTTTGAAGTGTTCGGCATTGAAGAAGTATTCCCTACAAACGGAGGTGGGGAGTCGGCGCTGACGCCGGCAAAGCTTTGGGAGCAGAGTCATGCGAACGGTGATGTGAAACGGCTTGAAGCACGTGCGAGCAAATTGCCATCGTTCGTCAGTCAGAATCTGCATCCCGTGCATGCGGTATGCAGCTACCGGAAGACTGGAAAGGATACGTTTCCTTACATGCTATGCGTCTTCAAAGACGAAGCTAGTAACATCGAAGGGTACACCTCGGTGACTATTCCAGCTCATACTTGGGTGATCTTTCCCTCGGAGCCGCATCCATGGGATCAGTTTGACGAGACGATCGAAACGCTTTACAAACGTTTTTACACCGAGTGGCTCCCGACTGCAGGTTATGAACAAGTGGACGGGGTAGAGTTCGAAATGTACGGTGCTCAAGATGGCCTCAACTATATTGAACTCTGGTTCGCAATTCGTAAATTGTAATTGGTGTATTGGAGGAAATTGCGAGTTTATCACCCGAAGTAGTGATTATATAAATTTAACCGAGCAAGCCGTCATCGACGACGATCGAATGGGATTATGAAAAAGAAACTCCGAAAACCCGCTATTTTCAAGGGTTTTCGGAGTTTCTTTTTAATGCTTATTAATTACAATCGACACTTTATAATTAACATGTTTGTTTAAATATGTTAAAAACTGGTCTAAATCCTCATTAGATGGGAATCTACATTCCAAAAGGTAACAACCATCACCACTAATTCTGTAGTTGTTCAACACAAATTTTTTTTGTTCTTTTATAAACGAAAGATAAGGCTGATGGGATGTGCTTTTTGTATAAATTGTAATCCAGGCATGTACCCAACAGCCGAGTTCCTTCTGATTCAGTTGGATTGTATACCTTTCAATAATTCCTCTATCTTCTAGTTTTGCGACTCTAGCTGCTGCTGCTGGACCAGTCAAGTGAACCTTTTCACCTAATTCCTTCATCGTAATTCGGCTGTTTATTAAAAGTTCATCTATGATAAGTTTATCCGTGGAATCTAACATTGATCTGTATCCTTTCAAAAATTAAGTTCATTGGTTGGAAGACTTAATTGTCTCTGCTTTTAATGATTATTCATAATATAAACTAACTTTAAATTAAAGAAAAGGAGTTAGAAATTAGTTCAATAACAACGAAATCATATCTTTAAACGGATATTCTTTAATAAATAAAATAAAACGGTCAAAACGCTTTATTTATTCCGTGTATATGCACATTGTGCTTGATATACAATCAATCTTGTAAAAACAATCAAAGGAGAATTTATATAAAATGAATATTCAACAAATCCGAAATGCGACAATCATTGTACAATATGCAGGGAAAAAATTTCTAGTTGATCCAATGCTCGCGGACAAGGGTACGTATGCTCCATTCCTTGCAGGGATCAGAGAAGATGTAAGAAATCCTATCAATGATTTGCCAATGTCGGTTGACGATATTATCAAGGATGTTGATGCCGTTATTTTAACTCATTTGCATCAAGATCATTATGATGATGTAGCAAAAAAAGTACTTCCCAAGAGTATTAAAGTTTTCGTTCAAGATGAAAAAGATGCTGAACAAGTTATCAATGATGGTTTTCAGCAAGTGGAAGTACTCACTGAAAATACACTTTTTGAAGGTATTCAGTTAATTAAAACACAAGGTGAACATGGGAGAGGAGAAGAGTTACTAAATATGATTGGGGAGGTTTGTGGTATTGTCTTCAACCATCCTCATGAAAAGACATTATATGTAGCTGGAGACACCGTTTGGTATGAAGGTATCCAAAATGAAATTGATGCCCACACGCCTGATATTATTGTTGTAAATGCAGGGAACAATGTTTGGCAAAGTCTGGGCTCGCTTATCATGGGAAAAGAAGATGTTTATGAGGTCTTTAAGGCTGCTCCAAAGGCGAAAATTATAGCTGTCCACATGGAAGCTGTTAACCACTGGACTTTATCTCGTGAAGAACTAAAACGCTATGCAGATGAAAAAGGCTTTTCCTCTAGTCTATTAATTCCTGAAGATGGTGAATCGTACACTTTTTAATAATGAATGTGACGTATAAGACACTATCAAGACTTTAAACAAATAATGAGACCCTTAAGGGTCTCATTTTTGATTGAAATGCGATGAAGTTATAAATATTACGGAGACAAGGTGAACAACTATGAACCATACGAACTCTAAATTATGGACGAAAAATTTTATTGTTCTTTCGTCAGTGAATTTTACGATGACATTAATTTTCTTTTTATTAAATGCAACAATCACCCTATATGCAATCAATGAATATCATGCGTCTACCAGCCAAGCTGGTATCATTGCAGGTATCTTTATTATCGGTTCATTATTGGGGCGTTTGTTTATAGGACGGAGTATACACACAAAAAAGGTTTTGATGACCTGGTTGCTATTCTTTATTATCACAACGTTACTATATTTCACTCATTTTAATGTTAGCTTTCTCATATTAAGTCGGTTTTTGAACGGGATCACGGTGGGAGTAGTGACTACTGTTGTAAGTACAAGTGTAGTGCTTAGCCTTCCTGCTTCACGTAAAGGTGAAGGGATCAGTTATTTTGCAATTAGTACGGCTCTTGCTACGGGTATTGGCCCATTTATCGGTATGAAAATGAGTCAAAACGGTAATTTTGATATGATTTTTATTTTCTCTGTTTTGCTGGGGATTATGAATTTAATTATTGCATTATTAATAAAGTTTCCTGCTACTAATATAACGGAGATAAAAATAGAAAAGAGATTGAAAGTCTCTGGCTTTATTGAGCCTAAAGTGATCCCGATAGCAATCATAATGTTTATTATGGCTTTTTGTTTCTCTGGTATCGTTTCATATTTGAATGTTTATGCTTCAGAAATCGGATTAATAGACACAGCAAGTTTCTTCTTTATGGTCTATACAGTGTTTGTATTGATATCAAGACCTTTTACAGGTCGAATCATGGACAAGAAAGGTGCAAACATTATCATATATCCAGCCCTACTAATATTCGGAGCAGGAATGTTTCTCTTAAGCTCAGTTACTACCGGTGTTTCACTGTTAATAGCTGGTGCATTAGTTGCTTTGGGATTTGGAAATATTTCATCGATATCTCAATCTATAGCCATCAGTTTAGCTGAGCCTCACAGAGTTGGCTTAGCAACAGCGACTTTTTTTATATTTTATGATCTTGGGAACGGTTTTGGACCATCTATTATCGGGTTATTGATTCCAGTTACAGGCTATAAAGGTCTATATGTAATATTAGGATTCATTATTCTAGCATCAGTATTTTTGTATCACCAGTTGTATGGAAAGAATGAGCGTAATAATAAAAAACAAATGATTAACTAAACTTCTTCAGAAAATTAGAGCAAGAGCGATGAGAGAAATGATTTGTACCCAGCGTCTAACTATAGAAAAAAGAGCCATCCCGCATGATCTTAGATCTTGTGGGGTGGCTCTATGTCTACTCAGACACTCAAGCTTAATACGGATTTTGTTTAACATTCAGTACTGCGGACAGGAATGTTAACGTCAGTCCCTGTCCCCAACCCTGGATCCGTTTATCGGGTACAGCTTTGTATCCGGCTGAGTCCTTCATGACGGCTGTTCCGGCTGAAACACCAGTAACCGTTCCCTCGTCTGTGATCTTTGAAATAATCCCATGTATAGCTTTCTGCGTATATTTGTTATAAATACGTCCTTTCGTCAGCAGAGCGGCGGCAATTCCAGCTGAACCAGATGTTTCAAGCGGTGATTCCGGATCCGTAGTAATGGTATGCCAAAGCCCGGATTCATCCTGAAGACGGACTAAGCTGCTTAGTTGATCGCGCAAGGAGCCCTCAATAATCATAAATGATGGATGGGTTACGGGGATGAGTTCGAGTGCACGGGCCATAGTCAGGGCAGCCCAAGCGTTTCCTCTTGCCCAGAAGACACCGGACATATGATTTCCAGAAATGTTATCCCAGCCGTGATAGTACAGATTCGTAACAGGATCCTGCAAACAATTCTCATGTCCATGATATTGTCTGAGACCATCTTCGAAATAATCCTCGCGATTCAATAGTACGCCGATCCGAAGAAGGAAGTAACCCGCCATAAACATTGTATCCACCCATGCTTGCTCCGGAAAATTATATGTTTCAGAATTTACAGTATGCTGAAAAACGCCATCTCCAAAGCGTACTGCCTCATGTGTCAGAAACTCAGCCATTTCCTGTGCGGTATTGATGTATTGTTCCTCTTTGTAAACCTCATACAGTGTGAGCAGGGAATGACCGATGGATACACCGTTGACGGACAGCTTGGGAAGACCATCCTCCATATTTTCATCCACCCAGGCTTTCAAGGGTTCGAGATATTCGATGTTTCCCGTTGCTCGATATGCTTCACACACCCCGTAAAAGGCAACTCCACCCGGCCAATCCCAGCTGAAATCCATCTGGAATGTCCGATCGACCACACGCTTAATTAACGCTTGAATATGTTGTTCATCAACAATGAGTACTGGCATATTGAATAACTCCTTTCATAAGTCCATTCACATTGGTTAGAGGGAGGGGCGGAAACGAAGCTAACCTTTTAACCCCGTGGTGCTAATCCCCTCGACGATATATTTTTGAAAAATAAAGAATACGATGACAACCGGCATAAGCGAAAGAGTAGCCATAGCGAACATACCGCCCCAGTTATTGAGGGATTCGCCGTCCAGAAAGAGCTTCAGGGCAAGTGAAACCGGATACTTATCCGGACTGTTCAAATAGATCAGCGGATTAATGAAATCATCCCATCGCCAGTAAAAGGAGAAGATCGAGCAGGTGATGAGCGCTGGACCAATTAATGGTACGACAACCCGATAGAAAATACCGTACTTACTGCAGCCGTCTATCTTGGCGGCTTCGTCCAGTTCCTTCGGAATTGTGCGGATAAACTGCATGATCAGGAAGATAAAGAAGGGAGTCCCGAAGAAATGCGGGATGATCAGCGGTTTGAAAGATGACAGCCATCCGAATTTGGCGAACATAACATACTGCGGCACGATGACAACATCATGTGGCAGCATCATAACGGCCATCATGCAGACAAACCAAAACTTTTGTCCGAAAAACTTAGTCCGTGCGAGTCCGAAGGCGACCAGCGCGGATGAGACGACAGCCCCGATGGTAGAGACGATCACGATGATAAATGAGTTTTTGAAAAAGGTTGAAAAGGTTGTACCTGCAAATCCTCTCCATCCGGAAGCATAATTTGACCATTCCAGACGGCTTGGAATGAGGCTGTAAGCAGTAGAGAAAATTTCATTGTTCGGTTTTAATGAGCTTGCGATCAGCCACAGAATGGGATATGTCATCATAAGGGCGAAGGCGCTGACCAGAATATGATAGATAACCCGTTTGGAGGTAGTCATGGTCATGGCATTAATCTCCCTTCGTCTCATAATGAACCCAGCGGGTAGATGATTTAAAGATGAGTAATGTTAATACGCCGACGATAATGAGCATAATCCAGGCAAGCGCCGAAGCGTATCCCATCTCAAAATGTGAGAAGGCTTTTCGATAAAGGTAAAGGGAATAGAGCAGCGTCTGGTCAAGCGGACCGCCTTCACCCCTTGATATGATGTAAGCTGGTGTGAACGTTAAGAATGCAGAAATCGTCTGTAGTGTTAGGTTGAACAGAATGATAGGGCTTAACATAGGCAATGTGATTTTGAAGAACCGATGTACTGCATTGGCTCCGTCTACGCTGGCTGCCTCATAGTAATCCCTCGGAATGTTCTTCAGGCCGGCAAGGAAGATGATCATGGATGAGCCGAACTGCCATATGGATAAAGCAATCAATGTCCATAACGCTGTGCTTGGGTTTCCGATCCATGAGGTGGATGACTGGATGCCGATAAGTGAGAGAAAGGAATTGATCAGCCCCTTATCTCCGAATATCTGCTGCCACATGATCGATACCGCAACGCTTCCTCCGATCAGGGAAGGAAGATAGAAGGCCGAACGGTAAAGGCCTACGGCGCGTGTTGCTGTATTGAGTATCATTGCAACGAACAAAGCGAATATCAGCCTCAGCGGTACACTGGCTAGTACATAAGTGAATGTAACTTGAAACGACTTGGCTATTTTCTCATCCTCCAGAAACATCCTTTCATAGTTATCAAAGCCCAGCCATCTTGGCGCCTCCATCAAGTTATAATCCGTAAAGGAATAATAAAGTGAAGAAAGAATCGGATAAAGCGTAAAGATGAGAAAGCCTATTACGAAAGGAGCGGTGAATACATAACCGGTAATATGCTCGTTCTCGCGAAGCTTCTTCATGATCGTCAACCCCTAGAATCCAAATTTGCAGTTCCCACAAACGATTGTCCATGGATGTAATCCCATTATAAAAATAGGAGGGTGAGGAGGTAATGAATAAAACCGACCAATTTGTTCAAAAACCAGAGTTGAACCTTTGCAAAAAATAAAAGCCGGAACCCGACCGGGTCCGGCTCATTGATCGTTATATTGATTTCTTATTTCTGGCTTCTAGCAAGAATAGCATTTGCCTCTGATCGGAAATCAACCGCCGCTTGCTCAATGGTGATTTTCTTGAACAAAATTCGCTCGCTAAGATCACGTAGCAGTTTCTCGATCTCTACGGCTCCAATTGGATTCGGAGGATCGCCAATGCTGCTATTTGCCTCGGCCCATGTGACATAGTCGAAAATTTTCGCTTCATTTGTGGAGAGCGTTGGTTTAAGAGCTTCCTTTACTTTGGACGATACAGGCACTCCGCGTTCCCCTTTAATCAACTTGTTGGCTTCAATATCGTTGATAAAGAAGTCAATAAATTTAGCTGCTTCTTCTTTTTGCTTGGAGGATTCGGTCACAGCAAAATACATAGAAGGCTTCAGGAATAACCCTTCTTTGGTCCCGGGACCTGGCATTGGATTCAGCTCAAGTTCACGGTCTGTTACGAGATTTGCCACAGCTAAGAATTGATTAGACCAGCCTGTGCCGGAGATGGAGTTGCCAAGGACAATCTCATCCTCTTCAGCAACACCCTTTTTCTGAGCCTCTTTATCTAAAGATAGGATATAGCCGTTGTCGTACCATTGCTGATAGCGGGTGAAATAATCAATGAACGCTTTGTCATCGGAGTAGCTGATTGTTTTGCCGTCTTCACTGTACATTTTTTGGCCAATGGTTCTGAGATAGTAAGGGAAAAAGACATCATGCCGGTATGCGAAACCGCCAATTTGTAGTCCCTTTTCTTTCGCTTGAGCACCCATTTTATCCATGTCATCCCATGTCCACTCTTTGGATGGAATATCGATACCATTCTTTTTCATGGTTTCTACATCAAATGTTGTCTGTAGTGCGTTAACACCGAGGTTCATGGCTACAAGCTTTCCACCAACTTCACCGCCGCTTAGAGCATTTTCACTAACATCCCCTACATTCAGCACACCATTCTCAGTAAATGGCTTCAGGTCCGCTAACTGGTTACGTCCGGCGTATTGATTCAGATAGGATATATCCATCTGGATGATATCTGGTAATCCTCCAGCTACAGCTTGCGGTGCTAGCTTCTTCCAATAGTCGTCAAACGGTGCGTATTCCGGTTCGATCGTAACGTGAGGATTCTTCTCTGTATACATTTCAATGACTTTCAGTGTGTAGTCATGTCTTGACTGTCCGCCCCACCAAGCGATTCGAAGCTTGACTGGATCCTTCTTATCATTAGTACTGACCGTCGTTGTCTTCGTACTGGTGTCGGCCGGTTTCTCTGCAGTACCACCACCTGAACAGCCTACTAGGCTCGTAATCAAGGAAAAAAGCAGAACTGCGGTTAACGTTTTTTTCATTGCATTTCCTCCCCTTGTATAAATAATTGCGTAATGATACTGCTTACATTTCCAATTATCGATTTTTGCGATCTTAAGGGTAAGGAAAAAAACCGATCTGTTTGTTTAAAAAGCAGTTGTTTTTCGTATATATTCGGAAGGCGTGCAGCCCATTTGTTTTTTAAATACCTGACTGAAATACTGCGGGTTATCTCCAAAGCCAAACATTTCAGCCATCTCAAATATTTTGGTATCGGGATCGGCTGCCATAAGCTTGGAGGCACGTTGAATGCGAACCCGCATGACATAGTTGGAAAATTTCTCGCCGGTTTCCTTTTTGAATAGTTTTCCTAAATAATCCGCGTTCATATAAAGCATCTCATGAGCCACTAAGTTAAGGGATAGCTCGGAATTTCCCAGCTGCTCATCGATGATTTCAATGACTTTTCTGATGATGGCATTGTACTTAATGGAGTTCCTTTCATAGTTGCGTTCGGTTATTTCTTTCACAGCTTCTTCAAGGAATGTATGGATCGATTGCAATGTGTTCATCTCGGCTATTTCTGGTATTTTGGTATATGCATCTTTCATTCGATCTGGATCGGCTATTCGAATCAGAGCAGCATATTGCTGAATAGCGTAAGACTTTGTCATGTCTATGCTGAGCTGAGCTTTTTTTAACCCGTTAATAAATTCCGCTAAAGCTAGTCTGGACTCTTCACGGTGGCCTGAACGTACCGGCATAGCAAGCCGTTCTTCGTCGAATGTAAATTCATTCGAGGACCCCTCGGGCACAAAGGTGTCTTTTCGCGTAATAATGCCACTCTCATCTAGATAAAAGCGATAATTAAGACACTGTAGCGTTTCACGATACAGCTGTCTGGCTCGAATGATGGGCTCAGGGTCGCTGATTGCTATCGTCACGTCCATTTTGTAATAAAGACTGAAGGTTCGTCTGATTTCTTGAACTCGACTTTGGAGCAGTTCGAGATCAGGAAATTCCGTATGGGAGATGAGTAGAAGGACCTGATCTCCGATTGTTGTGCTTAACAGCGTTGTATGGAGCAGGTCCTCTGCGATATTTTTAACGGCGAATTGATGCTCATAATCCGTCTTTCCCTCCAGATGACACAGCAGAAGCCTTACCGGCTGGTCAAGATCGTATTGAAGCAAGGTGCGATACTCTTCAAGGTCTCGCTGACCATACGTTTTATTTGTAACAAATTCCTTAAGTATTTGTTCTTTAACATGTGGAACCACCCTCTCGAAACGTTGCTTCATATCACGGACGAACGAGTCTATCCGTTGCTTCTGTTCCAGCTCCTCGGTTAATTCCTTAAGTGCATCAGTAATTTTGGATTCATCCGTTGGCTTTAGTAAGTAATGCTTGACGCCATACTGCATAGCCCGGTTCGCATATTCAAATTCTCCGAAACCTGATAAAAGAACGAATTTCACGTGTGGGTGGCTTGCATGGGTTTTAGCTACCAGTTCCAGACCATCCAGACCAGGCATTCGTATATCACTGACAACGATGTCTGGTGTGTTTTCGACGATTTTTTCATAGGCTTGAAGCCCGTTTTGTGCGGTTCCGTACAGTTCTGTTTGAACGGCAGGCCAATCGACCATCTGTGATATACCATCTAAAATAATTCGCTCATCGTCCACTAGAAGCACCTTGTACATAGACTAACCCTCCGTTTCTCTAGGTAACATGATCTTGATTCGGGTTCCTTCGCCCGAACTGCTGTCGATTTTAATGCCGTATTGCTCGCCGAAGGCGAATTTTATACGCTCGTCTATGTTTAACAAACCAATACCGTTACCTGCGGTTTGCAGCTCCTCTTTACGCAGCAACTCCAATGTGTTCGGCAACATGCCCGGCCCATCATCCTCGACGATCAGGCAAAAGGCATCTTCCTCGTACTGTGCGTATATGGAGATGGAGCAGGTGCCAACAGAGGGCTCTAAAGCATAATGGACTGCGTTCTCAAGCAGTGGCTGCAGCGTAAGCTTTGGAATTGTTCGAGTGAGCTCTTCTTTATTTATGTCTAGGTTGAACGCTAGACGGTCTTCAAAACGATATTTTTGAATAGTGACATAGTTTTTAACGATTTCGAGCTCTTCTTCAAGGGTCAAGATGGGTTCTTTTAAACTGACGGAATTACGAAGCAGGAAGGCAAGTGCCTGAACCATCTGGGAGATTTGGGTCTGTTTGTTGATTTTTGCAATCCAGTTGATGGATTCCAGGGTGTTGTACAGGAAGTGAGGATTGATTTGAGCCTGAAGCGCCTTAAACTCGGTTTCTTTTATAAGGAGCCGGCTGGAATAGTTTTCAGTAATCAGTACATTGATCCTTTCGATCATGAGCCGGAAGGTTCGGTGCAGCAGACCGAGCTCATCCATCGCAGGCGGCTCTCCGCCTATGGCCAGCACATTGGCCTCAACGAAGTTTCCTTTTTCAGCAAGCTTCATGCGGGCGATCAGGTTTTCAATTGGACGTGTGAGGCCACGAGAGAAGCGGATGCCCCATAATATTGCTACAGCAAAAATGATGATGAAGACTACGATGACAAGCTCTTTAATAAAAACGATCTGTTTGAAGATTTGATTGAAGGGGGTAACGTTTAAATATGTCCAGCCTGTATCAGCTGATCGGTTGAAGGCTATGAAATATGTTTTCCCTTCAATTTCTTTTGTAAAGTAGCCATTTTCAGAGGAGATGGAATTACGAATTCCTGCAGGATCGAAATGAAGTTCGGAAGGGTAGATCACATCTGCTCCGGAGGCGATAATCAGATCTCCCTCATCAGCAACATACTCCTTAGCAATGCGATCCATGTCGACCCGCATAAAGATAGTACCGATATGCTGCAAATCGAACTGCGTACCGGAGTAAGAACGAATTTCACGGGACAAGATGAGGGCCGGATCGAACGCGTCTGGATAAGTCCAACGCTCTGCACCCTTGCCTTCGCCAGCTAGTTTAAGTATCTCATTTCTTTTGTCGGTGTTGATATGAATCACACTTCCAACGTCCTGCTGGGCACCGAAAGAATCCACGATATGTATGGAGAAAAGAGAGGGCTCTGAGCCGACATAGTTTAGTAGACGGTCAACTAGACGCTGGCGTAGAATGAGCCGGTCATAATCAGAATCGCTCTTGGAAATTGAATGAAGCAGGAGTTGAATCTGTGTATCGGTAATGATATTAAAGGATAATTGATCGATCCGTTCCAGTTCTTTCTCTATTGCTGAGGAGGACAAGTGCAGGACTCGAGAAGATTTTAAGTACAGCTGTTCATCATAGACGGAAAAAGCATACTGCTGTACGATCAATGCAAACGTAAAGGTCATAGCCACGATAAAAGCGATAAGGAGGGACAGTTTGTTTTTGATTTTCATATGTTTAAAGTTAACTAGCCATTTATACAAAGCAACCTTCTCCCTGCTGTGTGGGGATTTGTGTGATTATTATGTCATTTCAATGTAAACGCTGTCAATATAAGGATTGAATGTGAATCTCTGCGTTTCATAGACAAGCGGCCGGTGTCCAGAGTCTGTTTTTTTAACAAGGATAACGGAATATTACATTCAACTGCTGGGGGCGAAAAAGCGATAATAGGGTCAGAGGAATGCTTGCGGATAGGATTGTCGCTCTATTTAAGATAGTACACAAAACAAGGGAGGGCGGGAAAATGAATAAGAAGAGGTATGTATTAGTAGGAACCGGTGGACGGGCAGAATTTTTCTACGGTGCAATCGCTTCCGGATTCAGCGAAACATCTGAACTGGTTGCTTTCTGTGATGTAAACCAGACACGTATGGACTATGCGAATAAACTGCTTCAGGAAAAATACAATTATAATGCTGTAAAAACATACCACAATACTGAGTTTGACCGCATGATAGAAATACATCGGCCTGATGCTGTCATTGTAACAAGTGTGGATCGCACGCATCATCTGTATATTATTCGAGCAATGGAGCTTGGTTGTGATGTCGTAACGGAAAAACCGATGACCATAGATGAAGAGAAATGTCAGGCTATATTAGATGCGACCGAACGTACAGGCCGAAATGTCCGGGTGACTTTCAATTACCGCTATGCTCCTCATCATACAAAGATAAGGGAAATGATTGAAGATGGCATTATCGGACAGGTATGTTCGGTTCATTTCGAATGGCTGCTGGATACACAGCATGGTGCGGATTATTTCAGACGCTGGCATCGAGATAAGCGTAACAGCGGCGGTCTGCTTGTGCATAAATCAACCCATCACTTCGATTTAGTGAATTTCTGGATAGGTTCACAACCGATTTCGGTGTTTGCCTATGGAGATCTGCTGTTTTATGGAAAAGAAAACGCTGAGCAGAGAGGAGTAACACATTTCTATGATCGTGCCACGGGGAATCCTCATGCGGAAAAGGATCCGTTTGCTCTCCATCTGGACCAGAATGAACATTTGAAATCCATGTATCTCGATGCGGAGCATGAGGATGGTTATTTAAGGGATCAAAGTGTTTTTAGTGACGGTATTAGCATTGAAGATACGATGGGGGTCATCGTCCAGTACAACAACAAAGCGGTTCTTACGTATTCTCTTAATGCTTACATGCCTTGGGAAGGCTATCGTATTGCTTTTAATGGGACTAAGGGACGTATTGAAGTGGAAGTCATCGAGAATTCCTATGTGAACTCCGGAGGCGAGAAGTCCGATGAAGGTGCATTAAAGGGAAAGACCATAAAGGTGTTTCCAACATTCGCGGCACCATATGAGGTTGAAGTGCAGGAGATGCACGGCGGCCACGGTGGCGGAGATCCAGTACTTCTAAATGATATATTCGGAGTGCCACAAGAGGATCGTTTCAAACGTGCTGCTAACCATTTGGACGGTGCCCGTTCGATATTAACTGGCATCGCTGCAAATCGTTCGATTCGTACGGGGCTTCCCGTTCGTATAGATGATTTAATAAAGTTCCATAACTGAACTTTGGGAGTGTGAGAACGTGTCAAAAGGTGAATGTCAGTGGATTATACCCGATGGCTACATTCCGCCGACGAGCAGCGGCCAGTTGAAAAGTCATGAGTCCATTTGTGTACTGAATCTCAATCAGGAGCAAGTGACTGTAACGGTGAATGTTTATTTTGAAGACAGGGAGCCGCTTCTTGGAATGGAAACGATCGTGCCAGCCCTGCGTACGAAGCATATCCGCACCGCTTCTCTGAATACTGGAGGACAGAGCATTCCTGCAGATGTTCCTTATGCTATGGAAGTGATCGGAAGCGCTCCGATCTACGTGCAGTACAGCCGTCTGGATAGCACTCAAGCTGAAAATGCACTCATGAGCGTGATGGCATTTCCGGTGAAGGGGTAATAACGGAGAACCATTTGTTGTAGAATAGAAATAGATGACACACGAAGAACAGTATTTATATTAGACACCATGCTTAATGAGGCTTGGTGTCTTTTTTCTAGTTAAGGAGGGAGAGAGCGTTGATGGACATGGAAAAGATTTACCTTGTAAGTGATCTGCCGGGCTATACACCTCAGATCGGCCGGTTGTTGTCCATGATGAATTATGCAAGGCATACAACACTGGAAGCAGTTAAAGGTTTGACGATGAACGATTTAGACTATCTACTGGATGCTAATAGCAACTCTATAGGAGGACTGTTGCTTCATATTGCAGCCATAGAGTTTGCGTATCAGGTGGGCACTTTTGAGAAGAGAGAACTGACAGAAGAAGAGTTATCCATATGGGGCCCGGCTCTTCATCTAGGGGAGCAGGGACGTCTGCATATTAAAGGTCATGATCTTTCTTATTACATAACCCGCATGAATGAAGTGAGAACAAGAACATATGAGTTATTTCAAACCGTTGATGATGATTGGCTGACTCCTGAGGTGCAATTCTGGTATAACAAGCAGGCTAACTACTATTTCATGTGGTTTCATGTGTTTGAGGATGAGATAAACCATCGGGGACAGATCAGGATAATCCGTAAGAGAATAGAGTCTTAGAGGAAGGATTTTTAATCTATGTAAAAATGACCATGCTATAATGAAAGGAAAAAAAGTGGGTGAAGACCTTGTCAAATCAAACATCAAAGCGATCATGGCGTGCCGATAAACTCTCACGTCTTGGTTCATCCATCTTTGCAGAGGTCGGAGGTTGGAAAGAGGAAGCTCTTCTTGCAGGTAGACATATAATAGATTTGAGCATTGGCAGCCCAGACCATGGGCCATCTCTGGGTATTCGAGAAATACTTAGCTCGGAAGCACTTAAAGAAGACAACTATACATATCCGGGAACGAGTGGAAGCCAGGGATTTCGCCAGCAATCAGCTGCTTGGATGGAGCATCGATTTGGTGTTCGCGTGAACGCTGAAACTGAGATACTGTCTTTGATGGGATCTCAAGACGGTCTTGCACATCTGGCTCAAGCGATCTGTAACCCTGGAGACGTGGCTATTTTACCAAATCCGGGTTATCCGATCTATGCAGGCTCACTTGCTATTGCTGGGGTAACACCCTGGTATCTTCCCCTAAAGGAGGAACATGGATTTCTGCCGAATCTTGACAGCATTCCAGCAGAGGTTTGGGAAAAGGCGACTTTTATCTTACTCAATTTCCCAGGAAATCCGATTGCGGTTCAAGCAGATCTTCCTTTCTTTGAAAAATTGATTGGTTTGGCTAAAAAATGGGACGTACTTATTGTCCATGATCTTGCTTATTCAGAAATGGGCTTTGACGGCTATCGTCCGATCAGCGTTTTACAAGTTCCGGGAGCTATTGACATTGCTGTAGAATTCCATTCCTTCTCCAAGAGCTTCAACATGGCAGGCTGCCGCATTGGTTTTTTGGTAGGTAACGAAGAAGCGGTAGGCGCACTAAAGGAATTGAAGAACAATATTGATTTTGGCGTATTCAAACCGATTCAGAATGCGGCCATTTATGCGTTGAAGCAGGCCATGCTATCTGTTGATGAGGACCAAGGGGTAGCTTCATTGTATGAGAAAAGACGAAACGTCTTGGTTGAATCGTTAGCGGAAGTTGGATGGGATGTACCCAAACCGAATGCAACGATGTTCCTCTGGGCAAAATTGCCTGAACGTTTCCGGGACACGACAGACATATGGAGCTCAAGACGATTCTCCCGGGAATTACTGCATAAGACAGGTGTTGCAGTTATACCTGGGGATGCTTTTGGTTCTGAGGGTGAAGGATTTGTGCGGATTGCTCTTGTTCAGGAAGAAGAGTTACTGCGTGAGGCTGCTCAGCGGATTGGGACATTTATCGCGGAGCAACCGTAATACTATATGATTTAAGATAGCTATCCTTGAAGCAATGATTCCCTTCTTAATAGAAGGGGATTTTTGTATATATGTTATCCTTGTTAAGAGGATTCAATCTATCAATTCCCGAATCATTCAGATGGAATTATTGATAATTCAGATATCAACGAACTGAGAAGCTTTATATATTGATGCACTATAACTGAATAATGATATTGGGGGATGGGATAGCAAATGAGACGTCTTCAGGTAGGGATGTGGGAACAATTCACATTAAACCAATGGAATGATAAGTCGAATGATCTAATTAGAGGAATGGAGATTTCACAGTTTCAGAGTATAGAAGCTATTGAAGCGGTGAGCTTGTTCTGTAAGGATCGAGACATGAAATTTGGTGTGCACGGTCCAATTCTCAATACCTATGGATATAAGCTGCCAAAAGTAAATTCACCGGACCCTTTGGAATATGCAGAAGCGTTAAAACAAATTACAACAGAAGTTAAACTAGCAGCGGACTTCGGGGCGGATTATATTTTATTCCACTATCCATTTTTCCCGACATTTCAGCAACCGTTCACCCCGTATCCAAGACTTCCAGACCCTCTAAGCCGGTATGAATTTGATCAATTAAATAAAACCGAATTTAAGGACATTTCTGAGCGCTTGTTTGAGAGTTTATCAGAAATTCAGCAGAAATACCGCCAGCGAATCGTCCTGGAACATGATTTTTTCGGGGATTACGAAGATGTGTTTATTCAAGCATTTCTTCAGCATCCTGACATCCAACTTGTCATCGATACGGCAAGATTGGATATTACCAAGCGGGCTTTTTCGAACTTTGATCCATATCGTTTTTTGGATGCTTTGTCACAACAGGTATATTTGGTCCACTACAGCAATGTACTGTACACAGGCAATGCTTTTACGCACCATCTGCCTGTCCAGCCTGAACATGATGAGGATACGAACTATGGGGACTCCTATTCCTACCTCAAATATCTATCTGAGAGAAATCACACGTTTCACGTAACTTTCGAGCATAACCATAGACTAATTCCTAAGGATCAGTTGGTTGAGGAATATAGCAGAGTAGCTCGTCTGCTTGGATTAACGACAGCATCCTGTAAAGATTGATTACGGAAGAGCGTGTGCACGATTATTCATATTAATCTATTACTAGTCCATTATTAGGGAGGCTTCTGTTATGACCATTAATTTTCACGATGAGCAGAACAAGTATACTTATGCGGCTAGATCAGCCGACCAAGGGTGGATCGAACTTTTAAGGCCCTATTTTGAACATAAACCAGAAATTGCGCTTGATATTGGCTGTGGTGGGGGGATATATAGCAAGGCATTACTAGACTTGGGGACAAATCTTGTCATGGGTATGGATTTCTCCGAATCTAATTTGGAAGGAGCTAGAGATAAATGCAGGGCTTACGAAAACATATCTTTTGTACAAGGAAACGCACTGGATACCGGTTTACCAGATGCGAAGGCGGATGTTATTTTGGAACGGGCTCTCATTCATCATATTCGTGATTTAGACGCTTGTTTCAAAGAAGCTTCCCGTCTACTGAAAGCTGGTGGACTATTCATAGTACAGGATAGAACTGAGATCGACTGTCTTCTTCCTGGAAGTGAGAATCATATTCGTGGGTATTTTTTTGAGAAGTATCCTAAATTGATTCTTAAGGAGACAGAGCGACGTTATTCAAGCCCTGCGGTATTAAGGAGCCTTGCACAGCATAACTTTGAGATCATTGAGGAAATTTCTTTTTGGGAAACGCGTAGAATTTATCACGATATTCATGATCTGGAGCAGGATTTATTGAATCGGACAGGGCGATCCATTCTTCATGATCTGGATGAACATGAACTTCGAGCTCTCGTCGACTACATACTTGGAACATTTCAAGATAAGCAGGGTAAACAGATCCTAGAGCAAGATCGATGGACCCTTTGGATAGCGAAACGCCTATAGCGTTATACGTATCTTACGAGAGTAGAATATTAAATGTGAGTCTTTTATATGGAAAGGAATCACTCTGATGATTATGATGAATAGCCTGATTATCGTGTTCGTCTTAACGATGATCATTCATACGGCAGAGACTCTTTCATATTCCGTTAGGTTTGCGGGTGTGAAGATGAACAAGATCGCAGTTGCACTATCCCTTACAGGAATTATCGTTCTTGTTTCACGTACGTCTAACCTGATTCAAGCACCATTAACAGCAAAATTTGTGGATTACGCAAAAATTGATCCTACCTTTGATGTATTGAAGTATTTCCGCTTCATTCTACTTGCGTCGTCTGTAGGTACGCTGATTGCCATCGCATTGTTCCCTACATTTGTGAACTTGTTTGGAAGAATAATTACGAAGCTGGAAGTAGCAGGTTCAATTCCGAAACTCATTTCAAGTGTCACCATTGGGCAACTCAAGAATACGAAGCATTATTTTAGGAAACCAACATTTAGAATCAGTCAATTCCGTTATTTAGATGTACCGAAACGATTTATTTTACTCAACGTGTTAGTAACTGCTTTTTATACGGTAGGAGTGTTGTCATCTTTATATGCTGCCCATGTGATTCCATCGCTAAGTACAACGGCGTCACAGTCCTCCGGGATTATTAATGGTGTGGCTACGATTATATTAACCATCTTTATTGATCCCCAACTAGGCTTAATAACGGATAAAGCAATGCATGAACCGACAATGAGAGATCAGCTTGGCAAGGTATATACACTGCTCATGGTGTCACGTTTTTTCGGAACGTTACTTGCTCAAGTTGTAATTGTACCTGCATCTTATGTGATTAGCATCGTCGTAACTTGGATATAGCCAGATTGAACTTCTCGAACATACTTTTAATCTATGAATTTCTCTTCTATATGGATAATTCAACAAAAGTGAACATAAACATGAACATATGAGGGAATTCTGCATGAGTTCAACTTTTAGTTGAGTGAAGATCATAGACTTGATATGTATACGAGACTTCAAAGCAGCGTTCCCCCTTGATGAATTTATGAAAAGGGGTTTTGTGAAATGGCGAAATCAAAAAGAGGACATTCCCTTTGGAACCTTCCATCCCGCGGTAGAGGAACCTGTCCAGTATGTCAAAGCACACGTATTAAACTTTTGTACCCACGTACCAAATCGGATGGAACAGCATTAAAGGTGTGCAAGCGTTGTGACAAAGCAACACAATCGAGAATTGATGCGGCTATTTAAATTTATTGCTGTGTAACCACATTAAAACTGTCAGCATTCGTTCAATGAATGCACTGACAGTTTTTTTGATATTAATGATATAACATTTTGAACTTTGGAGAGGGAGTTATTGTAAAATTATGTAGTCGATAATATACTTTATATAAGTAAATATAAGGACTTATTAATGATTAATAGTATAACAAAATGAAGTTATATGGAGTTGTGAGTGGACATGCTTGTTCGTATAATCCGATTTTTCCGACTTCCCACCGTGCCGATGCCTTTATATGTTCATACGGTGGGATGTAATAAACAAAATTCAATGGCGAGACCGGAAGGGTTCTCAACCCATCAACTTTTATTTTCTCGAAAAGGAGAAGGGCGCGTACGATTATCGGGGCAGGAGGAGTTTACTTTTGGTCCCATGCAATACATGCTTTTACCAGCAGCGCTTCCCCATGAATATTTTCCAGTATCGGACGAGGCTTGGGAAGTAGGTTACATTTCTTTCTCGGGTACGAAAGTTGATACTTTACTGGAGCATTTCGGTCTTGAGTTTTGTCAGCTTCAAGAAATGTATGATGCCGACAGGATTTGGTCCGTACTCGATGAGTTATGGAAGATTGCAGATGAGAATCAAGAAGGTTCTGAATGGGTTGGGGCCCGGATCTTGTATAGTCTGTTACTCGATCTGAATCGAATGCGGCTGAATGATGAACAGATCAAGCTTGAACCAGCCATTTCATATACAGAGGATGTTTCAAGAGAAGTAGTATTACAAGCTGCGAACTACCTGAATGAGCATTATAATGAGAATATATCATTAGCTAATATGGCTTCCTCGTTAGGCTATACACATCAATACTTAAATAAGTTATTTCATAAAACCTATGGTATGAGCATGCTCCAATATGTTCAGAGATTGCGACTGGATAAGGCAATTGGCTTATTAAGCTCGAAGGAGAGCATTACTGTGAAAGATATAGCAGCTTATGTCGGTATGGAAACGAACTATTTTATCCGCACGTTCCGAAAAGCTACAGGACAAACACCAGACCAATTTAGAAGAACGATAGTGCACACTTAAATGTACAGGTTTTACAATATATCAGCTTCCGCTCTTGTATTTATCAAATGTCGGAAGCTTTTTTAGTACCTTCTATCAGTTGAGCATTACGCCAAATAAAACGAGGGAGAGAGTTTCCCGGAAATGAGGTCAAGGTGTCTTTTACCGTTAGCGATCAGATTGGAATTACACTGTTTGATGTAAAAAAAGTTCAGTACCAATCAAGGGTTATATTTGATTATATACAATCGTGCTATACCGTATCCTACATCCATCAAGGAGATGTAATTACGATCTCGGAAGGAAAAGAATATGCTGCGAAAACAGGAGACATCATGGTGCACAGGCCTCATATTCCTTTTAATGTTATATCAAAAACTGATGGTGTTCATTATCTATTTAACCTGGATTTGAAGGTGAAGGGAGATGAGGATTTCTTTCAATTTTTCCCGCTTGATCGGGTAATAACGATTCGAGACCCTCTTATTTACGAGAAGAAATTTGATGAGATGTGGAGTATCTGGCTGCAAGAGGTGGGAGAGATTCGGACCGTTCAGTCAGGCTTTCTGGCACTATTCTTACTTCATGAAGTTATTGAAAGTTCGAAAGTAGGGGAGAGACGTTCAGCAAAGGAACCTTATGAAATGGACCGTTTCAGTAAGGTGATCCATTATATGGAGCAAAGTATTGAAAAAAGCATATCGCGAAACGAGCTGGCAAGTCTATATCATATGAACCCGGTATATTTCAGCAGAGCCTTCAAAAAGGTTCATGGGATGACACCTATGAAAATGTTACATAAATTACGGCTACTCCATGCCCAGAGAATGCTTGAGGATCCCGAAAATACGATTGAAAAGATCGCTCAGAAAAGTGGTTTCTATGATGCTTCGCATTTCACTCGTACTTTTCACAAGGTTTTCAAGCAATCTCCAAGTGATTATCGAAAAAGTATCAAAAATACAAAAAGAAGAATCATGTCTACATTGTCCAATGAAGATGTCTAAATTAGAATCAAATACAATATAGGAGGTGTTGTTACCGGTTTCATATCAAATGAAGAGACGCTTGGGAACATCGAATAAAGGGGGATATCTATGATAAAGAAATGGAGAACATTTGGTTTAACATGTCTTACAGTATTGAGTATTCTCGCCACTACAGCTTGTTCTGGATCTAGCGATGGCAAACCAGAAGGAGAAAGTGGAAGTGAGGCAAAAAACGGTGACAAAGTGGTTCTGCGTGTTATGGACTGGGCAGACAGTGAGAAACCGTACAGGGAGAAATTTATACAAGATTTTGAAACCAAGTATCCGAATATCAAGATTGAATATACCCTCTTAACGGTGGATCAATTCCAGAATACGATTACCACCGCGATCAAATCAGGAGACGCACCAGACCTGTTTCCGATTCCCTCCAATATGTCTCTGAGTATGGCTGTCAAAGGTGATTGGTATCAACCGCTTGATTCTTATCTTGATGATGAGTTCAAGAACCGATTTGTTGACGGGGTGTTTGTAGAAGGATCTACAATGTTGGATGGTAAGATTTACTCCATTCCAGCAATGGCCGCCGTACCAAGTACACTGATTTATTACAACAAGCAATTATTTAAGGATGCTGGGCTTGATCCTGAGAATCCTCCTACAACATACAGTGAATTCCGTGAAGCCGCCAAAAAAATTACAGAAGCCGGAAACGGTAAAGCCTATGGCATTATTGAAGGCGGTAAGCAAATTGGACGCTGGAAGCTGGCCGCTATGGACTGGTCTGCCCTCGGTGGAAGTGGACTTAATCAGCATTCACCGATCAGCTTAGTTACGAATGATGCCAATTATGATTCAAAACCTGTCATTGATGTCATTAACCTGTTTAAGGGTTTGAAGGATGATGGAAGCTATCATCCGAAGACTATGAGCATTTCTGCACCTGAGGCCCGTGCTTTATTCGGGGAAGGGCAAGCAGGATTCATTCTCCAGGGTGAATGGTCTATTGGTGTATGGAAGCGGGATAATCCGAATCTGGATTTTGGTGTAATGGCTCCTCCGATTCCTGATGACGGGCAAAAAGGATATTTACCGAGATCAAACGTCGGTCCATGGATCGGTATGTCCAAAACTACAAAGCATCCTGAAGAAGCTGCTCTTTATTTGAAAGAATATTTCAGTAAAGACTATCAGTCTGTTCTAGTAAAAGCGGGTGACCGTTTCTCAATACTGAAAGAAGTGAATGAAACCGCTTCAGATATTCCGCAGTTTAAGCAGTATTATGAAATTGCTCAAGCAACTTCGCGTTTAGTGCCTAGTCCTCTTATAAGAAACTCAGGATTATCTGCTGTATATGCGAATTACAAAGATGTGCAGCCAGGTATAGGAGACATCCTTCAAGGAGTTGTGGCGGGTGCACTGAATGATCCGGAAGCACCACTGAAACAATTATCAGATGGTATTGATAAGGCACTAGAGGCAGCTATAACACAAGCTAAATCCGAAGGTGCTGACATAGACAAGAATCACTTCATCTTCCCGAACTGGAGTTCAGATAAGGACTATAAAGCGGAAGATTATAAGGCTTTACCATGATAGCCAAGAGAAAAGTTGAACTATGGTGCTGGATATTCTTATTTCCGACATTAGCTCTGTTCGTCATGTTTCAGGGCTGGCCGATTGTGGCCAGCCTGTTCTATGCAACCCGCGACTGGTCAGGGCTTACTGCCGATTCTACATTTGTCGGTTTACAGAATTTCATAAATGTAGCTAAAGATCCATACTTCTGGAACGCATATAAAAATAGCTTTGTGTTCATGCTCGGCGTTGTACCACTTCATTTATTTGTTCCATTAATTCTGGCTGTCATATTAAATCGTCCCCGTTTAAAAAGTGCTAGTGTGTATCGAACGCTCATATTTCTTCCGGTAGTCACAACGACATCCATTGTCGGGATTATTATGGTATTTATTTGGGGGAGTGATGGAGCGGTTAACGATGCGCTTGTGAAGCTGGGATTGCTGGATACGCCTATTAACTGGCTAGGTGATGCCAAATGGTCGATGTTCACAGTCATCTTGATTTCCGTGTGGAAAAATCTTGGCATTAATTTGGTCTATTGGTTAGCGGGTTTACAGGGCATTCCTAAAGATTTATATGAAGCGGCGGAAGTAGACGGGGCAAAAGGGACAAAGCTGTTCTTCCATATCACTTTACCTTTATTAGTACCGATTGGTGCAGTTATTCTATTGCTCAATGTCGTGAACTCATTAAAGGTGTTCGATTTGATCAAGACAATGACAAATGGTGGGCCTTTCTTCGCAACCGATGTGGTTTCCACCTATATTTATCGTTATGCGTTTTCCAGCGAAATGGGACTTCCACAGCTCGGATATGCATCTGCAGCCGGTATCTTCTTCGCTCTGACAATCAGTTTACTGGCCATTATCCAATCCGTTCTGAATAAGCGAATTAAAGGTAGTGGTAAATAAGATGAAGACTGTGAAAAAGTCTATGTTTCATATTGTCATGACCGCTTTCTGCTTTGTATGGATATACCCGTTTCTATGGATGGTTTCAGCCTCGTTTAAGACGCAGAGTGAGTTTTTCACGAATGGTCTTAAGCTGATTCCGAACAGCCCCAGCATGGATAACTTGATACGAGCTTGGAATGAAGCCAATTTCGAACGGTATTTTCTGAATAGTGTTATTCTATCCGTCAGTACCATTCTGATCGTACTCATTGCTACCGCGACATGCGGCTATGTGTTAGGACGGTATTCTTTTAAAGGAAAAAAGGTTGTCATGGGGCTTTTGGTTGCGAGTATGTTCGTTCCCATGGAATTCGCGATCATTCCAATCTACGATTTGATCAAAAGTTTGGGTCTGATGAACAATTTGATGGGTGTGATTTTGGCTGAAGCGGGTGGGGTACATATTATTTTTATTTTGCTATTCGCTACGTTTTTTGGTCAAATTCCAAAGGAGCTTGAAGAAGCGTCTATTATGGATGGCAGCAGCTTTTTCCGCACATTTGCTTCTATAATGTTGCCATTATCGAAGCCGATTGTTGGTAGTGTCACCATTATGCAGTTCATCTGGTCTTGGAATTCATTTATGGTTCCGCTCATCTTAACGCTTAGCAAGCCTGATCTGCGTCCACTAGCCGTTGGTTTATATGCGCTTCGAGGCGAAAATGTGGTGGATTGGACCGGGATTGCTGCGGGTGGAACGATTGCCATTGTTCCAATTATTATTGTATTCCTATTTCTTCAGCGCTATTTTGTCGATGGAATTGCAGGTGCTGTAAAAGGTTGAATTGTTAAGGGTGTAGCTTCAATAAAACAAACATCAAAGGCAGGTAATTACTATGCGAGTTATTTATTTAGATTTAGATTCACTACGTCCTGATCACTTGGGTTGTTACGGATACCACCGTAATACTTCACCACATATTGACCGAATTGCAGAGAAAAGTGTACGCTTCACTAACTACTATTGCTCTGACGCTCCTTGTATGCCGTCGAGATCGGCTTTGATGTCGGGGAAATTTGGAATTCATAACGGTGTTGTTGGACACGGTGGAACGGCAGCGGATATGAGACGAGAAGGAGCGAGCCGCAGTTTTGGAGACCGGTTACGCACGGAAAGCCTTCCTGGCTTGTTCCGCAAACAAGGGTATAAGACAGCTTCGATCAGTACATTTGCCGAAAGACATTCGGTATGGACATTTAATGCCGGATTTAATGAGATTTTTAATAATGGTGGTCATGGACATGAGACTGCGGAGCAGGTTTTACCTATTGCTCTGAAATGGTTGAAGGATAACGCAGAGAATGAGGATTGGTTTTTGCATCTGAATTTTTGGGATCCGCATACGCCTTACCGAACACCGATTGAGCTGGGAAATCCGTTTGAGAATGATCCAATGCCGGAATGGATTACAGAAGAAGTATTTGAGCTTCATAAACAGAAAAAAGGACAGCACAGTATCGAAGATATGAATAAACTTGCCAAGTCCCACTATTTCAGACATCCAAGGCATGGTACGCAGATTGAACAGTTTAATGATCTAAGGATGATAATTGATAACTATGATTGTGCGATTCGCTATATGGATGATCACATTGGACAGGTGATAAAGTCCCTTGAAGAACTGGGGATTTGGGAAGATACAGCTATTCTCGTTAGTGCGGATCATGCAGAAAATATGGGTGAACTCGGGATCTATTCTGAACATGGAACGGCTGATCAAGGTACTTGCCGAATACCGATGATTATCCGTTGGCCGGATGGAGGACAACAGGGAACGGTTGATGACGGACTGCACTACCATTTGGATCTAGCCCCTACATTTGCTGACCTTCTAGGCGCTCCGAAATCGGATGCATGGGATGGGAAGAGTTATGCTGATACGGTGACCTCCGGTGTGGATACGGGACGTGATTATCTTGTGTTATCTCAGTGTGCGCATGTGTGTCAGCGTAGCGTCCGTTTCGGGGACTTTCTCTACATCCGATCCTATCATGATGGGCATCATGGATTCCCTAAAGAAATGTTGTTTAATTTGAAAGATGATCCGTATGAGCAGTACAATTTGGCTGAAACTCATCGGGACGTTTGTATGCAGGCGGTTTACTTGCTTAACGAATGGCATGATGAAATGATGTCAACGATGGATCATGACAACGACCCGCTGTGGACGGTAATGAAAGAAGGCGGTCCTTTCCACGCGAAGGAATACAAGGAGATGATGGAATAACAAGAGGGAAGCCCTTATCTAAAGGGCTTCTTTTTTTATGAACATGAGTATGAATATATGTTTTGGTTTGCTGAAGGTACTACTACAACGAAGAAGGCGGAATCATTTTGGAGAAGCGAAGCGGTCGCCTTTGTCCCTGGATTTCAACCAATACACAAGATTTAAAGGAAATCCTGGGACAACAGTGATCGGAAGAATGATCCGTTTTTGGAGTGATGCAAAAGCTAACAATCTACCAACTGATACGACATTTTATGTCGTACCATGTGTAATACAATAAAAGTGCTTCCCATTATAAGGAAGTCAATCTAAGATAGATATTAGTTGAAAAGAGGTTGGAAAAAAGATGTCCAAGCCAAAAAGAGGGCGCTCTCTCTGGCATTTACCTTCTCGAGGAAGAGGCACCTGTCCGTTATGTCATAGCACTCGAATTAAGCTGCTATACCCTCGGACAAAAGCCGATGGCACTGCCGTTAAAGTATGTAAACGGTGTGATAAATCGCCGCAGACGAAGATAGATGCCATAACAGCTGTCTGATTCAGCTGCTAGATCAAGCGTCCGCCCGCTTCCTTTATTAGGGAGCGGGCGTTTAATATTCGTTATCGTTCCACTAGGAACATGGGGAGTTGACGTGAAAGCATGAGTAATGTGCACCGAATACAATGGTTTGATCAGCAGATCCGGGAGGGGAAATACCCTAATAGCCGATTATTGTCACTTGAATTTGAGATTTCGATACGACAAGCACAGCGTGACATTGAATATATGGAAGTATCTCTAAGAGCTCCTCTTATGTATGTTGCCAAAAAAAGAGGCTATTGCTATGAAGATCAAACCTATCTTCTACCTTTGTTATATATGACTGAAGATGAAAAAAGTGTACTTAACTACCTTATTCATCGTTATCGCAGCTACGATTATGAGAATTCAGCTTCTGTTCAGCGAGTAGCTCATTTACTAGGACGGTTTACAGAAGAACAGATGACGGAAAGCTTCCGTCTTCCGGTATTTAATGTAAGACCACAGATTCTTCAATATTTTGAGCTGCTATCCTATGCCATTAGAGAGTCATTCATCGTACATATTATCTATAGAGAAGAGCATAGTGAGACAGCTTTAACGGTCTGTCCACTTGCACTTATTTCTAAATATAATGCGGATTATGTACGTGTTTATGACTCCGATCAGCAGACGGAGATGGAACTTCGACTGGACCGGATCTTACATATAAGAGTAAGCAAGGAGAAAGCAGAAGGAGTCAACCTTGGATCTATTAATGAAGGTGCTCTTGTATCGAGATCTAAGCCATTTCAGGCGAGTATGAAGCTAAAGCAATCCTTGCCCGGAGATTCATGGCACGGATACTCTGCCAAGGCATTTGAACCGGGTATATATAGAATTGATTTTTATGATGTAGAGCTATTTATTCAGGATCTAATGCTGCATATGAGCGAGTGGCAGGAATTATCGAGTCCTAAATGGCTGAGAGAGAAATTACGAAATCGCTGCGAGGTCATGATCAGACAATTGAATCCACTCGAGTGAATACTCTTATTAATCAGGAAAGGAAAAAGATAGCGGTATGTCTGAAGTTTATTTGAACGATATCCAAATGAAGCGAGAATCGAAATCGTTTATAGATAGTCTGCATGCCGTCTTGACTGCGGCTGGTCTTTTTGAGGGACCGAAATACATGCTATCCGGTCTTACAGGGATGGCATTTAAGTTCACGGTACATAAGCAACTGCTTCCGATGTCCGTGACAGCTTATGGACAGTGGGGAATCGAGCATCAGGCTGCGCTAGATAATCTGGGGATTTATACAGTATCTGACGGAGGGTTCACAAGGCATCCAACGTCTCAGAGTTACCGGCATGAAGCGACCCAGTGGGTAAAAGAAAGTCTCGACCAGGGGAAGGGAGTCATCTACTGGCTACCTGAATTCGGTGTTGTTCATGGATATGATGATGAAGATGCTGTGTTCTTTATACAGGATGGCATATCATCAGAAGATCAAATCGTACTCTACGATAATTTCGGACTGAACATCACCCCGTTTTGGGACATTCAGCTTATGGGAGACAAGGTAGATGTGCCCATGAAAGATATGATTTTGGAGTCGATGAGACTTGCTTTAGAAGATTGGAATACTCCTTACAAGACACTCCCCTCAACAGATGTAGCTTCGGGACGGCTTGCCTTTGATTATTTAGCGGCTGGACTGGAGAGGGGGATATACGATGAGACAGGCGCTGTCTATATAATGGATTCTTATATATATTCGAGGAAAGAGATTAAGAATTATTTGAGGGAAGCGGCAGAATTCTGGACGGATCTTCAGCAGGTGTATGAGCTCTATTCGCAGCTAGTGCACGTTATGATTGAGAAACAGGCATACTTTACTGAAACTCCAAGCGGAAGAAGGGTAGACAGGGAGCAGTTTCCATTGATTCTTGAGCATTTACATTTGGCTAAAGGGTTGGAAGAGCAAGCGATGAATTGCTTTAAAGCGATCTCAGCAAGACATCCCGATCCTAAGCGAAGCGTAATACCTCGATGGGGAGCACACATCGTTAGATGAACGAAAGGACAGATACATATGGAACGGATAATTTTGACAGACTTGCATATGAAACGTGAATCCTATTCCTATATTGATGCACTTCATACCATTGTAACGAATAAAGGCTGGCTTTCTTGTTCCAAAGCTGTATTGGCTGGTATGACGGCCATGTCATTTCGCTTTACAGTAAACCGGAAGTTAAGTGATGAATCATCTACTGCTTACAATTGGATGGCAGAGCATTTCGTAGCTGCTGATCTTCTGGGGCTTAGAACAGCGCAGCAAGCAGGATTTTCGTTTCAACATACCTTTCCTTTGTATCAGAAACAAGCTGTTCAAGATATTAAACAATCCATTCGTCAGGGGACAGGTGTATTGATCTGGAGGGATTCTTTTGTTGTCATTTCTGGATACGATGATAAAAAGGAATTGTTCTTGTACTCTGATGGGTTAAGTGAAGAGCTAATTAGTTTGAAGTATGAGGATTTTGGCTGTAATAATTCGCCTTATTGGTATTACCAATTGTACGAAGGGAAAATCGAGCTGGATATTTATGAAGTGTACAAGGAATCGTTGATGCAAGCGGTAAGTAAGTGGGATACACACGATATACTGCTTCCACAGCATGAATATGCTTGTGGCAGAGAGGCATATGACGCCATCGTAGAAGCTTTATCAAGTGATGATTATGATCGTAGGGGAGCGTTTGAAACGTTCCGCTGTTATGGCGCGGCCAAGCGGGATGCGGCCCAGTATCTCTGCTCATTGAAATCGATTTGGCACGAGTATACAAGGGTATCTGAACTGTATCTTCGAATAGCTGACCTATTTGATGAAATTATCCATAAAGCTGCAAGGGAAGAATGGAATGTTTTGATCCCTTTATTTATGGACGCCAAGCGATATGAAGAGCAGGCGATCGAGGAATTAAGAGCGTTACTAAGTGAAAACATACATAATCGATTCGATGATTCTGGATTGAGATAAACTGGTAATTGGCATATAATATAAAGCAGTTATGATGAGATTAAGACCGTTTTCTTGGCGAGAACGGTCTATTTTTTTGTCTAAAGGGTGTGTGCAGGATGAGAGATACTCATGTTGAAGTGAGGATAGGAGATGTATTGTTCCCTCTAAAGGAATTCCATGATTTCAGCTGGATTCAAGCCAAGGGGCGTGTATTTAAAGTGTTTTCTCAGCAGGACTCCGGGAATATTAGCTTTGGTGTCGAGACGTCAGATGGAGGACGAAAATTTATTAAGTATGCAGGTGCTCGAACAATGGCGTACGAAGGAATACCGGACGAAGCGATTGCTCGCTTAAGGCAAGCTGTTTCTTTATATGATACACTTCAACATCACGCTCTGATCAAGCTTCTGAATCATTATCCGGTCGGTAATGGATACGCAGCGGAGTTTGAATGGTTTGAGGGAGAGAATCTCCATCCTCATGAGACCTATCCTCCCCCGGCAAAATACATTCATCCGGATTCTCCACACTTTCGCTTTAAACAGTTACCGGTTGCTCAAAGATTAAAAGAATTAAATGATATTTTTGATTTTCACGTTCTAGTTGAACAGAGCGGTTATGTGGCGGTAGATTTTTATGATGGTAGTATCTTATATGATTTCAATCATCAGCAAGTACGTGTATGCGATATTGATATGTATCAGCTGAAACCTTTCTCTAATACGATGGGCAGGTTATGGGGCTCTTCTCGTTTTATGTCACCAGAAGAGTTTGAGCTTGGAGCTCCCATTGATAGTGTGACGAATGTGTTTAATATGGCGGCTATTGCGTTTGGGCTGCTTGGCGGTGAGCGGGATCGTTCCTTGGAAAAGTGGGATGCTGGAGAGGATTTATATCGGATTGCATTAAGAGCAGTCAACCCTCAGAGAGCTGAGCGCTATACGAATGTAAAGGAGTTTGTTTCTTACTGGTCACAGGCTTGCCGTCAGGCTAGTGATGGGGAATACAGAAGACGATTCTCAGAGGCACGATGTAAAGAAATAGATTATCATACGCAATTTTACGGAGAGACAGAGCTTTTTCAGCTTGGAAGCTGGTTATCAAAACCTGTGAAATCCGTCATGGATGCACTAGAGCTGCTGGAATCTAAGGAGCTGCAAGTGTTAGACTTAGGCTGTGGAGTCGGAAGAAATAGTATACCGATTGCACAGCGTATAATGGACAGGGGTGGCAGGGTTGTATGTGTAGATTTGCTGCCTGAAGCTATTGATAAATTACGAGTCAATGCGGATCAATACGAGGTTGCACACTTGATCGAAGGGTATACGGCAGATGTGGAATACTATGATGTTCCGAGAAACACTTTCGATTTTATCGTAGCCTGTTCGGTATTGGAGCATATGAGCTCTGAAGAAGCCTTTATTTCAAAGCTTGAACAATTGAAAGAAGCGGTTAAAGATGAGGGAATTATCTGTTTGTTAATAAACACGGATGTGAAAGAAATTGATGCAATCACTGGAGAAGAAGAGGCCGGCTTAATTGAGCTAAATCTCCCAACAGAGCGTACGCTCATCCTTTTGCGTCATCATTTTTCGACATGGGATACTCTTAAAGAAAGCCATGTTCAGCAAGAGATCCCAGAGATTAAATTAGGAAGAAAAGTTATATTTCGAAGCGAGTGGGTTACCTATATTGCTAGGAACGTTATGCTCTAAATAACGTAGTAAGGAAGCGAACTTTGATAGAAGGTTGTGAATGTAGTGGAAAAGTATACACATCTCGGTGTTTATGGGGTTCTGATTCGTGGAGGAAGGATTCTATTAATCCGTAAAGCTAGAGGGCCATACTTAGGGAAATGGGATTTGCCTGGAGGTTCGATTGAGTTCGGGGAAGAGCCCGAACAGACATTGAAGCGTGAGTTTCTTGAAGAGACCGGACTGGATGATATTCAAGGACGTATGAAAACTGCTGTTTCTTGCACCATTATTTATGAGCGAGCAGAGGGTATATTGGAGGAAATGCATCATATTGGCCTTATTTATGAAGTAGAGTTAGAGGAAATAGATGCCCCGATTAAACGAGATGGAGACCAGCAGGATTCCCTTGGGGCGGAGTGGATCCCACTCGAAAAGTTGCAGTTTATCCCGATGACTCCGTTTGTGGAAATGGTTATAGAGCAGTTTGTTGATCAGCATGCGGAGGATTCCTTAAGTTAGTAGTAAATCAAGAGAGAGTCATCCTTATAGGACAGGTTGTAACGGATTTATCAGGGCTTACAAAAAAAGGGGTGTCACAAGAGCCGTTTCATGGCTTTTGGGACGCCCCGTTTTCAAGTGATAATATTTTAAAATTTGAAAATGTTAATTGTTTTCTGCAGCTGGAATACTGCGTCTGTCATGGTGTCAGCTTCATCGGCTACCTTCTGGATGGAAGTAATGCCTTCATTCATCGATGCGGATACCTGCTCGGTACCCGCAGCAGATTCTTGAGTAATCGCCGATATATTCTGTATTGCTGTTGATATATTCTGTGCACTTTCCAGCATGGCTTCACTTTCTTCGGAGAAAGCGGAGATTTGTTCTGTTATGTATTGGACGCTGTTCACGATCTGTAAAAATATCTGCTCTGCCTCACGAATCATTTCTGTCTGCTGACGTACGACTTCTTCATTGATTTTTATATTCTGACCGGCAAGTTTGACGTCCTGCTCGATACTGCGTACAAGATTGAATACTTCGCGCGTGGAGGAAGTTGATTCTTCGGCAAGTTTGCGTACTTCCTGGGCAACCACAGCAAATCCAGCGCCATGTTCTCCGGCACGTGCAGCTTCTATTGAAGCATTCAGAGAGAGTAGATTGGTTTGTTCAGCGAGTTCCGAAATGGTCTCGGTAATTTTGGAAATCCCTTTGGCATTCTTGGAGAGAGCCTCAATCGATTCAGCAACTTTAGAGGTCGCTTCAATATTTTTCTGCATACCGGCAGACTGGTTCGCAACAGATACCCGGCCTTGTTCTACCAGGTTTAGAGTTTCGAAGGAATGCTGGTTCATGACTTTAGTGGAATCGGTATAATTACTAACTTTCAATTCGATTTCGCGGATGGAACCCGTCATCTCAGCAACATCCTCAGATATTTCATTTGCCCCTAATGCAAGTTCATTCGAGGACATAGAGACTTGGTTCATCATTTGAATGAGATCATGGTTCTTGTTCGAGATATCTCGACTAGAGTTCATAACTTGACGAGTGATCTCCGATGTTTCTTGCAAAATTTTTCGAAGTCTATCTACCATGCTGTTAAATGTGCGGCTCAAATCCGTCATACCGCCGACCTCTTCAACTTTAAAAGTGAAATCCCCTTTGGCAATTTTGGATGAAACATTTGAAATGTCAGAAAAAGAGTTTGTAAGCGCATTCTGAACAACACGTGAAAGAGGATAAGTGAGAATGATAAGCACGGTGACGAGCAAAATTCCAATAATAAATTTTCCGAGCGCGACTAAGGTGATTAGCATAGGAATAGCAAACAGCAGAGCAACCATATAACATGCGGCAGTTATTTTACTGGTTATAGGCAGTTTATTAAACCACGACATAAGCTTGACTTCCTCCCTTTGGCACAGGATATATTTACCATGATTATAGCATCACTCGACAAAAGTGGATATATTGAATTATATTCGATGTCGAAAGTGGGTCATATTGATTAGTTCTAATGATCTAATTGAACATGAGGGGATTTAAGGGGATGCGTTATTTCCATCAAATACATCCCCTCAAAATGTTTATGAACCTATTTATTTTACAGCTTTGAATAAGGCCGAGGCTAAATAATTTGTGTTATTCAAGATCATCCGATCATGTTGAAATAGGGTTTCCCATAGGTTCATATCAAGCAGCGCTCCTTCATCCCGGCGTTCAAATGTATCCAGGTGACGGGTTTGTTCCTGTTTCAATTGTTCTGTGAAATGGTTGTATTCTAAAGCTTCTTCATATGAGAATCCACTCTCAATGAGTCGTTTATGCCATTCTTCTCGATTCATGAGTTGCGGAATACCGAAAAAATTCTCTAGTTCTTTTTGTGTTTCTGCAGGCATCGGTTTGTCCATCAACAATTCACGGTCGTAAAGTGTTCCTCCTTTGTCTAAAACTCGGCAATACTCCGATAATGAACGGGATGCATCGGTAAAAACAGTAACGGACTCCGCAATAATGAGGTCAAACTGATTGTCTTCGAATGGCAAAGAACATACATCAGCCTTCTGAAAATGAATATCCAATCCCATAGCTTCTGCTCGTGCACGAGCCTTATTCAACATGTTCTCATGCAAATCAATGGCGGTGACGTTAAATCCTTGCTCTTTTAAGTAACAAGCAGTCCTACCCGTTCCACAACCCACTTCTAATATCCTGCTGTTAGGAGAAATGGGCTCATTCCGGAATAATCGTAGTGTTGCTTCAAATCCTCCGGGATGGGCGCTACCCATTCCTAACTTGGACAGCATATTGATATAATTCATGTGCTTAGGTCCCCCAATTCTTCCTGTATTCGGTGTAATGAGCATTCGTCTTATTTAACATATGTTTCAGGTACGTTTGGGGTTTTGCTGAATTTAATAATTTGAGCCCGTTTTTATAGGCTTGATGAAGTTTAACAATGGGGGAACGTAAAGTGAGGACTGAACCGTTTGCTGCAGCTAGGCAATTGATATTTCGCGATTATCCGGATTGCACGTTAGCCGTGTTAGGAGGAAGTGCAGGTAGAGGAGAGCATAACGAGCACTCAGATCTCGATATTGTGGTTATAGATGGAGAGGGCTCAGAAGATTTAAGTCGTAAGACGGTGGAGGCTTATGGTTGGGTCGTTGAATTATTCTTCATAGCTTCATCAGAGTATCGTGAGCAATTCGATGCAGGTGTGCTAGCTGGAAATCCGACCTTGCAAAGAATTATTGCCGAAGGAAAGGTATTACGCACAAGTTCCATTGGAAACAAAATTAGGGAAGAAGCGAAGAATGATCTGGATCTCGGACCATTGCCGCTCACTTCTTTTGATATTGACGTTAATCGTTATGTAATTACCGAATTGATGATGGATTTAAGAGGTTCAACTAAGGCTGTAGAAAGCTGGTTCATCGCTCAAAAGATGACTGTGCTACTGTGTGAATTCATGCTCAGAGCCAATCGTCAGTGGATTGGAGAAGGAAAATCGTTATTTCGATTTCTGTCTGTGTATGATGCGAGTACAGCAGATGCATTGGAGAAGTCAATGGCGTTGTTCTACCGCTACAATAACCAGGAGCAATTATTGGAGCTAGCCGAAAGAATTTTAGAGCCATATGGTGGTCCGCATTTGATTGGTTACGAAGAGTAAGTATCATGGAGGGATAAGAGCCGTTACAGATCAGCCTCATCCTAAATACATTAGTATTGTGATTAGATCACACGATATTAAAACTCAGGAGGGATCTTCATGAGCGAAGTATGTGGCGGTGGATGGGGCAACCCAGTTGGTGTCGTATTGGTACTCTTCATTCTGCTTGTAATCATTCTTGCAGTTTGGGTCTAGTCCAATCGGCTAGATGAGAAATGGATACACTCCCTCGACCTATGTCTCGGTCGAGGGAGTATATTATAGAAGATAGTCGATGTTTAAGATTATTCAATAACGAAGTGCAGGAAGTTCAAATTGACTTTGGAGAAGGACTATTAGCCGAAACAACAGCAGTCATCACCAGATGGCTTCTTTCTGTTTGTATCGCATGAGTAAAAGCATCTTCCAGGGTTTCAAATACCGCTGATAAAGTGCCGTCCAGTCGGCTGGAGTAGTGAATGCCCTGTGTTAATGTCCCTTTGGATTTAGCACGTTCCACTTCTTGATATATGATGTCCATATAATTGTCTGTGCCTAACGGATAAAGTGAGAAGTGACTGGCTGTTTCAATGTTAGCTTTTTCAGCAAGACTTTCATTCATGCGAACATCATCTTCTGACATGAATACATCCCCTTTGCTGTCACCTGGGCAGCCAATCGAGAAAGTTCCGTTAAATACCGTATGAACACCCGTTCCAGCTGTATGGGCGAATATCGCACGAGTCACGTCGAATACATGCTCTGCTCGTCCTCTGACACATGTACATAAATCATCGGTATGAATCCAAACCTTGTCGGTATTGACGGACTCCAGTGCTTCCGTAATAACCTCTACGAATCGATCAGTCATTGGAAATACGGAGAATCGGCAGCCTACTATTCGGCTGGTTCCGCAAGTGAGATGGCTCATAAAATTAAAACCTCCTTGTATTATATGAAAATAAAAAACTGCACTCCGGGTAAGAAGTGCAGTTTTATGCTCATAGGAAATAAACACAAAGCTCCACTTCCCCACGCTAGTATGACCTAGATCGGGTAGTAAGGGTTGACGATCATTACGTCTCTCAGCACAAGGCACCCCTAGTTAGCTCGAAATTGTATGCGATTGGTAACAGGACCTTCATTCTCGTGTTATTGTAACGTCCAGGCTATTATATTTCAATGATTTCTTACATTTCTTACCGGAGCGTAGCGACAACAGCAAGGGCAGCCTCCAATCAAAATATGAAAAACGGGTGCCCTACTAGCCATGATATGGCTTTTAGGACACCCGTTTGAGGTAAGAGATTATTTAAATACTTTTACACGGTTTTCAAGCGGCTGGAATTCTTTCTCGCCTGGCTCTGCTGTTGGCTTACCGAAAGGCATTTGAGCGAGCAATTTCCAGCTTTCAGGCAGATTCCATTCATTTCTAACCTTCTCATCAATCAGTGGGTTATAGTGCTGCAGGGAAGCACCAAGACCTTCAGCCTCAAGAGCTGTCCATACCACAAACTGAAGCATACCTGAAGATTGAAGGGACCAGATCGGGAAGTTATCAGCGTAAAGTGCGAAGTTCTCTTGCAAGTTAGCAACGACACTGCTGTCTTCGAAGAATAGAACTGTTCCGTAGCCTGCACGGAAGCCGGCCATTTTTTGAGCTGTAGAAGCGAATTGCTCTTCGCTACCGCCAACAACTTCCTTAAGAATACCTTCAGTCAGGTTCCATAGTTTATCATGTTGTTCTCCTAGAAGCACAACTACCCGAGCACTTTGGGAGTTGAAAGCAGATGGAGTATGTTTTACCGCTTCATTTACAAGATCTTGAATGCGTTCATCTGAAATAACGGAGTCTTTACTGATCGCATAAATTGAACGACGGTTTTTAAGGGCAGTGCTGAAATCTGTTGACATGATGAAATTCCTCCTAGAGTTCATAGTTTTGGTTGCTTACTTAGATATAAGATTTCTAAAAAATCTGTCGTAATACATTGATGGCTGCTATGTGTACGATCAGTCATCGGACAGTAAAACAACACTAGCAACTTACAAAAAGTTATAAAAAAACTATCTGTAAGTATGTTATTATATTACAGAGTTCATTGTCAAGTTTAATTAATCGATTTTTCGAAAGTTAAAACAATAACGACGGTTAGTATATGAAGGAAAATGATAATCATGTGATGTTTACATGAACGAAACTTAATAATGTGAACAAATGATGAACATATATTAAATTTTTGAGAAATTTAATTGATTTTGATTCTCAATTATACTTGATGGGTTGAGAATGGGATGATATAATTCATTACAGATCGCAAATGATAATCAATCTCATTGAGAATGATATCAACTTAACGAACCGGAATTTACCGGTAACTGCATACCTGCATAGAAGGAAGAGCTATGAAGAAAAGATACTTGATCGCAGCAGTTATAGTATTATCCTTCATCTCCTTATTTATTGGAGTAAAGGACATTTCACCACTTGATCTGTTCAGGATGACTGAGCAACAACAGCATATTTTTCTAGTCAGTCGTGTACCGAGACTTATCAGTTTAATTCTGGCTGGAGTCAGCATGAGTATTTGCGGATTGATTATGCAGCAGCTTAGCCGGAATAAATTCGTTTCGCCGACGACGGCAGGAACGATGGATTCCGCAAGACTTGGGATTCTGGTCTCCATGCTGGTGTTTTCAACCACAGGGCCGCTCATCAAGATGCTAGTCGCATTTCTCTTTGCTTTTGCTGGTACGCTTGTCTTTATGAAGATACTGGACAAAATTAAATTCAAAGATGCGGTGTTTATCCCGCTGGTTGGATTGATGTTCGGGAATATTATTAGCTCAATCGCTACATTTTTCGCCTATAAATATGATCTTATTCAGAACATGTCTGCCTGGTTACAAGGTGACTTTTCAATGATCATCAAGGGGCAGTATGAACTGATGTACATAAGTGTTCCACTGGTCGTTCTTGCCTATTTGTTCGCCAATAAATTTACAGTGGCAGGCATGGGTGAGGAATTTGCAACAAATCTGGGATTGAAATACAGAAGAGTGGTAAACATCGGTTTGATTATTGTGGCTCTGGTAACTGCTTCAGTCGTTCTGACTGTAGGTATGATACCTTTCCTAGGACTGATCATACCGAACATCGTGAGTCTTTACTTGGGGGATCACTTGAAAAAAAGCCTTTCGCATACCGCACTGCTGGGGGCCGGATTTGTTCTCTTTTGTGACATTATCGGCCGAATTATCATCTATCCCTACGAAATTCCGATCAGCTTAACCGTGGGAGTAATCGGAAGCGGTATATTCATTTACTTATTGATGAGGAGAAAGGCATATGACTTATAAAGCCAAAACCGGTCTGTTGGCCGCGGCGGCGCTTATCCTGATAGCCCTCTTCCTATTTATAGATCTTGGAGGTAGTTGGGACTACGCGTTTCCGAGAAGAATCAAAAAAGTGCTTGCAATCGTATTAACTGGCGGTTCAATAGCATTATCTACCACGGTGTTTCAAACGATTACTAACAACCGGATATTAACACCAAGTGTCATGGGACTTGATTCCTTATATGTACTAATACAGACCTTTGTTATTTTCGCCTTTGGTTCATTTGCAATGTATGAGCTTGGCAACCTTAATTTTCTTATCAATGTCGGCGGTATGATTCTCTTCTCTGGAGTCTTGTACAAGATTCTGTTTCGAAGGGAAGGAAATAGCATTTTCTTTCTTCTGTTAGTCGGCATGATTTTCGGATCATTGTTCTCAAGTATGTCTTCATTTATGGAAGTACTGATTGATCCGAATGAGTTTCAGTTTGTATCTGATAAAATGTTTGCCAGCTTCAACAATGTAAAGACCGAGCTGTTACTTATTTCTTTTATTGTTGTAGGGTTAACATTGATCTATTTCGCAAGGTTCTTTAAATACCTTAATGTACTGGCTCTAGGGCGTGAGCAGGCAATCAATCTTGGTGTGAACTATGATTTTGTTGTAAAGAGATTGCTGATTATTGTAGCTGTTCTTATCGCGGTGGCTACAGCGCTTGTCGGACCGATTACATTCCTCGGACTTCTAGTCGTGAATGTATCGTATGAATTCTTAAAGACATATCGACATTCTTACTTAATTACAGGCTCGGTTCTAATCAGTATCATTGCTCTGGTCGGAGGACAACTGATCGTTGAACGAGTGTTTACCTTCTCAACTACGCTAAGTGTCATTATTAACTTTGTCGGCGGTGTGTACTTCATCTATCTGCTATTAAAGGAGAGTAAATCATGATCCAGGTTACTAATGTATCTAAAGCTTACAATGGTAAAAAAGTTGTGGATAGTGTGTCAGTTACAATACCTAAAGGTAAGATTACATCCTTTATCGGACCAAACGGCGCTGGTAAGAGTAGTCTTTTGTCCATGGTCAGCAGACTCGTATCTAAAGACAGTGGAGAAATCATGATTGAAGGTAAGGAAGTCAGTGAGTGGAAGAGCGGCGATCTGGCTAAGAAGATTTCGATCTTGAAACAATCTAACCACATCAGTCTTCGTCTGACGGTTAGAGAGCTGGTCTCCTTCGGACGGTTTCCATATTCTCAAGGTAGATTGACGGCTGAAGATGAGAAGTATGTCGATGAAGCGATCCGTTATATGGAACTTGAAGACATGCAGCACAAATATCTGCACCAGCTTAGTGGTGGTCAAACACAGCGTGCCTATATTGCTATGGTCATTGCTCAGAATACAGAGTATATTTTGCTAGATGAACCGCTGAATAACCTGGATATGAAACACTCTGTTCAAATTATGAAGATTCTTAGAAAGCTAGTAGCCGATCTGAATAAAACGATTGTTATTGTTATCCATGATATTAACTTTGCATCTTGCTATTCCGATTATATCGTAGCTCTTAAAGACGGTAAGATTGAGAACGAAGGTAAGACGGATACAATTATTCAGAGTGATGTGCTTCGCAGCATTTATGATATGGATATCGAGATTGAAGAGATTAACGATAATAAGATCTGTGTTTACTACGCTTAACGGATTAATGATACCAGCAGGGATAAGATTCACGAGGATTAACCAATAATCTTATCCCTAATGCTTAATGAGGAGTCTGCTTGTGAAAAGCGGAAGGACTCCCTATGGCATACAAATGGTAATAATTAACTTCAATTGTAATTTTTTCATTAATATAAAATAATATATAGGGGTGGAAGTAATGAAAAAAGTATTAATGTTGATCATGGCTACAGTATTTACACTGGCTCTTGCAGCCTGTGGATCGGATGAGAACAAGAATGCGGCGTCCGGTAATGGTGGTAACAGTGGAGAATCCGCAAGCGATAAAATCACGATTGAGCACCAGCTTGGTAAAACAGAGTTTTCGAAGAACCCACAAAAACTCGTTGTGTTTGACTTTGGTGTTCTCGATTCGTTAGATAAGCTCGGCATTGAAGTTACAGGTGTTCCTCAGAAAAACATTCCTCCGTATCTTTCAAAATATGAAGATGCGAAGTACGAGAACGTGGGTAGCTTGAAAGAGCCTGATTTCGAGAAAATCAACCAAATCAAGCCGGACCTCATCATCATCTCCGGTAGACAAAGTGATGCTTATGAGGAGCTTTCCAAAATCGCACCAACGATCTATATGGGTGTAGACACTGCACGATACATGGAATCTTTTAAAGAAAACATGAACACGATTGGACAGATTTTTGGTAAAGAAGATCAAATTAAGACCGAATTGGAAACCGTTGATAAAGAGATTGCAGCGCTAAACGAAAAGGTTACAGCATCAGGTAAGAATGCCCTGATCATCCTTGCGAACGAAGGCAAGATTAGTGCTTACGGTCCAGGTTCCCGTTTTGGTATTCTGCATGACGTATTCGGCTTCACAGCAGTAGACCCTGGTATTGAAGTTAGTACACATGGTAAAGATATTTCCAGCGAATATATTGTAGAGAAAAATCCGGACTACCTCTTCGTTGTTGACCGTGGTGCTGTCGTAGCAACAGGTCAAGATTCTGGTGCAAAAGATGTGGTAGAAAATGAACTTGTAAAAACAACGAATGCTTACAAAGATGGAAACATCGTTTATTTGGACCCGAACTACTGGTACCTTTCCGGTGGTGGATTGACTTCTGTATCTGAAATGGTTAAAGAAGTTAGCGCTGGAGTTAAATAATTAAGTTGAATATAAACACCGGTTCCGTTACACAGGACTCGGTGTTTTGTTTATTTGAAAGTCGGTTACTATTAGAGGACAATGGTCATATATTAGCACGCATAGGGAGGGGGATTAGCATATGAATCCAAATCAAATGTATATAGGTGGAGAATGGCTAAGTACATCCGAACAGACAGAGGTCTTTAACCCGGCTACTGGCGAAATGATCGGTACTGTTTCTAAAGGGGGACGGTCGGAGGCTAAGCAAGCCGTAGACGCGGCACATAAAGCATTTCCTGCTTGGTCGAAGTTAACCGCCGAGGAAAGAGGGGATTTTCTCCGTCGTTGGTATGATTTGATCGCTGAGAATACAGATGAATTAGCGAAAACGATGACACTTGAGCAAGGTAAGCCATTGAAAGAAGCAGCCGGGGAAATTAAATATGCGAACAACTTTATTAGCTGGTACGCTGAGGAAGGTAAAAGAATATACGGCGAAACGATACCGGCATCTTCATCGAATAAACGAATACTTGTAACGAAACAGCCGGTAGGTGTTGTCGCTGCGATTACGCCGTGGAATTTTCCTGCTTCCATGATCACTAGAAAGGTTGCGCCTGCTCTCGCTGCTGGCTGTACAATCGTTATTAAGCCTTCTCGGGAGACGCCTTTCACAGCACTTAAGCTGGTGGAATTAGCCGATAAAGCCGGATTGCCTGCAGGTGTGATTAACATCGTTATGGGCAATTCAAGTGAGATTGCTGATGTGTGGCAGCAAGACAGTCGAGTTCGCAAGTTATCTTTCACGGGATCAACAGCTGTCGGTAAGAAGTTGATGGCTGGAGCTTCCGAAAATGTGAAGAAGATTTCGCTGGAGTTGGGTGGACATGCTCCTTTAATCGTGACTGCACGCGCTGATCTGGATAAGGCCGCAGAAGGAGTTATTTTGTCTAAATTCCGTAATGCTGGACAGACCTGTGTATGCACGAATCGGATTTATGTGGAAGAATCTGTTGCATCTGCGTTTGCAGATAAGGTTGCCGAATTGACGAAGAAGCTTAAGGTAGGTAACGGATTGGATGAGGGCATCGATATCGGGCCTCTCATTAATGCTGAGGCAGCCGAGAAAGTACGAAAACATATTCAGGATGCGCTAGATAAAGGTGGTATTCTACTAGCAGGTGATGAACAGAATAAGGAAGACCAAGGAACGTATGTACAGCCTACTGTCATTAAGAATGCAACGGATGATATGCTGTGCATGAGTGAAGAAACCTTCGGTCCGCTAGCTCCCATTGCGGTATTCAGCTCCGTGGAGGAAGCCGTGAAACGAGCGAATAACAGTCCTTATGGACTGGCTGCTTATGTATTTACTGAACATATCAGTGAAGCAGTGCAGATTGCGGAATCACTGGAATACGGTATTGTAGGTATTAATGATCCTCTTCCATCAACCGCCCAAGCGCCATTCGGTGGCTTTAAGGAGAGTGGGCTTGGCAGAGAAGGCGGCCATTTCGGAATCGAGGAGTTTCTGGAAATCAAGTATATTTCACTCGGACTGTAATCCGGCTTATAGTGCAGCTATTATGAAACCGCTCCTTTGAAGATGGTGGCTTATACACTTCCATTCTTCCAAAGGGTGGTTTTTTTGTGTTATCTGTTATTTTGATGGTCTAACAAAAGAAAAAGGAGCTATCCTGCAAGATTAGATCTTTTAGAATAGCTTCTTCTCTAAAGTATGCTGTCACCCTTTAATTCCATTCATAGCTATTCCTTCGATGAAATAACGCTGCAAGAAAATAAATAAAATGATTATTGGCATGATAGCCATTACAGCACCCGCCATCAGTAGCGGATAGTCGGTAGAATGCTGTCCCTGAAAGCTAGAGATGCCAATTGAAAGCACTCGCATATCTTCGGAGCTGGTCATAATGAGAGGCCAGAGCAAATCATTCCAAGATGCAAGGATCGTAAAGATGGCTAATGAAACAAGCGCAGCTTTGGATAATGGCAGATAAATGTTCCAGTAAATTCGGAAATAACTGCAGCCGTCGATTTTAGCAGCCTCTTCAAGATCCTTAGGAAGGGTCATAAAGAACTGTCTAAGCAGAAATGTGCCGAAGGCACTGAAGATACCAGGGACGATAAGTACATAAAAGGTATCAAGCCAGTTTAGCTCCCGCATGATAACAAAGCTTGGAATCATGACAACTTGGGAGGGAACCATCAATACTGCAAGTAAAGCAAGAAAAATAACATTTTTAAAAGGGAAATTCATACAAGCGAAGGCATAAGCGGCAAGAGAACAGAGTATCAGCTGACCGCCTGTACGTCCCAAGGTTACGAGTATTGTATTCCAGTAGTAAACGCCGAAATCAATCGTCTCTATCACACGAAGATAATTATCAAAATGCCACTCAGCCGGTAGCCACGTCGGGGGTATAGTCATGGAATCCGCAAAGGATTTAAAAGATGTTGATAGCATCCATAGAAACGGCATGATCATTAGGAGTGCACCGGCAGCTAACAGAAAGTGGACCGCCAGACGGCGGGTTTTTTCTGACGCAATTGAAGTTTTCAAGATGTGACCCTCCCTCTGGTTATTGGTAATGAACCCACCTTTTTTGGAAATACATCTGGAACATCGTAATGATTAGAATGACGATAAACAACATAAAGGCTTGTGCTGACGCATATCCCATATTGAAATATTTGAATCCATCTTCCCAGATGCTATATACAACGGTTCGTGTTGAATCGAGAAGCGTTGTCTGTTGATCCATCATGATGAAGATCAAGTCATATACCTGAAATGAATTAATAAATGACATCACGAGTACAAAGAACAAGCTTGGAGTCAGAAGAGGGAGTGTAATCCGGAAGAACTTATACAGCGTACCGGCTCCGTCTAGTGAAGCGGCCTCATAATAACTGCTGGATATTCCCTGTAGACCTGACAATAGAATAACTGCATTATAACCAATGCTGCTCCAGACGCTTACAATGACGATCGAGAAGAGGGCAAACTTTTCATCAAAAAGCCAGTTAGGCTGCGGTAAATTCATCGTACCGAGTACATAGTTGATCAGACCGAACTCCGAATTATAGAGCCATCTCCATACCATACCAACTGCAATCGGCATGGTTATGACGGGGATGAAAAATAGCGTTCGATATACGACCATGCCCTTGATTTTTTGATTGAGAAGTACCGCTAATAGCGTAGCGAAAGCAATGGATAATGGAACAGTCCCGAAAGTGTAGAGCATAGTATTCAGCATGGATTTTGTGAATTTTTCGTCTTTCATCAGATTTTGAAAGTTCTCGATACCGATGAAGTTAGGGGACGTCATGCCATCCCATGAGGTAAAGGATAAGAACAATGAAGCGGCAGATGGAGCCATATAAAATATTCCCAGACCTAACACAACAGGCAGGATGAAGAGATAGCCCCAAATCGCTTCCATTCGGGTAAGTTTGGATGTTTTGTGCTTTTGTTTTATCAGCATTTCCGGGTGCTTGCTTTTCTTTAGCGAGGGCGCATTCATGGGCCGCACCGTCCTTTCTTTATGCTGATCGGTTTATTTTTGCTCCGTAGCAAGGATGGAGTTCATTTTTTCGGCTGCATTCTTGAGAGCCTCTTCAAATGACTTCTTCCCGAGGAAGGCGGCCTGAATCTCTTTGACCTCGGCATCTTGCCATTCAGCTGTTTTCTGCGAAACGGGGTAAGGAACGGCGAATTCGAGACTGTCAACGAACACTTGTAAATCAAGTGAAGGAATAGATTTGAGCCAGCCTTCTTCAGCACCTTTATATGCCGGAATGCTAAATCCAGATTTGGCTAATAGTTCAGAGCCTTCTTTACCGGATAGAATTTGGACCAAATCCCATGCCTCTTGCTCGACCTTGGTTTTGCCGTTAATCGTCCAACTGAGTCCATGAACAATCGAAGCCTTCTGTTTGCCTGCTGGGAGCTCGGCTACACCGAGCTTGTCACCTAACAGCTTGTAAAGCTCAGGAGAGTTAACGGAAATTGCAGGGTACATGCCGACTTTACCGGAACCGAATAATTGACGCGGCTTGGTCTCCAGCTGCTGTTGTGCATTTGGGGAATACCCCTTATCGATCATATTCTGTTCCCACTGAAATGCAGACAAGGCTTCAGGCGAGTTAAAACCGGATTCTGTTTTATCGTCAGAGATGACAAAGCCGCCAGCCTGATGAATGAAATTGTAATACCCGATTTGGTTATCGATGGGAGCGATGAATCCATAAATACCATTTGACTTATCCGTAAGCTTGGCTGCATTTTCTTCTAGAGTCTCCCAGGTCCAAGTATCATCAGGGTAAGTTACCCCAGCTTTATCGAAAATTTCTTTGTTATAAAAAAGTCCGATGGAATCGAGGAAATAAGGAAGGCCGTATAGGTTCCCGTTGTAGGTATACAAGTCAACAAGTGCATCCGTGTACACTGAAGTATCTAGATTGCTCTGATCAATGAGTGGCTTCAGATCCTTAATTAATCCGGAAGAAGCATAAGAATGGAAGTTAGGTCCGTTCATCCAGAACACATCAGGGCCGCTGTTTCCTGCCAGACTCGTTCTGAGTTTGGTCCAATAGTCAGCCCAAGGGGTGTATGTAACCTTAACCTCAACATCAGGATGTTTTTGATTATAGAGTTTGATCGATTCGTTCAACGTTTCCTTTACGTTTTCATCCCACAAGGCGACATTGATTACCTTTTTTCCACCGTTATCAGAGGATCCGCCTCCACATGCGGCTAAAAGAGAAGTAAATAAGAACATAACCGTTAAAATAATTTTTTTCATCACTAATGCCTCCTCATTCATGTTTAGTCAACGAGCTTAAGCAACTTTATGAGTAGCTACTCGGGTGAATGGTGTAAATGAAGGCCCCCCTCAAATTCAAATTAAATGATAAGTTATTCCATTCATAAGAATAAGTTATTAGGATGTAGATGCATCCAATGATGGATAACTATGTCATCTGTTGCGAAAGATTATATAATTCCTCTTAAATATTTTCAAGTAAGCGGTTACAAATAATTTTAATTAAATTTTGATCCATATGGCAGGTGATGCAGGAGATAAAAAAGAATAAATAGAGTTTATGTTATTTTGATCATTGGAATAAGTCGAATCAATGCTTGCAAAAAATGGTTATAGGACTAAATATGGAATATATGAATGAATAGCACTCGTAAACTAGTAAAACGGAAAGGTTGAAGCTTATTGAAAAAAATGCGGAAAGGTGACCTAAAGCTTATACAGGAACATAACCGCTCCATGGTGCTGAACAAAATACGGACAGAAGGGCCGATCTCGCGAATTGAACTCGCTAAGTCAAATCAAATTAGCCCATCGACAGTTGCATCAGCAGTACAGGAATTGATTAAGGAAGGATATGTATCCGAGATTGGCACCGGGATTTCCAGTGGAGGGCGAAAGCCTGTCCTGCTGAAGTTCAATCCGAATAATCAATATTTGTTCGCAGTGGCTATGACGAACTCCCTGATCATTTTGGCCCAGATGAATCTTGAGGCAAGTGTGCTTCGAAAGAGTACCCATCAAATATCTGGTCTGCAGGGTGAAGAGCTGGTTCAGCTCCTGCTTGAGTTAATGGATACATTCTTCGGAGGATCTGAGGATCTTCATAGGTGCATTGGAATATCAGTTACCGTACCTGGAGTAGTTAATAATGAGCAAGGTATTGTATATTACAACACAAAGCTTCGCATGTCCAATGTGCCGCTAAAGCAGATTTTAGAGGACAGATATGGCCTAAAGATATGGCTGGAGAACGATATGAATGCCGTTGTTCTGGCTGAAAGAAGGTTCGGTAAATTCCCTTACTCAAACTTGATTTATATTTCTATTGGTGATGGTCTGGGGTCAGGTATTCTAATTAATGATCGTATTATGCGCGGTGTTCACGGTGGCGCAGGGGAATTCGGCCATACCAGTGTCAATCGCAGTGGAATACGTTGTGAATGCGGCAATGTGGGTTGCCTTGACAGCTACATTAGCTGGATAGCTGTATATTCACGAATTTTAACCGCTATTACAACGGGACGGCCAACACGAATCGGTGAGGTCATCGGTGGAGATTATGGAAAGATCATTCCGTCGGTCTATCTGGAAGCACTGAGACAGGGAGATCGTCTGGCTCAGGATATTAACGAGGAGGTGGCTGAGCATCTAGGTGCGGGTATCGTTAATTTGATCAATATGTTTAACCCTGGAGCGCTTATTCTTGGCGGGGAGATGGCGATAGGCAATACCGAGCTGCTGAGCAAGGTTCAGGTATATATTGAAAAGCATGCGATGTCGATCGTCAAGGATGAGCTGGTATTTGGACAATCATCGCTTGGTGAAAATGATAAATTAATGGGGGCAGCTGCTGTATTGCTTCAGGATGTTCTGGGTTTTTCGATAACGGATTAACCACAGAAGCAGAGCAGTATTAAGATTTGACACGAGTAGAGGAGTGTAGCGAATGAGTTTTCACGGCCAGAAAATACTTCCCGCTGCAAAGCAGATGAAACAGCTCGATAAAATTCTCGAAAGTACGTATCGATATGGCGTATTGCTGGACACGCATATTGCCCGCCTTGGGCCTATGTATCGACTAATACGCGAAACGGAGAAAAAGATGTTTCTCCACGCGGATTTAATCCAAGGACTGAAGAATGATGAATATGCTGCGGAATATTTGTGTCAGGAGATCCGCCCAGATGGACTCATTTCTACGCGTTCGAGCGTTATTTTAAAAGCAAAGCAGAAAGGGATCGTAGCCATACAGCGAGTGTTTCTGCTCGATACACTTGCACTTGAGAAGAACTATGCGTTGCTTGATAAGACAAAGCCTGATTATATAGAGGTGCTTCCCGGCGCTATGCCGCATATGATTGAGGAAGTATACGAGCGCACAGGTATTCCGATCTTTGCTGGTGGGCTCATAAGGACACCTACACAGGTGGAAGAAGCGATTGCAGCGGGTGCTATGGCTGTGACGACATCAAGTAAAGAGCTATTTCAGCATTATTTGCCTAGTCATATATAGTGAAATGAGAACTGTTCTTCATATTTGACATGCTATTCTCAAGGCCGTAATCTTTTTTTATAAATGAACTGGAAAGGGGAATTGGAATGGAACGATACATACTAGCTCTGGATCAAGGTACGACGAGTTCAAGAGCTATTTTATTTAATCAGGATGGTAATATGGTATATTCGGCTCAAAAAGAGTTCCCACAGTATTTCCCCAAACCTGGCTGGGTCGAGCAAAATGCAAATGAAATATGGGGCTCTATTCTCGCGGTTATCGCCACCTGTTTGTCCGAGGCAGGAGTGAAGACAGAGCAAGTAGCTGGCATCGGTATCACGAATCAACGAGAGACGACCGTGGTGTGGGACCGTAAGACCGGCGTTCCAGTCTATAATGCGATCGTATGGCAATCCCGTCAGACGGCCTCAATCTGTGAGCAGCTAATCGCGGATGGTCATGATCAGATTGTCCGTGAAAAAACAGGCCTATTGGTTGATCCTTACTTCTCAGGTACCAAAATCAAATGGATCCTGGATCATGTAGATGGTGTCCGTGACCGTGCTGAGCAGGGGGATCTATTATTCGGTACTATTGATACCTGGCTTATCTGGAAACTGTCCGGAGGAGTGGCGCATGTAACAGATTACTCCAACGCTTCTCGAACGATGCTGTTTAACATTCATGACCTGAAGTGGGATGAGGAATTGCTGCAAATACTAGATATTCCGGCGAATATGCTGCCTGAAGTCAGACCCTCTTCCGAGATTTATGCGAATACAGTCACCTATCACTTCTTTGGCAGGGAAGTACCAATTGCAGGAGCAGCAGGGGACCAACAGGCAGCGTTGTTTGGCCAGACCTGCTTTAAAGAAGGAATGGTAAAGACGACATACGGAACAGGCAGCTTTATGCTGATGAACACAGGCGATAAGCCCGTAAAATCTGAACATGGGCTTATTACGACGATTGCTTGGGGATTAAACGGAAAGGTACAATACGCGCTTGAAGGTAGCGTGTTTGTAGCGGGATCTGCGATTCAGTGGCTCCGAGATGGACTTCGCATGTTCCGTGAAGCGAAGGATAGTGAGCCCTATGCACGCCGGGTTGAGTCCGCTGAGGGTGTGTATGTTGTTCCAGCTTTTGTCGGGCTTGGCAGTCCTTATTGGAACAGTGAGGTTCGAGGTGCGGTATTCGGTCTGACCAGAGGGACAACGAAAGAACACTTTATTCGGGCCACGCTGGAATCACTCGCTTATCAGACCCGGGATGTGCTCTCTGTTATGGAAGAGGATTCAGGGTACAAGATTGAATCCCTACGAGTAGATGGTGGAGCCGTGGCGAATACGTTTGTGATGGAGTTTCAAAGCGATATTCTGAATGTACCCGTAGAACGTCCCGTGATCAGTGAAACAACCGCATTGGGAGCAGCGTATCTAGCTGGTCTGGCTGTTGGCTTCTGGAAGGACCAAGATGAAATTTGCCGCAAATGGAGTGTTGAGAAGAGTTTTGAACCAACGATGAATGAGGAAACCAGAGAACAGCTTTATAAGGGTTGGAAAAAAGCTGTTTATGCAGCTATGGCTTTTCATTAAAATTTTATGTGTTATAATAATCCATAAGTTAATACGAGTCAGGAGATCTGGAGAGACCGCATAGCTCGGTACACCTTTTAATTAAGGTGCTATCGTGTAATTCGCGGTCTCTTTTTTTGTTTATTTATATTCCAATTGACACTCGAGGAGGAATTATCATCAATGAATAAGATGAGATCATTTTCTAGCTTGCAGCGCAAAGATATATTTGAAGGAGTAAATGGTAAAACCTATGACCTGATCGTGATTGGAGGCGGAATTACCGGGGCAGGAATCGCATTGGATGCTGTGACGCGAGGTATGACTATTTTACTCGTGGAAATGCAAGACTTTGCTGCCGGAACGAGCAGTCGTTCAACAAAGCTTGTGCATGGGGGGCTTCGCTATCTGAAGCAATTTGAAGTGGGAATGGTAGCAGAAGTGGGGAAGGAGAGGGCTGTCGTATATGAGAATGGGCCGCATGTGACGACACCCGAGTGGATGCTTCTTCCAATCCATCAGGGAGGAACATTCGGTAAATTCAGCACATCTGTTGGACTGAAAGTATATGACTTCTTGGCAGGTGTCAAGAGAAGTGAGCGGCGGACGATGTTATCTCCTGCAGAGACGCTGAAGAAGGAACCTCTACTCAAAAAGGATGGACTGAAGGGTAGCGGGTATTATGTGGAATACCGAACGGATGATGCCCGATTGACATTAGAAGTGCTTAAAGAGGCTGCAGCTCAAGGAGCTGAAATAATAAACTACGCAAAAGCAGATACCTTGAATTATGATACCGATGGAAAAATCGTCGGAATTAAAATTAAAGACATGCTAGGCGGAGGCGTTTATAGCGTATCCGGTCACAAAATCGTCAATGCTACCGGCCCTTGGGTGGATCAGGTCCGAGAAATGGATCGTTCTAAAAAGGGGAAAATGCTTCAGCTGACCAAAGGTGTTCATCTGGTAATTGATCAGTCCAGATTCCCTCTCAGGCAGGCGGTGTATTTTGATACACCGGATGGACGAATGGTATTTGCTATACCACGGGATGGTAAGACCTATGTAGGAACAACCGATACCGTATACAAAAAGGACCCTATTCATCCATTTATAACGGAGTCGGATCGTGACTATCTTTTGAATGCAATACATTATATGTTCCCAAATGAGAAGCTGACTGGATCGGACGTTGAGTCTGCTTGGGCTGGCGTAAGGCCGCTTATTTTGGAAGAGGGAAAGGACCCGTCAGAAATCTCGCGAAAAGATGAAATTTGGGAGTCGCCCAGTGGACTTATAACGATTGCAGGCGGGAAGCTCACTGGATACAGGAAAATGGCTGATACTGTAGTTAATCTGGTTGCGAAGCGAATTCATGAGAGTGGAGGCCCATCCTTCGGTTCATGCAGAACGAAAAGTCTTCCGATCTCTGGGGGGCATGTGGGTGGTTCCGTTCAATTCCCTGCTTATATCAGGGAGCAAACCGAGCATGCTGTTAGTCTTGGTCTAGACTCGAAACTCGCTGAAAGCTGGGTGCGAACTTATGGCTCAAACGCAGTGAAGTTGTTCGAGCTGGCATGTCAGATCGGCAATGAAGGCAAGATGTATAATCTTCCGTTAGAGGTCTATGTGCCGCTTGTTTATGCAATACAGCATGAAATGACAGTAAAGCCTGTTGACTTCTTTATTCGACGTACTGGCTCGTTACTGTTTCGAATGGAATGGACCTTGAAGTGGAAGGAAGCTGTAATCAGGTATATGACTGAGATTATGAACTGGACGCAAGAACAGGGAGAGTCGTTCACTCAAGAGTTAGATAGAGAGATTGCAGAAGCAACTAGACCCGCAACAACGGAATAACAAGGTTATTTACTTTACTTTCGGTCAGTCTGATAAGGCTGACCGATCTGTGTAATATATAGAATCAGGGAGCTTGTTTATGGTAATCTAAAGGTGACATAAGAGAGGAGAGATCAACCGATGAACCACAAGGCATTCGAAGGATCTTATCAGGGAGAAAAAGCGGTTTGGCTGCAATACGGTCCATACGAGGCTGTTATTTTGCCTGAAATCGGAGGGAATCTGATTGCTTTCCGTGATAACGAAAGCGGTTACCGATTCTTGCGTGAACCGGCTGAATCAGAGATGGAGCTGTTTAAAGATAATCCAGGAGTACACGGTATTCCCGTGTTGTTTCCACCGAACCGATATGAGGATGGAAAGTTCCCTTGGAATGGACAAACGTATCAATTTCCTGTGAATGAAGAGGCAACAGGTAATCATCTTCACGGCTTTCTGCATACCATTCCTTGGACTGTGGAGGAGTATGGAACGACGGCATTAGAAAGTTACGTTACTGTAAGTGTGACCATTGATAAAGATCATCCGGTGTATACAATGCTGCCGCATACATTTACTTTCCGGCTTCGGTATGCAGTGAGTGCTGCTGGATTATCGCAGCAGGTATTCATTCGGAACGAGGGAGAACAAGCAATGCCTTGTTTGCTTGCATTCCATACGGCGATTAATGCTCCTTTTGCTGAAGGAAGTACAGCTGATGATTATAAGCTGCAATTGACGATTGGCAAGCGCTGGGAATTGAATGAACGTATGCTGCCAACGGGTCAGCATCAAGATTTGAACGAAGATGAGAAGCTCATGCGTGAAGAAGGTGTTAATCCATATTTTGATGCGATGGACAACCACTATACGGCTGTTCCTCAGAATGGAAGAAACCGTATGGAGCTAACGGATTCACGACTCAGCAAGACACTGGTATACGATGTAGGCACATCATATAAACAGTGGATGATCTGGAATAACAATGCTTGTAAAGAGTTCTTCTGTCCAGAGCCACAGATTAATTTAGTCAATGCACCGAATGTTGATCTGCCAGCGGATGAGATTGGATTGTTCGGACTTGCCCCAGGTGAAATTTGGGAAGAGACGGCACGTATTTATTTGAAATAGTATCTTTCATTAATAACATAAGGCGTAAGGTATTTCTCGCTTCATAAGGAGAAGTTCCATACGCCTTTTTTATTTATACTACAGTTTAAAATGATGATTGAACTGGCTTATTTCGGGCTTCACGGTTTCGCCGAACTCGATCCGGAATAGCAAAAAACATGGTATACATTACAACAAACAGTACGAGTGCGAACATTTCTTCAACCAGTAAATAGAAGGGATGTGGTCCGAGCAAATCGAGAAGAGAAGGTGTAGATGGTTTATTCATCAGGTACATGTAATTGGATCCGAGAGCAACATTAATAATTCCTACGATCAGAGCAGCCACATTTAAGAATAGCATTGTCCAGGCAATGGACTTCCAACTTGGGCGATATCCTCGAATCCACGTCATATATAAAGGTGCAATAATAATCGCAAGATGAGCCACGAAAAAATGAAAGAAACGGAAGTGTGGAAACGGATAATCAAGACTAGGAGTAAGTACTGCTTGCAGTGCACCACCAATACCCGCAAAATAAACTAAAGGGTATATTTTACGGCTGTCAGTTATCAGCATGATGGCTGAAAGAAACATCGTCAGGCTGCAAAGCTCCAGGGGAACAGAGGAGGTACGGTCCCACATATCGTTAGAAATATACCATATTTGAAGGCAAATTTCCGGAAGTACCAGGGCAGCAACCAATAACCACTTGATGATGGATTTAACAGCAGGCCTTCCCAGAATCCTTTTGCGAAACAAAAATAAAGCCAGGATCAAGAAGAGCAGAAGTCCAATAATACACCAGTGTTCCGTAGTGAATGCCTGAAAGGTGTATGGATAGTTTGGATCAAATAACGTATTAATGGGGAGACCTCCCTTGGATCGCGTTTTCATATAAATATTACCATAAATACAAAAGAATGAGTTGATTGTGATTGGAGGGTGTGTAAACGAATGAAGTGGATTAATCTAAAACATTCAGTGATCAGGATCAAACCGCTGAGATTGGCTCTAATTTTGATGATAGTGAGCCTGTTGTATATCGTGTATTCTGCTTATTCGATCTGGTCATATGGACAGAGAACAGAGCTGCTTCATGCTGACGCGGCTATCGTCCTTGGTGCAGCCACATATAATGGAGAGCCTTCCCCTGTCTTTAAAGCTCGAATAGATCATGCTTTGAACTTATACCATAACGGAAGTGTGAGAAAGTTGATTTTCACTGGAGGAAGTGGAGAACAAGGAGAGATCAGTGAGGCGGAGACAGCGCAAGTGTATGCTATAGATCATGAAGTGAAAGCCGAAGATATTATTATTGAGACATTCTCAACAATTACAGAAGAAAACATAAGAAATGCGAAAATAATCGCAGAGCAGAATGGAGTTTCATCTTTTTTGATTGTAAGTGATCCACTTCATATGAAGCGGGCTATGATGATTGCTCAAGACATGGGCCTGAACGCCCATTCATCACCTGCTCAAAATAGTGCTTATCAAAGCTTACGTACGAAGCTGCATTTCTTGGCACGAGAAGTGTTTTATTATATCGGTTATCAAGTGGTTGCGCCGTTTCGCTAACGTAACAATAATAAAACCGCCTCATCCACAGGTGAGGGCGGTTTTTTCGGCAGGTTTATGCAACAGGATGCTTGTTTCCTGCCATTAAGCGTTTAAGCGGTTCTTGCTTTCTTCTAGGAATTCGAAGGATTTTTGAGGACGGCGCCTTTTCTCCGAAAAAAACAATTCCTTGTTCAACATCAGTAGCTTTGTCTACGTTAACATAACAGTTACCACCGACGTTAAAGAATTGTTTTCTGGATAATAGCGAGTTGATTTGTTCGGCAGTCATTCTCTTTTTTATATTATAATTTCTGCCGTGAAAACTGACCAATCCGTGGGTTCCGGTTTTAAAGAACAGAATGTCCGTTTCGACCACGAAGTCCTCATACACATTTCTGGATTCTGGTGCGCACTGCATCATTCTGACTCCCCCTTATTAAATTATCATTATTTGATAACGCTTTCATCTTATCATGTTTTTGGAGTGCATAAAAGGACTTTTTAAAATTCAAGCCAAAAACACCTTATACCACGATGGTATAAGGTGTCTAAAGTAATTAACTATTAGTTGTCTGATGTTTCGGTTTTGGTTTCTTCGTCAGCAGCCGTTTTCTCTTCAAGCGTGTTTGTGATTTTCGCATTGTCTTTCAATTCTTGAACGTATGAAGCGTACTGCTCACTCACTTTATTAGAAACGAGCTGTTTCTTGATTTCTTCCTTTTTATCCTCAAGCGTTGGGTTTGTTGCTTCTTTATGATCTGTCACCATGATGACGTGGTAACCATAGGAGCTTTTTACTGGTTCTTGAGAAAACTTTCCTTTTTCCAACTTAAAGGCTGCTTCTTCAAAAGCAGAGTCCATTTGACCACGTTCGAAGAATCCAAGGTCACCGCCAGTATCCTTTGTAGCATCTTCGTTTTTCTCTTTGGCAATCGTAGCAAAGTCTGCGCCTTCGTTCAATTGTTTGATGATAGCCTCAGCTTCTTCTTTTGTTTCCACAAGAATATGGGAAGCTCGAACTTGCTCCGCAGTGGCAAAGCTATCTTTATACTGCTCGTAAGTTGTTTTAATCTCTTCATCAGTGACTTCAACTTTATCGCCCATAAGTTTAGTCAGTTCAAGCTGGAATTTAGTTTGTTCCTTAAGTGTATCAAGTGTCAAACCGCTGGATTGCATAGCTGTATTGAATTCGTCTTCGGATGCAAAAGAGCTCTTAATGGATTCAATTTCCTTGTTGATTTCTTCATCCGAAATTACAATGGATTTCTTGTCAAGCTCTTGCTTGATCAGTTCCTGAGTAATCAAATAATCAAGCGTCTGTGTTCCACCTGCGCTAACCAACTCTTCATATAATTCGTTTTGAGTAATTTCTTTGTTATTAACCTTAGCGACCGCTTTTCCACCATTATTCTTGCCAAAAGGATTGACGATCAGCACAACGATCAGTGCTGCAGCCAATACGAGGGATGTGATCATCCAACCTTTGCCACCATTACCACCAGTGGATGCAGGAGATTGTTTTATGTCACCATTATCCGAGGAAACTACGCCTACAGATTCTGATGATTGTACCGTAGTATCGTCCAATGGCTTGAGGTCATCTTGTGTAATATCTGAATTTTTGTCTGAATCCGGTATCTCTGACACAATTTCATTGTTGTCTTCTGGTGTGATAGGATCAGGCGTTACATTTGGATTCTGATCAGAGGCTTGTCCAAAATCGTCTTCTGGACGCCCTCCATTTGTTGGCTGTACATCATTTTCTTTCATTAAATTATTGACTCCCTTCACTGCTTCTATTAATGTGTTTGATTATCTTTTATCACTTTAACAGATATACAATCAGCTTACCTTAAGAAATGATAAAAAATTCGAAATAGGATGACAATATTTGGGGTTATACCATTTATAGGGACTTAGGAGTGATATAAGCTGCAGGATGAATAGACTTAAGACAGCTATTTTCATATAATGAAATTAACTATATAACTTTTTATAGATTAGCCCCCGGAAGTGTCTACATGCTGTGCAGCGGCATTGCATTTCCGGGGTTGTTGTGTGTAAAAGCTGTGGATAGATAAATGTAAGAAGGGATGATTCATCATGAACCAATCAGAAAAAATCAAACTAACGTCTTACTCTTCCAAAGGGGGATGTGGCTGCAAAATCGGACCTGCGGATCTGGCACAAGTGATCCGTACACTCCCACCTGTGGAACCCAACCCTAATCTCCTTGTTGGACTGGATACAAGTGATGATGCAGGCGTATATCGGTTAACTGATGAACTTGCGATGGTGCAGACTGTTGATTTCTTCACTCCAATTGTGGATGATCCGTATTCGTTTGGTCAGGTCGCAGCAGCTAATGCCATCAGTGATATCTATGCGATGGGTGGTAAGCCGCTGACTGCGCTCAATATCGTAGCTTTTCCGATTACGACGCTGGATAAGCAGGTCCTATCAGACATATTACGTGGTGCAGGAGACAAGTTGAAAGAAGCAGGAGTTACACTTGTCGGGGGTCACTCCATTGATGATAAAGAACCTAAATTCGGCCTTGCTGTAACGGGTATTGTTCATCCGGATAAGGTTCGAACCAATGCTGGAGCTAAACCAGGAGATGCACTTATTTTGACGAAGCCGATTGGTGTGGGCATTCTTACAAGCTCCATTAAAAAGGACATGCTTAACGATGAAGAGATCTCCCGCGTAACCTCAGTCATGGCAGGCCTTAATAAAACTGCAGCTGAAATCATGGATAACTATCCAGTGCATGCATGCACAGATGTTACAGGCTTTGGTCTGATGGGGCACACTCTAGAAATGGCCAAAGGAAGTGGGAACGGCATCGTTATTGTTAAAGATCAGGTCCCTGTGCTTCCTAGAGTTCGCGAAATCGCCGAAGCGGGGGTAATACCTGGCGGTACGAAGAATAATCATGCGCATGTAAGTGATTCTGTTCAATTCCCTGAGGAGATGGATCAAATCGATCGCTGGATCTTGTGTGATGCGGTTACTTCAGGTGGCTTACTCATCGCAGTTGATGAGAGTGAAGCTGGAAAGCTGCTTCAGGAACTGCTGGATGCAGGTGTTGAGGCAGGAATGATCGGTCGCGTGACGAGTCAGCATCCAGGGACGATTGTCGTCGAGTAACAACTAGAGTGGTCGGGTTATAGATAAAGGAGCGTACGCATATGTTTCAAGACATCAGTGTGGAGGAATTACTGAAACTTCAGAGCAGTAAACAATTCAGTCTGATCGATGTTAGATCTCCTTCAGAATTTAAAGATTCAACGATTCCTGGGAGTTATAATATTCCAGTGTTTAATGATGAAGAAAGAGCGGAGATTGGCACCCTGTATAAACAGGTGAGTGTTGATGCAGCTAAGGAACGCGGGCTGGAATTGATGTCCGCCAAGCTTCCCGCTTTTGTGAAAGAATTTAAGGAGATAGAAGGTAATAAAGCGGTATTCTGTTGGAGAGGCGGAATGCGTAGTAGAACAGCAGCGACCGTGCTCTCTCTGATGGATGTACATGTATATCGGATTCAAGGCGGGATTAAAGCTTACCGCAAGCTGGTTTTGGATACACTCAGTCAGAATAAATTAGACGCGGAAGCCGTTGTTCTGCATGGATTCACAGGAACAGGTAAGACAGCGGTTCTTCAACAGCTACAGAAAGAAGGATATCCGGTGCTCGATCTAGAAGGATTATCGGGGCACCGGGGTTCGATCTTTGGTCATATCGGACTTAAATCGCGTAATCAGAAGATGTTTGATGCTTTGCTGTATGAACGGTTAAAAGAAATTGGTCGAACGCCTTATGTTCTATTCGAAGCAGAGAGTAAACGGATCGGAAAAATCGTCCTTCCTGACTTTCTTATGGAGAAGAAAGAGTCTGGCGTGGTCGTTGTCATGGATATGCCATTAGAAGAACGTGTCACACAGATTATGAAGGATTATCAGCCCGCCGAGTATAAAGCAGAATACATTCAAGCTTTTAATCGGATTAAAGGTCGTATTCATACACCGATTGCTGCGGAAATTAGCCGCTGCCTTGCCGAAGATCGCTTTTCTGAAGCTATTAGGCTGCTGTTGGAACATTATTATGATCCGAAATACGATCATTCTTCCCGTCAATACGATGATAACAAGCAGCTAGTACTGCATATTGAAAGCATCGAAGAAGGGGTGCAGGCGGTGAAGGAGCTTCTGAAACGGCGTTTCTAAAAAAAGGGGGATTGGCGTGTTACCTTATGTCATCGTCATTAGTATCGTATTAATTGGAGGAATAGCCACCGTTATGGTTGGCTTGTCCCAAGAGAACAAGAAGTCTAATCCGAAGTATGAACGGAAGACAAAAGCTAATATAGTGCGTTTGGTCATTATGTACACACTAGCATTGTTCGTATTTGGAGCGATTTGGATTGTTTATAACTGATAGGTGAGAGGAAACGTCAATCAACAAATCAAAAAAAAAGAGCCAACTGTGAATAGATAGCAGGGCTCTTTTTTTGATGTATTAGTTTAGTATGATGCAGCTGGAGCCTGAAAAGAATTAGCGGATAAGTCTTGTGAACCATCGTATGTAGTGAAACGGTTTGGGTATGCAATGACCTCAGTGCCATCCGAGAAACGAACCGTTTTTACTGAACTGCTCATGTTATATACAACATAAGTTTTATTACCGTTTTTATCAAATACAGCGTATAACGGATAGTCTGAAGTGATGTTTGGATCCTGGGTGCCAAGCGTATTTAAATTATGAATCCAGTGATACGTGTTGGCTTTCGAGTTGCCTTGCTCCGGTATGCTGGAAGTTGCTCGTGACTCAAACTGTTTGATCGCTTCTGTAGGATCAGAAATGGCTAAGTACATATAAATGAGATCATTCCATGTATTGAAATCAGTTCCTTCATTTTCGCGAACCATCGTGTCATAATTCTCACCTGCGTAAGAAGGGAACCTAGTGAGATACAGAGATGATCCTGTTATCGGAAGCCAATTAACCCCATGTACTTCAGCTGGATTGGCCGTCCACATGGTTGAATCACCGGTTGTCTTACCTCCCCAGATAATGCTCGCGTTAGAGCGTGTGAAATTTGACGGGTAATTCGTGCCCGATGTATCAAACCAGTATTCATTAATGGCATACATTTCGGTTGTATATAAGTAGATTCCAAGGTCTCTTGTATCTTGATCACCGGTTGCTTCTCCCCACAAAATAAGAGCTGCCCAGGCATTCATCGATTCCGATGAAGAGGTGCTATTATTACCATCGCTAAATCTCCCATGTCCAGATGACCATGAATGACCTGCATATGGATCAAATTGCCGAAGAAAAGGAAACATAGGATCATTTCTGTCATCACTGGCAATATCCCGTATCAGGAGATCAACCATTGAACCGTACTGACTGCTTGCGGCCCAGCTTTTATCTGTCCGAGCAAGTTCGGCAGCAGCTTTAAGGAAATAGCCATATTGAGTATGATGATCGTTTAGCTCCATATCTGAACCGTAACTCGCAGGATATCCAATGAGTGACCCCCAATCATTGTTATAATAAAACATTTCCGATTGTTTGGGATTTCCCATTTCGTCACTAGTTGTAAACCAGTTTTCCAGACGGGATCTTATTTCTTCTCGGAACTTGTCAGCAGAGACGCTATCTCCAATTTGATCGGCTATTGGAGCTAATGCAGTTAGTTTTCCAAGTCGTTTACCTATAGAGTAAGAGTCAGGAGAACCATAATAATCTTCAGCTGCAGCCTCTTCAATATACTCGGCGAGCAGCTCTCGATCGTATGATCCTTGATCTGGCAGTGATGGAAGGACACCAGGATATTTCATTATGGTTTCAAAAGAAGTGCCTTCTCCTGTCTTCATGGTGCCGCGTACGGATGGGTATGTAAATGAAAGATTCGTATTGTTCGAATGCTTCCATTGATGTGGATACATTGCATAAATCGTTCCAGTCCTGGTTCCTTCTTTCGGCTCTGTATTGAACTTGTACGTAGTGGTTAGTTCACTGGTAGAAGAATCAAATGACCAGCTTACTTTAGTATCCGTGACATGTGAATAAGCATATTGTTCGAACTTCTTAAGGGTTTCTGGCTTGTCATCAGGCAGTGCAGCTATGGAAAAGTAATCTTTACCGTTCAGTGAATTGGTCAGCTGACGGCTGCCAATGCCATCCCATGTGCTGCCGGTTGGTCCGTACAGACCGTAATGAGCGCCGTCTATGCTAACACCAAGAACCGGACTTTTTGCATTACCGTACCAGACCTTCGGTACAGAATCGAATGATATGTATGGTGACCCGTTGTTATATGTAAAGAATATGAAAGGGGAACCATGGCCATATGTAACCTGCATTGTGTTTAATCCTGATGTGTACTTTGCTCTAACAAACCAATCATTATAATGATCGACTTTGGCATCTGGGAATAGATCTGTTTCAGAGTGTCCGACGGTAAGGTCGCCGGATTGATTCATAGAACCTATAATAGCAGAGCTGTCTGCATATATTCGCGGGCTAGGATTATAAACACGAAATCCAGCGGGCTCGTTTTTGACAGCAAGCGGGTGAGGATATTGGGCCTCTGAATATGTATTCCAGGCTAAGCTGCTCCACCAGTCATTGGTGGGGATCTTACCAGTTACATTTGAAGTTCGATAAATGTCGGATGATGGAGACCGCGATGATTCTGGAAGAATATTCGTGTACGATCCAGCTCCTGTATTCATCTCTCCAGTAAAGGCAGCAGCAGGAACGGAAAGTGAGCAACTTATGATCAGCCCGAAGGCAGAAGTAATCCAGCGTTTGGCTTTCATTTGAACCTCCTTGAATGTTTCATAGTGAATCGGTGATAATAAGTGAAATTTAATGAAAATATAAGCCTTAACGGATAGAACTGTACAACCGTTAATGAACGTGATACTATCTTGTTTCTGGCCATTTTATATGGAGAACAGGCATAAGGAGAGAACTTCATGAGTCATAATCATACTTATTCTTATACCCGGATCCGATGGTTTTGGACCATATCGTTTCTTTCATTTCTAGCCTTTGTAGGAGTAGCCCTACTAGTTATTTCGGAAAAAGTGTCCAGATTGGATACCTATTTCACAGAAATTGTACGTAGATTTGAGCAACCTTGGCTGACTGTTGTCGCTAAGGGGGTTACTAATATGGGTTCCAATGTATCAATCATTGTAATTTGTATAGTGGTTTTTACATTTATGTACTTTGTATTACAAACCAGAAGAGAAGCGATGTTCTTTATTGCTGTCATATTGAGTTCAGCAATTCTTAATGTCTTATTGAAGAATATGTTTCAGCGATTAAGACCTGATATTAACCTTTTGATAGAAGTGACTGGATATAGCTTTCCTAGTGGACACTCCATGAGCGCTTTTACATTGTACGGCATATTAACATTCTTATTATGGGCGTATTTGGATACGGGTGCGCAAAGAAATATTGTTCTAATTGTATTTATTGTAATTATACTATCCATTGGGATAAGTCGAATTTATTTAGGTGTGCACTATCCTAGTGATGTAATCGGCGGTTATTTGGCAAGTTGTTCATGGTTAATGTTAGCACTAGGTGTATATGAATCACAACAAAAACACAGTGTATAATATTGCAACACATGGGGTAATTAATCCGTATATGATAAAAGTTATTGCAATAATTTAGATGTATCCATTATACATGATTAGTGGAAAAGAAATATGTTTAAGGAGGGCGTGCCAATGGCCTTTGGCGCAAGAATGTTTAAAACGGGTTTGGCTGTAACTTTAGCCCTCTATCTGACGATGTTATTAGGTATATCATCACCGGTCGGTGCTGCGGTTGCTGCGATTTTTGCTATGCAGCCTTCAATTTACCGGTCGTGGAAATACTTCCTTGATCAACTGCAGACAAGTACTCTAGGTGCGATACTAGCGATGCTTGGAGGGTATTTTCTGACAAATCAACCGATCGCAGTGGGACTTGTATGTATACTCGTCATCATGATCTGTATTAAATTAAATATGGGTGAAACGATAGGACTAACGTTAGTTACTGTTATTTCTGTTATGGAGGCATCTGGACAATGGGACTTCGCAATCAATCGTTTTTTTCTAACGCTGATCGGTATCATTTCTGCATTCTTAATTAACATTATCGTCTTCCCTCCAAAACCCAGAGATCAATATTTCAAACAGATCAACAGCGTGTTTGGCAAGATGTCACTGTTGCTGCGAACCGCTATTTCTCATGAAATTAAAGATTCAGTTTATCGGGACGAATTGAATAGCTTGGAAGGAACGATAAAGTCCCTCGCAGATAAATACCATTTGTTTGAGGAAGAGCAGAAGAAACTAAAGCGGGCTAAATACAGCCACTCGAGACAACTGGTAGTGTATAAGCATCTGCTAATCTCATTACAAAAAGGTTATGAAGTGCTTAATGCTGTGGAGAATCATTATTTTCAGGCGAAGAGAACAGAAGCGGTTGATCATCAGTTTGATGCACAACTCGAAAGTCTGATTAAATTTCATGAGCATATTTTGTGGAAATTTGAGGATAAGCTGAAGCCTAATGAGGATGAAGCTGAAAGTATGGCAGAACAGAATGAAGCGTTTATGGATCAAGTGATATGTGGTGCTGGGCTTGAACCGGGAGGATTCCGGATGACCATTGTAGCAGCAGCCATGTATGATTATGGACACACTCTAGATCGTCTAAATCGGGTTGCAGATCATATCAGTCGTTTTGTCGAAAAAAAGGAAAACAATGCTGGAATTCTCGCTTGGCTCAAAAAATAAGGTTAGACTAGGAAAATGATATCATCGTCTGATGGGGATAGATTAAAGAACAGGCTGCACTTAAAGTCAGCCTGTTTCTTGTCTTTTCTCTTTTAGTTAAGGGGCAAACCGATTACTACTTGTTGATGAATACAAAAAAATCGGCTACTTTAGCCGACTTCTGGGTAATCATATTGATTAATGATATGCAGCCTGTTACAATAGAACTTGGTCTGATTAAACACAGATACAAGTTCATATCTAATACATTTCAATTATATCACATGTTGATTTTGTTGTCAATGTTTAAAATAGGGAGATGAAGAAATGGCGATAACCGATCAGGATTGGAAGGATGAACAAGCACGAGTAACTGAGGTCACTGACAAAATCAGCCGTAAAATTAACCAGCTTGAAGCTGATGTTGGTTTAGTACGCGATGATGTCATCACCATGCGTAAAGAATTCTGGGATGAAGTAACCGTCAATTTTAGTAACCCTGATGATCTGGGGGAGACATCAACTAACTTGCGACAGCAGTCTCAGGTGCTTTCGGAAAGAGAAAGGACTCACCTGCAATCCAGTAAAGCACTGAAAAAATATAAGAGGCTTGTATATTCCCCTTATTTTGGACGGATCGACTTTCGGGAAGAAGGCACTACAGAAGTGGAGTCGATTTATCTTGGAATTGGATCCTTTATGGATGACACTACGGAGACATTTCTAGTTTATGATTGGCGTGCACCGATATCCAGTCTATATTATGATGGATCGCCAGGTATAACCCAATATGAGACTCCTTCCGGAACCGTTTCGGGTGAGATGAGTCTAAAGCGGCAGTTTGTCATCCACGATCGTGTTATTGAGGTCCTATTTGATACAGGTGTAACGATAGGCGACGAACTGCTTCAACAAGTGCTTAGTCATAGTGCCGATGATCGCATGAAAAGCATTGTAGCTACAATTCAACGTGAACAAAATGCTGTGATTCGTAATGACAAAACTCGAATGCTAATTGTGCAGGGGGCGGCAGGAAGTGGTAAAACATCAGCTGCACTGCAAAGGGTCGCTTATTTACTATATAAGTACAGAGAAATACTACAAGCTGATCAAATGATTTTGTTCTCTCCAAACCCGCTCTTTAACAGTTATGTATCCACAGTGTTGCCTGAGCTCGGGGAAGAGAATATGCAGCAGACGACATTCCAGTCCTATCTGGAACACCGACTTGGCAAAGAATTTGAACTTGAAGATGTGTTTACACAGACTGAGCTACTGTTAAATGCACCGGATACTCCTTCTCACCGTGCACGGCTTGCGGGAATTACCTATAAATCCTCCGTACCTTATTTGGATGTCATTCGTTCTTATAAAGATCTGTTGGAGAAGGAAGGCATGATGTTTAGACCGATTGTCTTCCAAGGTAAAGTTATCGTAAGTAGTGATGAAATGGTAGCACAGTTTTATGAATATGATTCCGCTGTTAAGTTAGCGGGAAGGCTTGATTTAATGAAGGATTGGATCCTGAAACGTTTATCGGATTTTGCCCATGAAGAACGCAAGGAGCCGTGGGTTGAGGATCAGATTGAGTTGCTTGATGAAGATGATTATCATCGTGCTTTTCAGACGATGCGTCGTAAGCAGAAGATGAAGAAGAATGAAGTTAGCTTCAATGATTTTGATAGGGAAAAGGAGTTACTGGGCCGTATGGTGGTCAGTGATCGCCTTAAACCAATACGTCGCTGGGTCAAACGGTACCGGTATGTTGATGTTAAAGGATTGTATCGTAAGTTGTTCGCAGATGAGCGGTTATTCCGTCGATTGGCCGGTAATGATGCAGCCTTACCAGACAACTGGAGTGAAGTGTGCAGCCAAACGATGCAGAAGATCGAACACAAGGAGTTATTTTACGAAGATGCAACTCCATTTCTTTATTTGAAAGAACTTTTACAAGGCTTCCGTACCAATACATCCATTCGTCATGTTATTGTGGATGAAGTGCAGGATTATTCCGCATTTCAGCTGGAGTTTCTAAAGCGGCTTTTCCCGCGTGCGAAGATGACGGTGCTCGGTGACCTGAACCAAGCTATTTATGCTCATGGCGAGGCATTAGGAAGTCTTGAGAATCTCGTCAGTCTTTATGGGCAAGAGGAAACAGAAGTCATCTCGTTAACTAGGAGCTATAGATCGACCTATGAAATCGTCGATTTTACCCGGAAGATGATTCCTGGAGGAGAGAAGATCATTCCATTCAACCGACCCGGAGAAGAACCGCGTATTCTTTCGGTAGAATCAGAGGCTGAACTGAATGACGCTGTTGTATCAGATATCCGCAGTCTTCATGATAAGGGTTATCATTATGTTGCGGTCATCTGTAAGACAGAAGAGGAAAGTCGACGTGTTAAGGAGCAGCTTTCCGCTCATATTCCTGTCAGATTAATAACAAAAAGCACTCCTGCATTTGAAAAAGGAACGCTTGTTGTACCCGCCTACCTAGCCAAAGGTGTAGAATTTGATGCTGTTATTATTTATAACGGATCGAATGAAGTCTATAACAAGGAAAGTGAACGGAAGCTGTTCTACACCGCATGCACCCGTGCCATGCACGAGCTTCATATTTATCATCTGGGTGAAAAGAGTCCTTTTCTTCCTTGATGTATAGGGTAGTTAATTGAATATTATTTTTACTTTAACATCGCCACTATGAAATGGTCCTGATACATCCATTTCGTAGTGGCGATGTTTTTACGTCTATTCATTTCCATCCATCTTTCAGGAAATTTATTAAGGCTAATGTCTGGATATAAAGTGTAGACAATCATATCACTTTTTGGCATGCATACTACAGGGGAAAGAACCCACAATATAATATATGACGTAAATGATGTTAAAGGTGGTCTTCTTCGTGGAAAACAAGAAATGGGATCTAATCGCCCTTGCATCAATACCGTTAATTATGACACTGGGTAATTCCATGTTGATTCCCATTCTTCCTCAGATATCCAGGGAATTGGGTATTAGCTCTTTTATGGTTAGTATGTTAATTACGGTTTATGCAGTTGTGGCTATACTCCTGATCCCGATCGCGGGTTTTCTCTCAGACCGATATGGTCGTAAGAAAATCATCATTCCAAGCTTGGTTATAGCTGCTGTAGGTGGTGGCGTTTCTGCGATTGCTGCTTGGTTAATGAACGGAATGGGTGCGTATGCTGTAATTTTGGCAGGTAGGTTGCTCCAAGGTATTGGAGCTGCGGGTGCTTTTCCCATTGTTATACCACTTGTAGGCGATATGTTTAAAGAAGATGAAGAAGTGAGCAAAAGCCTGGGAATTATTGAAACTTCAAATACGTTTGGTAAAGTATTAAGTCCAATCCTAGGAGCACTTCTAGGAAGTGTGGTATGGTTTTTACCGTTTATTGCGATACCTGCACTTTGTCTAATCTCCATTGTGTTGGTCATTTTTCTTGTGAAGCCGCCAAAGCATAAGGAGAATAAACAATCGATTCGGGATTTTTTGAAAACAACCAAAGAGGTTCTAAAGGAAAAAGGACGATGGATGTATGCGATTTTTGCTATCGGCGGTATCGCTATGTTTGGCGTATTCGGCGTGTTATTTTATTTATCTGAGGTATTAGAGTCGACATATCAGTTAAAAGGGGTTATTAAAGGTCTTGTATTAGCTATACCGCTCGCTGCGCTTTGTTTAGCATCGTATCTAGCAGGGAAATTTATTGGCAATAATAAGGCAGGCATGAAGTGGACGGCTTTTATTGGCATGACATTGTTGACAGCTTCCCTCATCATTACAGGATTTAGCGCACAAATTTATTTTGTTGTTGGTCTGATGACGCTAGGGAGTACCGGGATCGGCCTTGTTCTTCCAAGTATGGATACGCTGCTTACGGAAGGTGTAGATAAAGAACAGCGGGGCACGATCACTTCACTGTACAGTAGTATGCGTTTCATCGGGGTTTCTCTTGGACCACCAGTCGTCTCACTTCTGCTAGGGGCTAATCATTGGGTTTTGTTTAGTGTGTTAGCCGCAGTATCTGGGATCGGCGCGCTATTAACCTTCTTTGCTGTTAAGCCAGAAGAGGAGAAAGAAGAGGATGATAAAGATGGCGGTCTTCACAAAATGGAATATAAAAAACAGCGTTTGCGTACACGCAAAAACCTTGCCCCTAAATAAGGCAAGGTTTTTTAATGAGACCTATGGTGTGAGTTTTTGTTTTGATGTGCTAGAGGAAGTTTTTAGGATTAGGGCAACAATGTAAATGATGACTACTAAAGCGGGTGCTATGGCAGAATAACGATACATGACCGCATAGCTAGAATAGCTTGCAATTACTCCAAGAAGCATGGAACCAATCGCGACACCGAAGTCTAGGGAATTCAGGAAGGTTCCGTTAGCCATACCGCGTTGTTGGGGAGGGACTTCCTGAATCATCCAGGTTTGCAGAGAAGGCTGCAATGAACCGAAACCAAGACCATAACAGATTGCAGAAAGAAGCAAGCCTCCAATTGATGTTGAGTATGTAAGCAGTAAAAGCCCTGCGAGCATGCAGATTGCACCAGGGACTAATAAGGCTTTATGTCCAAAACGGTCATACAATCTTCCTGATATAGGACGGATTAGAATAATAGCAAGGGCATTAAACAGAAAGAAGTATTGTGGATTGGAGAGATGAACTTCTTTGCCGTATAGAGCCAGGAAGCTGAGCAAACCACCATACGTAATAGATATCAAAAAATTCAAAACCGATGGCAGTAGCAATCGACGCATAACGGATGTTTTTTTGTCCTTTTCGATAGGGACTGGTGCTGGTTCTTTGTGTGACTTAGGTGTTCTTGATGTTAAAAGAAATGCTAATGGAAAAATAATAATATTGATCGCAGCTGTCAGAAAGACAAGCGGCGTAAAACCTCCCCCTTGAAGAAGAGTTAATCCAATCATGGGGCCAATGGACATCGCCAGTGTCGTAGAGAGGCCAAAGTATCCCATTCCTTCTCCTAAACGTTTAGCCGGTATGATGTCCGAAGCCATTGTTGGGAAGGAGGTACTGGTCATACCGAAGCCGATGCCGAATAAGACGCGCATTAACAATAGGAATCCGATACCCGAGGCCAAGTAATAACCAAATACAGCAAGCAGGGAAAGGAATAGTCCGATATAGAGTAATTGACGACGTTTTCCATTCTCCAATGCTTTGCTGGAAAACAGTCTGGAAGCGATAGCGCTGAATGCGAACAAGCTTGTGATCAGGCTTACCTGCGTCGCATTGGCTCCGAATGCTTCTTTAGCATAAACCGGTAATGTAGATAGAAGCATCTGAAGCGTTAGGAACAAGAACAGGTTGCTTAATGTTAAGATTACGAATTCTTTAGTCCATAATTTATTTGCTGTGTTATTCATGAATGTCATTTCTCCTGTTGTGTTCATTTCTTTTGAGGTTTGCATTCATTCGAGAGAGGATATCCTTGAACAAATCCATCTCATGAGAATTAATGCCTTCTGAAATAAGACGACCGCATTCTTGTTCGAGCGGCATAGTAGAGGCAAGCAGAGCTTGACCGGATTCAGTAATGTGCAGTAAAAAGGCTCTACGGTCATGAGGAGATACCTCACGATAAATAAGCCCTTTTTTTTCAAGTAAATCGAGAATTCTTGTCGTTGTCGGTTGATCTTTGTCTAGTCTGGCTGCGACTTCTTTTTGGTTCAAACCTTCGCTGATTGCAATCTGATTAAGGACGGACCACTGTTCAGGTGTAATATCAAATGGTTTTAATTTACTTAGAAACAGATTGGAGGCTCGGCGATAGGTATATCCGAGTTGGAAACCGATCGAATAGTGATCAGAGTTCATCATAAAATTCACCGCATTTCTATTGTGTTATAAATAGTTGTCTTGACAATTATATGTTTAACAAGTTTAATCAGTCAAGATTCTGACGAATTCTATAATGAAATAGTGGCTTTAGAGAGATATGTCCTAGGAAGCGCGAAGGGGATATATTTATAATTTTTATAATAAAAACTAAAAAAATGGAGGAGAGATCGTTGGGAGAGAGCAGACGTAAACAGTCATCGGGGCAGTATTCAAACCGATCTAAATCAGGTGAATCTTTATCACCGCATAAAAAAACATTAATTGGAATCGCAAATGGCATCATTATCATTGCTGCTTTGACTGCCTTGTTTATGATGAATGATAAAGCGGATATGGATTATCCGGACCTTGCTCAGGTACAAGCTGGTGATACACCGGAAGATTTTGATGTTAATAACCAGCCTGTCTTAGGAGATCTAAATGCACCAATTCAAATCGTAGAATTTTCGGATTATAAATGTCCTTACTGCAAGATTTGGACAGAGGAAGTGTTTCCGAAGCTGAAAACAGAGTATATTGACACGGGAAAAGCAAATTTTGTATACGTAGATATGGCATTTTTAGCTCCGGACTCTGTACTTGCAGCTTTAGCGGGAGAAACATTATATCAGATGAATCCGGAATATTTCTGGAAGTATCATGAATTAATGACTGAGCGGCAAGGTGATAAGGATAAACAATGGGCAACGTATTCCTTCATAACAAACTTGGTGAAAGAAGAAATGCCAGAAGTACCGCTCGAGCAGTTTAAGTCAGACCTGAAGTCTGAGAAATATATTAAAAATGTAAAACGTGATTTAGATATAGCAGACAAGCAAGGTGTAAATGGTACTCCAACCATATTTGTTAACGGTGTGAAATTTGAAGATCCAACGTTCGAAACATTAAAAGCATTTATAGATGAAAATGCTAAATAGTGATTAGAAGTAAGTTCTATTAAGGAAAGCCAGGCACGGTAATGTGTCTGGCTTTTTTTATGATTGCGTAGAGGGTTTACTGGATGAATGTGGAATATGGAAAGTGGAAAGTGAATAACGTACGAATAGATTGTTACATTCCTCAAACACAGCCTTAACAATTAAGAGCTACTATAAAGTAATGATATTCAATAGACAATCAGGAGGAATACAAAATGACACCTATTATTAACTTTGCTCACCGCGGAGCCTCGGCTGTCTGTCCTGAGAACACGATGGCTGCATTTCGTAAGGCATTAGAGCTTGGAGCGACAGGGATCGAGACCGATGTTCAGATGACTAAGGATGGAAGTCTTGTCCTTATTCATGATGAAACGTTGAGGAGAACTACGAATGGTCAAGGATTCGTTAAGGATTATACATGGGAAGAGATAAGAGAGTTTGATGCAGGTGCCTGGTTCAATGAGGATTTCCGTGGAGAGCGACTACCCTCACTGGAGGAGTTGCTTCTACTAACAAAGAATCATGGCACGGTTATAAACATTGAATTGAAAAATGGGATCATTCAATATCCAGGACTTGAGGAAAAGGTTATTGCAATGGTTCAAAGCTTAGGCATGGAAGATCGCGTAGTATTATCCAGTTTCAATCATTATTCACTTGTAAAATGCAAGGCATTAGCACCTGAAATTCGCACAGGTATTTTATATATGGAAGGTCTGTATAAAGCTTGGGAATATGCTCAGACTGTAGGTGCTGATGCGCTGCACGCTAACAAATATGCTGTATTGCCGGAATGGGTAGAAGAAGCAAAAGCTAGAGGGATTGTGTATCACCCGTTTACCGTAAATGATCCTCAAGAGATGAAGCGCTTGATAGCGGCTAAAGTGGCAGGGATTATAACAGACCATCCAGATTTGTTGAATCAATTGCTTCAAACTGAAGGAGCGTGAATATGTGAGAAAAACATGGCTGTTAGGATTCGGTTTTTTCAGCATCAGCATCACCTGGGCATTATACAATGCGTTTGTTCCGTATTTTCTAGAAGGATACATATCGAGCGTAGCCATGATTGGTTTTATAATGACCATTGATAATTATTTTGCTCTATTCTTACAGCCATGGATCGGTAGCAGAAGTGACAAGACTCGTACACGATTTGGGAGAAGAATGCCTTACCTTCTTATCGGGATGCCGTTGGGTGCTTTATTTACTGCCCTTATTCCCTTCCACACAGGAATGCTGACTCTAATATTGTTTATGGTGCTGATGAATCTGGCTATGAGTCTCTACCGCTCTCCAACAGTAGCGCTTATGCCGGATATTACAGCAGAGAAGAACCGGACCCGGGCGAACGGAATTATTAACTTTATGGGCGGAGTGGGATCTATCCTTGCTTTCGGTGCGGGATCTATTCTTTATAAGTCGAATCCATCATTTCCGTTTATTGCAGCTGCATGTGTCACCCTGATCTCGATGCTTATACTGATGCGATTTATTAAAGAGAAACGTGATGCACCTGGATATACCGCGCAGACTGAAGTCAAGACGAAGATCTCCTTTAAAGGACAATTGGATCGTACAACCATCTTTTTACTGGCGGCGATTTTTTTCTGGTTTGTCGGTTATCAAGGTGTGGAAACGCTGTTCACTTTATACGGTAAAAATGAGATGGGATTGAGTGAATCTGCAGCTTCATTCTCATTGACATTCTTCTCTCTTGCCTTTGTGCTATTTGCCATTCCAAGCGGCTGGCTCGGTAGCAAGTATGGTAAGAAACGAATCATCCTTATCGGTGTTACCGGATTGTTTGTGGTTTTTGCCCTCGTTCCATTTATTGGCTCTTTGCTACTATTACGTGTTTTATTGATCATTGGGGGCTTGTTCTGGGCTTGTATCAATATAAACTCCTATCCGTTTATCGTTTCTACGGGTTCGGAGGAAAGTATAGGCACCCGTACAGGGTTGTATTATCTGGTATCTTCACTAGCGGCCATTTCGTCTCCACCTTTACTTGGACAGCTTATAGATGTGTTCGGGTATTCCATCTTATTCTATTGTGCAGCAGGCAGTATGCTCGTCGCATTGTTCTGTGTTTCCATGATCCGTCATCCTGAAAGTTTAAACCGCACTAAAAACAAAAATTCTGCTCTGGGTGTTTAGTATCTGTTTATACCAACTGGATATGATGGATGGATATTTCAACGAAAAGTTTGTACTTCTTTGCTGGTAATTATATAAATATCACGAAACTCTTGGTACAATAACAAAAGTTAAATACCAAGGAGGCATAAAATGACACACAAGATAAGAGTGGGGATCGTTGGATACGGAAACCTGGGCCGCGGAGTTGAGAAAGCCCTGAAGCAAAATTCCGATTTCGAATTGAAGGCTGTATTTTCCCGCCGGGATCCACAAGGGGTTTCCTCGGAGGCTACAGCAGTACACATATCTGAATTAGATAACTATAAAGAGTTAATTGATGTATTGATTCTTTGCGGAGGATCAGCAACGGATCTGCCGGAACAGGGTCCAGCTTTGGCGGGTAAATTCCACACGGTGGATAGCTTTGATACTCATGCTAAAATTCCTGCTTATTATGAAAGTGTTGACGCAGCTGCACGTGAGGGTGGTAAAGTCAGCGTGATCTCAACAGGTTGGGACCCAGGCTTGTTCTCCTTGAACAGATTGCTTGGAGAAGCAGTGCTTCCTGAAGGGAATGAGTACACATTCTGGGGCAAAGGTGTTAGCCAAGGTCACTCCGATGCGATCCGCCGTGTTTCTGGTGTGAAGAATGGTGTGCAGTACACGATTCCTCGTGAAGAGGCAATTGATCGTGTTCGCAGTGGTGAGAATCCTGAGCTTAGCACGCGTGAGAAGCACCTTCGTGAATGCTTTATCGTAGCTGAAGATGGGGCTGATCGAACTGCAATCGAGAATGAGATTAAAGAAATGCCGAACTATTTTGCTGATTATGATACAGTGGTTCACTTTATTAGCGAAGAAGAAATGAAGCGTGATCACGCCGCAATGCCACATGGTGGTATGGTCCTTCGCAGTGGACGCACTGGAGATAACAATAACCAGATTATCGAATTTGGTTTGAAACTGGATAGCAACCCAGAGTTTACAGCAAGTGTACTTGTTGCTTATGCTCGTGCAGCATTTAAACTTGGACAAGCTGGTGACACGGGAGCGAAAACAGTGTTTGATATTCCATTTGGATTGCTTTCTCCTAAATCACCTGCACAACTTCGTAAAGAACTTTTATAGTAAACTTTATCAAGGGCTTTTCCTAAAGATCTATGATCTTAAGGGAAGCCCTTTTTCTATTGTATGCATGCAAGGTCGAATTGAGAGAATGTTAAACTTGCAGCCTAAGCTAAAGCAACTCATAATGGAGTAAGATGGAAGTGAGAAATAGCCTTTACAGGCGATAACTATGGGAGGAACCCTGTGCAAGTATTGGCGATGCTGACGATGTTAATTGATCACGTGGGACTTATCTTTTTTCCAGAACAGGAGATATGGCGAATTATTGGGCGGATAGCATTTCCATTGTATGTTTATGCGCTTGTACAAGGTTATGACCGTACCTCCTCAAGAACTCGCTATATGTTTCGTTTAGGTCTCATTGCTGTGTTATCACAAATACCGTATCAAATGGCACTACATTCTACTAGTTTTAACGTAGTTGTAACTCTTTTAGCCGGTATCATTGTGCTTAGGGCATTAGATCGAATAAACTCCTTTTACATGTCTGCTTTAATCGTCGGTGCAGCAAGCTTAGTTATGGAGCTTTTAGAATTTGATTATGGCTCCTACGGCTTGTTTCTTATTTTGATCTTTCGGTATGTACCGGCAGACAAGCTTGTTATGTGGCATTTTACACTCAATCTCCTCTACGTATTCTTGAATGGATGGATCCTGCAAATGTGGAGTCTGCTTCCTTCCATTGTGTTTGCGTATGGTCCAGTTATTTGGGCGCGGTTAGAATCAATCCGGGTTCGTTCCTGGGTATGGAGATCATTCTATCCATTACATTTATTGTTGCTGGCAATACTTCAAGTGTGGAAGTTTTAATATACGATGTGTTAATGAGAATACATAAGGAGAGGTTTTCATGTTGGAAGTGGGGATCGTAGCTTGCCTTATCATTTTGACAGTTGCGGGATACTTAGCTTTTCGAAACTCAAAATTGATTGCCGAGAAGAAGCAGTTATCACACATTTCGTTGCCTCCTGCTGAATATACACTTTATATGGCGAAGGAATTTACGGAAGAAGACCGAAGGATCATGGTGCCGCTGGGTATGATGGAATTTCGTGATTTGAATGGAATAAAGATAGTAGCGCTTTGCAGAGTTATCGATAATAATAGGGGTGATTTAAAGCTGGAGGAGGCAGGGGCGATTCTAATGAAACATATACGCCAAGCTCGCCAGAAGGGAACATTTATCTCTTATCGTTCAGTGCAAGATGCGTTGCAGGATCCGACAGAAATACAAATGGCAGAACGTATTGCTGAAGTGGTTAGTAGCGAAGAGGGGCTATCACTTTCGACACAATAGAAATTTATCAAATGAACTGAGCTGTGGATGGGGTCAACCTCCCCGACGAAGGGGTAATGAAGAGGAAAAAGGCCGAAAGGAGATTTTCCGAATGAAAACGGTGACGATCGGAAATACAATGATCTCCGTCTTAACAGGTGATATTACTGCTTGGAAGGGCGACATTATTGTAAATGCAGCAAATTCCGGCCTTCTGGGCGGTAATGGTGTAGATGGTGCTATCCACAGAGCTGGCGGACCTGAGATTATGGAGCAGTGTAAAGAAATACGTAAGCTTCAGGGAGGATGCCCACCTGGTTACGCGGTCATAACAGGGGCTGGGAATTTAGATGTGAAGCATGTAATTCATACGGTAGGTCCGATATGGGAAGGCGGAGGACGTGGTGAGGCGCAAACCTTGGCAAATTGTTACCGCAGTAGTTTGCAGTTAGCTAATGAAGTGGGTGCACATTCCATAGCATTTCCGAATATCAGTACTGGTATTTATGGTTATCCCAAATCTCCTGCTTGTGATGTTGCTTTGAAAGCGGTAACTGATTTTCTATTAGGAGAACCAGAGGATAATCGATTGGAGAAGATCGACTTCGTATGTTTTGAAATTGATAATGCGAATTTATATGTGCGCTGGCTTGAACGTTATGATTAAGAGTCAGTAACATTGTATACGGGGGCTGTCCCAAAAAGTAGGGACAGCCCTGTTTATTTTTACTATTAACATATAATAATGTAACCTTAGAGTAGTTTATCTTTCACATACAAAGGAGATCGTCAGCATGAATCAAAAGAAAATTGCTGCAGAAAAAGCTGTTGAGTATATTCAGGATGGTATGAAAGTTGGTCTTGGCACAGGCTCCACAGCGTATTATGCAATCGTACGGATTGGGGAACGGGTGAAACAGGAGGGTCTTCGCATTCAAGCCGTTGCAACATCAAAAGCTTCAGAGAAGTTGGCCCTCGAACATGGAATAACATTGACGCCATTTGAACGATTAGATAGATTAGATCTAACAATTGATGGTGCAGATGAGCTGGATTCTCAGCTACGTCTGATTAAAGGCGGTGGTGGAGCATTGCTTCGTGAGAAGATAACAGCTTTCCACAGTGATCTGCTGCTTATCGTAGCTGATGAAGGGAAGCTTGTACCATCATTAGGAGCCTTTCCGCTCCCTGTTGAGATTATTCCATTTGCAAGTGAATGGACGCTGTCTGCCCTTGAGAAATTAGGCTGCAGGGCAGAGCTTCGGAAGGATGAATCGGGACATTTATTTATTTCCGATAATGGGAATTATATAGCGGATTGTAAATTTGGTATAATAGAATTTCCTGAACAGCTGCAGAAGCAATTAAAGGGGATTCCGGGTGTTGTTGAGCAAGGTTTATTTATAGAAATGGCAGATAAGGCTTTTATTGGACGTGATGACGGTTCTGTAGATGTCCTAGATAACAACATAAAGTAACTCGGATTAGATGATTTCGGAGGTTAAGAGAGCATGTCGAATAATCAAGAGCATGAAGAATTGTCATTATATTTGTTAGTGGTACTCTCGCGAGCTTACAATTCAGTAATGGCTCACTCGAATCGAAGTATTCAAAGTCATGGACTGAATTCAACGGAGTTCGGTGTTTTGGATGTGCTTTATCATAAAGGGCCACAGCCGCTTCAAAAAATCGGCGAGAAGGTCCTTATTTCCAGTGGGAACATTACTTATGTCGTGGACAAGCTTCAGAAGAAGAATCTGCTTGTAAGAAGAGCTTCGGCTGAGGATCGCAGGGTAATCTATGCTGAACTGACGGATGAGGGTACAGAGTTGTTTGAACGTATTTTCTCCGGGCATAAAGAGAAGATTGCGTATGCAGTGAGTGGACTGACGGATGAGGAGAAGCAGCAGGCATCGATTCTGCTTCGGAAGCTCGGGACGACCGCAGAGGATTTGTTGAAATAATTGATTTTGATTTAGAAATGAGGTTAAGATGATGATCAAAAATATTTCTTCCCGATTGGATGATATAGAGGTAAAGGAACTGCTCGCTTATTCCGTTTTCCCAGATCCAGATCGTTTGGATGAAGCTGTAGAAGCCTACCGTAAACCGAATGGTCTGGATCTATACGGGTATGAGGAAGATGAGGTACTGGTAGGGATTATTGGAGTTGACACTAATGGTGATGAATTAACGATTAAACATATCGCTGTCACGCCAGAGAATCGTGGAAAGGACTACGGTCGGGGTATGATTTTAGAACTCATGCTTCAACAAAAGCCCGCGCGTGTCATTGCAGAGACAGATGATGAATCCGTAGGTTTCTACCGCAGTATCGGATTCGAGATTTATAGCCTTGGAGAATTGTATCCTGGCGTGGAGCGTTTCCGATGTGTTTATGAAGTTGAAGAAGAGTAGAATTAATCAAGAGGGCATCCTAAAAGGTCTTATGACCAGGGATGCCCTCTTTTTCTTTCTCTGAAGTTAACCCGATTTCCGCATGTCGAACCCTCAATTGTTTAAATTTGACAAATGGGTGGTCCATGAATATAGTTTTATTATTGAATAGTTTTATTAGTGAACTAAATGGACATGGAGGATGACATGAACCTTAGTACTACGGAGAGCTGGATTAAGCGCTATATTGCAGCTGACATGATGGTCAGCAGACGTATTCATGCAGATACCCGAGATGGAATTGGTGTGGAACTGACAAGAGAACAGTATCAGGTAATGTGTTTGATCCACAGTAATGAACGATGTACATCTACTATTTTGGCAGATATTCTGTTTGTCGGTAAAAGCTCGATTACGGCCATTGTAAATCGAATGGTGACAAGGAACTGGATTGAAAGAACGCGGGATGAAGAAGATCGCAGAATCGTTTATTTAACACTGACAGATAGCGGTCGCAGAGTGTATAAAAAAGCGGAGAATCAGCTGCAGTCACTTGTGTCTTCATACTTGACTCATTTTGATGAAGGTGAAGTGGAACATTTTATTACGCTATATGAGAAGTTGGCTAGATTAATGCATGAGCATGGGGGAGATCAGGAGAATGAGAACAATACTTAAGGCCAGATGGGCGATTATCGTATTATGGCTTGCGGCGGCAGTCATACTCATGTTTACCGCACCTTCAATGACTGAGCTGGTCCGGGAAAAGGGACAATTATCCGTTCCAGATGGATACTCCTCAACTCACGCTTCTGAACTGTTGAAGGAAATGAACGCAGCTAAGGACGGAGAGAATCTGGTTCAATCGGCTATGGTATTTTACAATGCTGATGGCTTGGGGGAAGAAGGAAAGGATAAGGTCAATAAAGCGGTGTCCGACTTGAAGGCTGAGCAGGATGCATTAGGCATTGATATGATAATGAATCCCTTTGATGAACCTTCACTGGAAGACAAGATGATATCGAAGGACGGCAAGACAATTATGATTGCCATATCGGCTGATATGGAGAAAATGCCAGTTAAAGAAATGAGAACGAAAGTTCATGAGACGTTAGGCGATGTCGGTGTAGAGTATTATTTGACAGGTAACGATTTAATTAATGAGGATACAATTCAGGGGTCGGAGGATGGACTTAAAAAGACGGAATACATAACGATTGTGTTTATTCTCGTTATTCTATTTGCTGTATTTCGTTCGATTGTCGCTCCATTTATTCCTTTATTGACGGTAGGGATCAGTTACCTTGTTTCTCAGTCTGTCGTAGCCTTTTTGGTGGATACAGTTGATTTTCCACTATCGACTTTTACCCAAATCTTTATGGTTGCGGTCATGTTCGGAATTGGCACAGACTACTGTATTCTGTTAATCAGCAGATATAAGGAAGAATTGATGCGTCAGGAAAATACTGCTTCGGCGATCGTAGAGACGTATCGAACCGCAGGTAAAACGGTGTTTTATTCGGGTCTTGCTGTTTTTATCGGGTTCTTGTCGATTGGGTTATCCCAGTTTATTTTGTATCGCTCTGCGGTAGCGGTGGCGGTTGGTATTGCTGTTATGTTAGTAGCGTTGTTTACGGTTGTGCCTTTCTTTATGATGGTACTTGGGAACAAGCTATTCTGGCCTTCTAAAGGTTCTTTGGAGCATAAAGAGAGCAAAGTATGGGGGCTCGCAGGTAAGTTCTCACTTAAACGTCCATGGGCTGCGTTATTTATTATCGCCGTGATTTGTATACCGTTCCTGGCTTCTTATAACGGGCAGTTATCGTTTAACAGCATGGAAGAAATAAGTGAGGAATATGAATCGGTAAAAGCTTTTAATCTGATTGAGGCAGGCTTTGGAGCGGGTCAATCCATGCCGGCAACAGTTGTTCTTAAGAATGATGACCGAATGGATACCGGTGAATATATGGCTCTGACCGAAAGAATATCTCGTGAAATCCTGAAGGTAGAGGGTGTTGATTCGGTACGAAGTCTATCACGTCCTGCTGGGGATGAGATTAAAGAGTTCCGGGTTTCAGAGCAAGTCGGGACTTTGAATGAAGGTCTGGGTCAGACAACAGAGGGATTATCTCAAATTGAAAAAGGATTGTATGAAGCTAGTCGTCAATTGAGTCAAAATGAACCTAAGTTGCTGGAAGCAGCAGAGGGTGGTGGCAAGCTGACTCAGGGAACGGAAGAACTCAAGCAAGGTATTGGGCAGCTGGGTGATGCCCTTCAGCAAATCCAGATTGGCATACAGAGTGGATCTTCAGGTGCGGGCGAGCTAAAGAGTGGACTGCAAACTGCTAAGAAAAGCGCGCAGCAGCTTGCTGCAGCTAATCAGGAATTGTTGAAAGGTTACAGTCAGGCTGCTGAGGGTCTTGGAACTTTAAGCACTGCAATGAACTCGATTCAAGATCAGCTTAATGGTGTTGCCAAGGCCTTAGGTGGATTGGAAGCTTCCTTTAAACGTTTGGAAGCATCAACGCCCGAACTGCTTCAGGATGCGGATTATCTGACGATTCGGGCTACGGTCACAGAAGCCAGTAAGGGCACTTCACAGCTTGCTTCTGGTCTGACTCAAATGCAGAAGCAGACGAACCAAGCAGCAGAGGGCTTGAAAAAGGCCAACGAAGGTTTGGCTGCTGCTACAGCTGGTCAACAGGCACTTGGTAAGGGATTCGACCAATTGATTTCAGGTATGGATGAATTGCAGAAAGGACTAGAGCAAGCAGCATCAGGTCAAGGTCAAGTGGTCGAGAAAGTTCCTTCAATTCAATCGGGATTGGAGCAGCTTCAAGGAGGACAGAAACAAATCCTAGAAGGGTTTGGTCAGTTGTCAGGCCAACTTGGCAAATTGACAGATGGACTTGATCAAAGTGCAGAAGGACTTGCGCAGATCAGTGGGGGGCTGTCTACAGCTCAAGATTATCTTGCACAGATTGAAACAGCGCCTGATCAAGAACTAAGTGGTTTCTTTATTCCGCAGGAAGCGCTCGGTAATCAAGATATGCAGCGTGCCTATGATATTTACTTGTCACCGGATCGGAAGATCATGACAATGGATGTTGTCTTTGACGGAAATCCATATGCTGCGGATACGCTAGATCGAATAAAGGACTTAGAAGAGGCAGTAACTCGGGCGGTGAAGGGTACAAAGCTTGAAAACGCCGATCAGGCGATCAGCGGTGTAACGAGCACTTATGCGGATTTGAAGAAGATCTCGGATGAAGATTATAACCGTACTGTAATTTTGATGTTAACTGGAATTTTATTAATTTTAATCGTTTTGCTTCGTTCCATTATTATGCCGCTCTATCTGTTGTTCTCTCTGGTTTTAACGTATTATGTATCACTCGGAATCACAGAATTTGTATTTGTGGATTTGCTCGGATATTCCGGTGTTAGTTGGGCAACCCCATTCTTTGGATTTGTAATGCTTACGGCTCTAGGCGTAGATTACAGCATATTTCTAATGGATCGGTTTAACGAGAACAAAACAGCGAATGTGCAAGATGCAATACTATTTGCCATGCGCAATATGGGCACGGTGATTTTGTCCGCAGTTCTCATATTGGGCGGTACTTTCGCAGCGATGTATCCGTCAGGTGTCTTGTCCATGATGCAGATTGCGACGGTTGTATTGACTGGCCTTGTGCTTTATGCGCTGCTGTTCCTACCATTTTTCGTACCGGTGATGGTTAAGTTATTCGGAAGCGCGAACTGGTGGCCATTTAATATGGCTAATAAACGCGGTGCTGAATATCAACAAGATGTAAATTTATAGATATCTTTTCTTCGCCTCCTTTGCTCGGTTTTCCGCTGTACGTGCGACTATTTTCAGTTTCGTATATTCGACAGCTAACATATAATATCTAACCGAGCAGAGGTGGAGGTGAATGAAGTGGTGTACCATTACACCGCTGTCGGCGACTCTCTGACCTTCGGGATCGGTGCGTTGCCCGGGAGCGGCTTTGTTTCTTTATATAGGCGAATGGCCGAGGCGCACTTACAGCAATTTGTTGCTTATGAGAACTTGGGAATAAACGGATTAACTTCGGATGAGCTATATGAACGAGTTGTGAAAGATTCACGGTTCCGGGGGCATCTGAAAGATGCGAGTCTGATTACGATCACAGTCGGAGGAAATGATCTCATACGCGCTGTTAAAACAGGGGGGAATCGTCCTGATCGAGATCGTTTGGATAAAGCTCTGATCCGATGTCAGCATAATATTTCGGGTTGCCTCGCAGCTATTCATAAGCTGAAAAAGGGTGGCGAACAGCCCTATATCATAAGAGCGGTAGGCTTGTATAATCCTTATCCTTCTTGGGATGAAGCAGCGGAATATGTAACACGTTTTAATAAATATTTATTCGGACTGAGCAATGGGAGTTACTTTCGCGTAGCGGATATATACTCTCGGTTTGCTGGTAGAGAAAAGGAGATGTTATCTCTTGATGGCATTCACCCAAGTACCAAAGGACATCGAGTCATTGCAGAGAAGCTTAACCAGCTTGGGTATTATCCTTTAAAGTAAACGAGCACTTGATACAGAGACAAAAGACCGGCACTCCAGAAAGGAGGCCGGTCTTTTTAATATTTAGGGAATTGTAACGTACCTAGGTTTAAAACGCATCCTTGATTAAACTGCGAACAGCCCATTTACGCTCTTGACGCTTTTTGTATTTAGGTAGAGATTTATACACCGCTATGGATTCCTTGAAGGCCTCTTTCGCCTCTTCGGTTCTTCCTAGATCCTTGTACATTGAGCCTAGCAGGTAAAATGCTTCACTTGAAGAGGAGTGGATCGAGTGAAACTGTTCAACATAGCGAATTGCTTTTTCGCGATCGCTTGTTTTGAAAGCTGCTGCTAAACGCAGGTGTGGACGACCGTATTTTACCCTCGGATTAATTTGAAGAGCTTGTAAGATTGCCTGCTCCCCCTGGGTTATATTCCCTGTGTTTAATAAACAAGTTCCTAGGTCATCCCAGTATTCAGCAGAATCCTCTGAGTTTGCTCGAATCGATTCGAGGATGTTTAATGCCTCATTATATTTACGGCGTTCGATAAGTAGTCTGGCAAGTTCATGCCGAGAGGATACATCACTTGGACTGTTTGCAATCTGTGTACGAAGCTTTGAAATATGACGAAGCCGTTTGAAAGGCCGTGTAATGCTTGGGAATAGACCTATGAAACGGCGGTCCAGTAAATATACAATCAGTAGTATGACGAATATGGCAATGAATGGATTGCCTAAGATGTTCCATAATAAAATGAAAATAAAAAATTTACCCATGTTTATCCTCCATTATCATTTAATACAGGTTGGAATTCATTAATTATAGCACAAGAAAAATTGTGGAAAATGAGAATTGAAAAGAAGTATGTTAACTTAAAGGAAGACATTTATTAGGGGGCACAACATATGAATGAACGTTTTTTGAGACAGATGGATTTTATTCGCGAAGTTGATAAGCTAAAGCATATCGTTAGAAGATCATACTTAACAGATGGAAGCAGGCGCGAGAACGATGCAGAGCACACATGGCATATTGCACTGATGGCATCCGTGCTTGAGGAGCATATTTCTGGAGAAAGACCCGATCTGCTACGTGTGCTGCGAATGCTATTGATCCATGATCTCGTAGAGATTGATGCTGGTGATACATTTGCATACGATGTTCAAGGGATTGTAGGGAAATTTGATCGTGAAAAAGAAGCGGCGGAGCGGATCTTTGCAATTTTGCCGGAAGATCAGGGTAAGGAAATGATGGAGCTATGGCTTGAATTTGAGGAGGGTACTACGACCGAAGCGAAATTCGCTATTTCGATGGACCGTCTTCAGCCTCTATTGCACAATTATGCAACGGGAGGGAAAGCATGGCTTGAACACGGTGTGACCTCGTCACAAGTGTTGGCCAGGATTGACTCGATTTCTGTTTCTGTTCCAGAAGTTGCCGAGTGGGCAAGAGAATTGATTCTCGATGCTGTGCGCTTAGGATATCTGCTTCCCTAGGTGCAGGGCTTTGAATCCTAGAGCTTACTGAAGGATACATATTGAAAAAAAGCTTGATCTAACCGATATATATCGGTAGAGGTGATGTCAATGGCTAAGAAAGGGCAGATATTTCATTATTATAGCCTGGAGACCAAGAAGAAGGCAGTTGCCATGCGGTTGGAGGGAATGACAAAAAAAGAAGTTGCAGCAGCTCTGGAAATATCTGATATCGGACGATTAAAAGTTTGGATGAGAAAGTATAGAGAACAGGGTGAAGAGGGATTAGTTGACCGGCGTAGAAGGTCAGCACCGTCCGATGAAGAGAGTCATACAGACGCGGCAGGTAACACTCAAATAAAGGGATAATAGATCAATAAGCGTGCAGGAGAGCGAACTCTGGCACGCTTTTTTTAATGAGCTGGTTCAAGGATCGAAGGGGAGCTTTATCCAAGTTCTGATAGGCGAATGACTCAATCCTCAGGACAAAAGGCGATTGCCTAGTTCGTTTTCAGCGCTTAGGCATAACATGTGTTATATATTCGACAAGGAGGGATTAATGTGAGCGGAGGCTATGGTGGATACGGTGGTTATGGAATGGGTTCTTCGGTAGGCGCGATCCTGGTATTGTTCATATTGTTGGTTATCATAACAAGCACATTCATCTAATCCTGTGATCCTTAAAGATATTGCTAACCGTATTATTGAACAATAGATAATCACTGTGGGGGTGTCCCGTTAGGTCGATCAATTGGCCTTGGGATACCCTTGCTGTGATCTTTTTACAGCAAAAAAATTCGGGCGCCCTTTGCAGAGCGCCCTCATGGGAGAGGAGAAACCGGACGAAGAGCTTATGGGGAAACGTAAGTCTTCTCCGCGGTTGTCTACGACATACATTGATGTCGATAGTTCAAGGATGCCCGCTAGAAGCTGAATTATACCTGTTCTCTGAAAAAACATGGATGAGGTATGAATCATTTTTCATATACGGTGTGATTGTGTTACGATAACCTCATAAAATGCTGTCCATTTAGAAGCACTGTCGTTTTTTGAGAAGAACAATACAGTGGTACTTGGCTTCGGCATTTCATATTCAGACATAGAACGGGTGATAGTTGTAGTGAGAGTAGTAGCGGGAAGTGCCAAGGGCCGGCCACTAAAAAGCGTGCCTGGAATGGGCACCCGTCCGACGACGGATAAAGTGAAAGAAGCAATTTTCAGTATGATTGGTCCATATTTTGATGGAGGAGCTGTCCTGGATTTGTTCGCCGGAACCGGAGGACTAGGAATTGAGGCGCTAAGCCGAGGAATGGAACGGGCCGTATTTATTGATATGGAATCGAAAAGCATCGAGACCGTCAAGACGAATCTGAAATCGACGGGCTTTGAGTCCAATGCTGAAATATATCGTAATGACGCGGGAAGAGCGATAAAAGCGCTGGAAAAGAGGAAGTCTATCTTTGACCTCGTGTTTTTGGATCCCCCTTACCGTATGAAAAATGGTGACGCGCTAATGACGGAGATGGCAACGCGGGGGCTGCTAAATGCAGGAGCCTTATTAGTGCTGGAATATGAGTCCAGCTACTCATATCCGGAAGAAATTAGTGGCTTTGATCATTTGCGTACAGCCAAATACGGTGAGACTGCCGTATCCATATATGAGTATAATCCAGCGGAAGAAAAGTCGGACGAGCCCGGCGAGGAGGACATCATCAATGAGAAATGAACAGAAAAGTACATATCGCGTAGCCGTATATCCTGGCAGCTTCGACCCGGTAACGATGGGTCATATGGACATTATCACAAGGGCTGCTAAACAGTTTGACCTGTTGATCGTAGCTGTTCTTAATAACCTGAGTAAGAACCCTCTCTTTACATTAGAAGAGCGAAAAGACCTGCTTAGAAAAGTTACGTCGCATTTACCTAATGTAGAAGTGGACGGATTCCGGGATTTATTGGCTAACTACGTTCGTCAAAAAAACGCACAAGTGATTGTGCGCGGTATCCGGTCTGTTACTGATTTTGAATATGAGCTGACAATGGCTTCGACGAATCATAAACTGAACCCAGATGCGGAAACGATATTCATGATGACGAACCCCAAATATTCCTATCTTAGCTCCAGCCTTGTAAAAGAGATCGCGCATTTTAATGGCGACACCACAGATTTAGTTAGTCCAGAGGTTGATGCCGCTCTTCGCAAAAAGTTCAACGCCGGTCAATAATCCGGGAGATCATCGTAAATATTCCAATTAGAACGATGCATGTAACGATCTGCCATTGGATTAGGGTGTGGAAACCACTCCACAGATTGAAATGTTGTTCATTTCGCAATGTCTCCTGAGGAACGGCGCCGAAGGCAGGAAGCACAGATGTAGTGATATCATTGACTGGCTTCCAGAAAATAAGTGTAAGACAGCAAGCATAAACTGTATGAACAAGACGTTTTAATGCGAACATGGACCATTTTGTGCTTATGCTTGATTTTAATCCTGACAAGCTTTGAAGATGGGCGCTTATGCCGCTCCAGGCCAGCATGCCTGAGAGAATTGCTAACTGAATTGTAGACGAAGGGAATGCGCCTTCGCTGATGGCTAGAGCGCCAAGATGAAATTCCAGTAAGCCCGCTGCAAGGAATGAGGGAACGCCTGATAATAGATGTTGTGATAACAGGGTCACGATGACAGCAAAGATTATAATATAACCACCGGTCATCATAAGCGTTTGAACTGAGCGGGTAACCGATTCACCGAGCAACTTGCCAAAGCTTCGGCCATCGCGTGTTCGAGCTTCTGTAGTAGCTTTAATCGCCTGAAGCAGCAGTGACTCTTTTTTATTCTGTTCTTTTGTTGTTCTAGAACGACTGAGATTTTCACTGCCAGGTTGCTCAGGCTTCGCATTTGGACGTCTTAGGGAGTAAGTCCACGCTGCAAGAATGCCTGAGATCCAATGGATGGCGAGTAGGAAATATCCTGTTGCAGGTTGATGGAGCAGTCCGGTTCCGATGACGATCAGGATGGTCATTGGGTTGCAGAAATGAGACATGGCTGCAAGTCTACCGGCTTCTGTGGGAGTTAGATCACCTTGTTTTACCATCTCGGAGGACACCTGAGCTCCTGCAGGAAAACCTGCTAACATCCCCGTAATTAGCACGGAACCTCCTTTACCGGGCAGTTTGAATATTCTTCGCATTATCGGTTCCAGCAGAACGCCAACACCATGAGACCAGCCGTAGGCGTTAATAATCTCAACCAGCACAAGAAAAGGGAGAAGAGCCGGGAAGACGATATTCCACCAAAGCTTCATCGCCTGAAGTGAGGCTTGAAGAGCTGATTCAGGTGAACTGACGACAGCTGCTACTATTAGAAGAGAAGCAGCTCCTAGAAGAATGGTGAACCAGGGGCTGGAAGAACGTTTGATGGTATTACCTATATTCATAAGGATTCTCCTCTCCGCGTAAACATGGCTAGTACCACTTTATGCAGAGGAGACAACTGTCAGACCAGGTGGCATTACAGTAATGGCAAGAGACATTCCAGAGGGAAGGGAAAATCATGAGAAGATCCGTTAAACCAAGTGGATTACGAGTACTTTTATATCTTTTGCTTATTGGAATATTGTTATATGTAGTGGTATACATGCCTACTCCATACATGATATATCAGCCAGGTAGTGCCGAGGAAGTGAAGCCCATGATATCTGTGGAAAAAGGTGACCCTGCAGAAGAAGGGACATTTATGTTAACAACGGTGTCAGCTAGTTATGCCAATATGGCACTATTGGTGATGTCAGCATTTAATTCAAATGCTGAAGTGGTACAGAAAGAGGAGAAGCTTGGGGACCAAAGTAAAGAGGAGTATGCGGCTACTCAGGTTTATTACATGAATTCCTCGCAGTCTTCGGCAATGGAGGCAGCGTATACTGCAGCTGATGTTGATTATCGTATAATCCCGGCATATATGTTCATTATGTCTGTACCAAAGGATTCGGCGAATAAAGAGTCTTTCCATCCTGGGGATAAGTTGTTGTCTGTAGATGGGGAGCCCGTTTCGGATCATGCTAAGCTGACAGAATTTATTGCTTCTAAGGAAGTCGGAGATATTGTGGAAGTCAAGTTGGAGCGAGGAGGTAATCCTGTTACAGTGAAGGTGCCGTTGGTTCCAATAAAGGATGATAAAACCGAATCTGAAAGGCCTGGCTTAGGCGTGATAATCGCTACGATGCAGAAGGTCGAACCAGATAATCCAGATGACCGTGTAACATTCGCTGATACTAAAATTGGAGGTCCTTCAGCGGGATTGATGTTTACGATGGAGATTTACAATCAGCTTACTCCAGGAGATTTAAGTAAGGGTTATCGCGTCGCTGGAACTGGGACGATCAGTAAAGAAGGTACGGTAGGTCCGATTGGCGGAGTGAAGCACAAGATCGTAGCTGCCGACAGGGAAGGGGCGGAGTTATTCTTCGTTCCGCGTAAGAATTATGATGAAGCCAAAGCGAAAGCCGATCGCATCGGCACCGAAATGAAACTAATCCCGGTAGACAAATTACAGGATGCGATCGACTATATGAATGGTCTAACTCCTAAAGGCTGACGGGGGGCATAAGGTAGTCACTAAACATAGCAGCCACGGCAGGATTCGGGCATGCGCTGGCGTAGATGGCTGCTGCTTTAAGATCTTTTGTCAGGTATGGGTGTGAGTATGCGGACGGTCTCATTACAACAGGTATTGAGGCCGTCTTTTTCATTTGTTTAAGCAATATTCTGCCCTTATCACTGAATCCGAGTACACGGATATAGCCTGGGCCCTGAGAGAGCATGGTACGGTTCATTTCAGTTTTCTTATGGTTTAGCAAAATATGGAGCAGCATGCGTTGAAGCTTGGTCCGAGTATATCGTTTGGTCTTTAGCGCGCTGAGCAAAGCTTCAACGGTAGGCTTGTCTAACTGGGGTAGAAGTCGCAAGATCCGGTGTTCAAGTCCTTCAGTGACCTCATGAAATGATTCCAGCTCAGTCTTATCATGAGATAGAAGCGTGTGAAACAATGGCTGCCGAAATTTTTCCCAGTCCATGGGTCCAAGCCCTTCCGCGAATTCTCTATGAAGAATATCCAACGTGTATTTAGGGATAAACGAAGAGACTGAGTCTAACCCGTTTTCAAAAATGAGCTTGCGAATAGAAGTCGCACTGGCAATGAACTCATTAGATGGTACTTCATCGTGATAGTTCGCACTCTCTCTTGGAATTGTATAAGGAACGATATTGCTCTGAAGTCGTCTAAGCGCGATTAGGTAATGAAGGCCCAGTGAGTTATTGGGCTGAGATAAGAGCTGTGCTAATTGGTGTGTAGATGCTTCAGAGGCACCTGTTATAGCAGCTGCTGCGGTGGCATAAGCAGTGGGGAAATTACTCCCGGAAGACATTTGCCTTGAAATTTCATCCTGTAGTTCTCCACTTTCTACTGCTAGGCTTTCAGCAAGCGGAATGATATCCTGCAGCGATCCAGTCTCGGAGCCAAAGGAAAGACAGTCTACAATACCTGTTCCATGCAGAAGGGATACTGCCCCGTATGCAAACCATTCTGCCGGTTGAACAGCGTAGACTGCTGGGAGCTCGATCACGAGGTCGACCCCCATGTGCAGGGCCATTTCTGTTCGAGCGCGTTTACTAACCAATGCTGGCTCTCCGCGCTGCAGGAATGGGCCACTCATGACAGCTACAACGGCTTCAGCGTTTGTTATTTCTTTGGATCGTGTATAATGAAGCACATGGCCGTTATGCAGGGGATTATATTCCACGATGATTCCGACTGTTTTCACAAAACCAACTCCTTGTTAAAAATATATCATAATTCGGTGCCTGTTCTGCAAGAATAATTGAAGTGGAGCTCGATTAGGGTGCTATACTATAACAAGTCCAGCTTAGAAAATTGAAGGATATGCTGTTGACAAAAGACTTTGCAAATCGGTATAATAATCTTTGTTTGCTTGGAGTGATGGATATGATTATTCAATTTCGAAAATTGACAACCAGCGATCAACCGTTACAGTTCCATCAAACCGTGGATGTTAGTCAAGCAGTAAAAGGTCGGAAGGAAATTGTCTCTGTAAGTCCGCTTGAAGTGGATTTAACGGTGACACCATCCGTCACTGGCTCGGTAGATGTTCATGGTCGGTTAAAAGGTCAACTTGAGATTACATGCTCACGTTGTCTTAAGCCGGTTACTGAACTACTGGACATCCCTTTTCATGAAGTATTCCAGCCGGTAGAGGATCCTGACAATGTTCAGGATGAAAGTGATGAAATTACATACGTAAAGGGCGAGAGTGTGGATCTTGCTGAGTATGTAGAAGAAGCATTTGTACTCTATTTACCGCTGGCCCCGGTTTGCAGTGAGGATTGTAAAGGACTTTGCCCAAACTGTGGTAAAGACCTCAACGAAGGCTCCTGCAATTGCGACACGGAAGTGATTGACCCGAGGTTAGCTGGGCTGAAGGACTTTTTTAAATGATGATGGAAGACATTCCCGTGAAAACGGGTTAACTGATAAGGAGGTGGGAACATGGCAGTACCTCAACGTAGAACGTCCAAAACACGTCGTGACAAGCGTCGTACTCACTTTAAATTGGCTGTGCCAGGCATGGTGAAATGCGAACAGTGCGGAGAATTGAAACTTGCTCACCGCGTATGCAAAGTGTGCGGAACGTACAAAGCAAGAGAGATTATCAAGCAATAGTTTTTAATAAGTAGTACTTCATCTTTGGTGAGGTGCTATTTTTTTTGTTTCCATCTATTGATAAAGGCGGATATGAATCGCTCAATAGTACGACATATTGATTGATAAGTATGATTTTATTCAATATATTGGTTGGCTGAAAGTTAGTCATTTGATTTTGAAGAATGCTAGGCTGAAATCCTCTTTCTTTTTGCAGTCACATGATTTATACTACAGGTTAGTACCTGGTTCTAATATTAGGTTTAAACTTTACATAAATTAATAGAATCGCGCCATTTAAGGCAGAAGGAGTTGCGCTGTCATCGAACGTCTATCAAAAAAAGACCGGCACCAGCGGCTGATCCAACTGATTGATGATAACCCTTTTGTCACGGACCGAGAGTTGACTCGGCAACTCAAAGTGAGCATACAGACTATTCGCCTTGATCGGATGGAACTAGGAATCCCCGAACTGCGTGAACGGATGAAACAAATGGCGGAGCATTCGTACGATCAGGTCCGTTCATTGTCACTGGATGAAGTGGTCGGTGATGTAGTCGATTTACAACTGGACAAGAGTGGTATATCGATTTTTGAGATTCGGGATGAGCATGTGTTTAGCAAGACGTTGATTGCGAGAGGACATTATGTTTTTGCCCAGGCAAACTCTTTGGCTGTTGCAGTTATTAATGATGAAATTGCTCTGACTTCCTCAGCGGATATCCGATTTCTGAGGCAGGTTCGTCTCGGAGAGAAGTGTATTGCAAAAGCATATGTGCGTTCAAATGCAGGTCAAAAGGGCAAAGCTAAAGTTGAAGTATTCACTTATGTTGGTGACGAAATGGTGTTTCAAGGAAACTTTGTCGTATACCGATCTACAGGAGAGTAACCGAGCTGGAGTTAAGGAGGATTCAACATGAGAATTGCTATAGACGCCATGGGTGGGGACAACGCTCCTAAGAGCAATATAGAGGGAGCGATAGCTGCGGCCCAGGAGTGGAAAGACACAGAGATCATTCTTGTCGGTGACAAAGCACAGATCGAGCCGCTTCTCAAGGAATCGCCCTCTAATCTGATTGTGCGCCACGCGAGTGAGATCATTGAAGCTGAGGATGAACCTGTAAAAGCAGTGCGCCGCAAAAAGGACGCTTCGATGGTCGTAGCGGGGAAAATGATCCGTGAGGGTGAAGCGGACGCGATGATATCGGCTGGCAACACAGGTGCATTGATGACTACAGGGCTACTGGTAGTTGGCAGGATGCAAGGTATTGAACGCCCTGCGCTTGCCCCAATGATTCCTACACTGGACGGTAAAGGCATGCTTGCGCTCGATTTGGGCGCAAATATGGACTCCAAGCCAGAGCATCTTCAGCAGTTTGCACTGATGGGAAGCCTGTACCGTGAGAAGGTTCACGGCATCGCTAAGCCTCGAGTAGGTCTGCTGAATGTCGGAACTGAGCCTGGTAAGGGAAATGAATTAACAAAACATGCGTATCCTCTGCTAGAACAGTTGCCAATTCACTTTGTTGGCAATGTGGAGGCACGTGATGTTATGAACGGCGTATGTGATGTTCTGGTATGCGACGGCTTCGCCGGGAATATCTTGTTGAAGTCGATCGAAGGAACAGCTGGGGCGCTATTTTCACTGCTGAAAGAACAGTTTGGGCAATCTTTGAAGACGAAACTGGCAGCGGCAATGATGATGCCACAGTTAAGAAATTTGAAATCTGTTATGGATTACAAAGAACATGGAGGGGCACCTCTCCTTGGATTGAGCGGTTTGGTGCTCAAGAGCCATGGATCATCTGACGGCAATGCGATCAAAAATGCGGTTCGTCAAGCTCGAATCGCTATGCAAAATCAGTTGGTTGAAAGCATATCAAGTGAAATCAGTGGGAAATGAGTGAGGACATGAACAATAATTTGCGACCGGTTGGAATAATCGGGACAGGTAAATATGTCCCTGAGAAAATTTTGACAAACAGCGATTTGGAGAAAATAGTAGAAACAAGCGATGAATGGATTGTATCCCGTACAGGCATCAAGGAACGACATATTGCTTCAGCGGAACAAGCGACATCGGATCTGGCCTACGAAGCTGCCATAAAAGCACTGGATTCTGCCGGCATGTCGGCGATGGATCTGGATCTTATTATTGTGGCTACTATAACGCCAGACATGTCCTTTCCTTCCACGGCTTGTCTATTGCAAGATCGTCTCGGTGCGAAGAAGGCAGCGGCTTTTGATTTGTCAGCAGCATGCTCTGGATTTGTCTACGGGTTAGCAACAGCAACCAATTTCTTGCAGACAGGAATGTATAACAATGCGCTCGTAATCGGTGCAGACTGCCTGTCAAGAATTACGGATTATTCGGATCGAAATACATGCGTCTTGTTCGGGGACGGTGCAGGCGCGGTGGTGCTTGGGGAAGTGCCAGAAGGAAGAGGGTTCCAAGCCTTTGACCTTGGAGCAGAAGGCGCTGGTGGCGCTCATTTGTATCTCGAAGCGGGTGGATCGCGTTTGCCGGCCTCTAACGAAACGCTGGAAGCGAAGAAGCACTTTATCTATATGAATGGACGCGAAGTGTTTAAATTTGCGGTTCGAGTTATGAGCTCTGCGACGGAAACGGTATTATCCAAAGCAGGTATTACGAAAGAAGATATTGATATCTTTATCCCTCATCAGGCGAACGTCCGTATTATTCAATCAGCAATGGAACGTTTAAATCTTCCAGCTGAGAGAGTTGTTGTCAATGTTGATAAGTACGCTAATACATCGGCAGCTTCTGTTCCATTAGCTCTGGTCGAGGCAGTGGAAGATGGTCGTGTTAAAGAAGGCGATACCGTTGTTATGGTTGGATTTGGCGGCGGTTTGACATGGGGCGCATCTGTTCTCAAATGGTAATGGATTTGAAATCTAGCTGAGAGGAACGATATATTTGGGTAAGATAGCATTTATATTTCCAGGGCAGGGTGCCCAATCCGTAGGAATGGCCAAAGATGTTTTTGATGGAATTCCTGCTTCAAGGCAGGTGATAGAATCCGCTGATAAAGCACTTGGATTTTCTCTGAGTTCAATTATATTCGATGGTCCTGATCAGGAACTGAAACAAACGTATAACACACAACCAGCACTTCTTGCTGCCAGTGTGGCTTATTTAGAGGCTTTTCGTGAGAAAGGCATCACCCCTGATTATGTAGCTGGACACAGTCTTGGTGAGTATAGTGCACTTGTAGCTTCAGGTGTACTAACGCTTGAGGAAGCTGTGGGGATTGTACGAGCACGTGGTGAGTATATGGAACAAGCTGTTCCTGGTGGTCAAGGAGCTATGGCTGCTGTGCTAGGAGCAGACCGTGAAGCTCTGAATAATTTGTGTCTCAGTGTGTCTGAAGAAGGTAATCCTGTTGAGCTTGCGAACATCAACTGTCCCGGACAAATTGTTATCTCGGGTTCAGCAGAAGGTGTTGCAGCGGTCTCCGGACGCGTGAAGGAAATAGGCGGAAAACGGGCTATCCCACTGGAAGTTAGTGGTCCATTTCACTCCTCTCTGATGAGAGAGGCAGCTGACCGTCTTGCGACTAAGCTTGCGAATGCAACATTATCAGCGCCGGCTGTGCCTGTAGTCGCTAACGTTACTGCTCTTCCAGTCAGTGATCCTGAAGAGATCCGTTCATTGCTGGTGGAGCAAGTGTATTCTCCGGTATTGTGGCACGATAGTGTAGAGTGGATGATCAGCCAAGGGGTTGATACCTTTGTGGAGATTGGACCAGGAAGTGTGTTAACCGGATTAATTAAAAAAATTGATAAAAGCGTGAAGCTGATTAATATCAATAGTATAACTAGTATTAATGAGTTGGAAACACTCTGATTTCTGGACATAAGATAATGTAGCAGAAGCTGCTTTATAGCTTTTAAACGATCATGAGAGTTGAAAGCAGCATTTTTAGGGTAGACTCGGGGAAAGGAGGTACATTCATGATTGAAGCATTAAAAGGGCAGGCAGCACTCGTTACAGGTGCGTCCCGCGGTATTGGGCGCAGTATTGCGCTTGCATTAGCCGACATGGGGGCAAATGTCGCAGTGAACTTTTCCGGTAATGAAAAGGCTGCAGAAGAAGTTGTATCCGAAATTCGCGCCAAGGGTGTAGAAGCTATTGCGTTAAAAGCCAACGTTGGAGTTAGCGCAGAAGCAGAAGCACTCGTTAAGCAAGTGCTTGACAAATGGGGCAGAATTGATATTTTGGTGAATAATGCTGGGATTACAAGAGATAATTTAATCATGCGGATGAAGGAAGAGGAGTTCGATCAAGTGATTGAAACGAATCTGAAGGGCGTCTTTAATTGTCTCAAAGCAGTGACTCGTCCAATGATGAAACAGCGTTATGGGCGCATCATTAATATTTCATCGGTTGTAGGAGCTCTGGGTAATCCTGGGCAAGCGAACTATGTTGCGGCAAAAGCTGGTGTGATCGGTCTGACCAAATCGGCAGCCCGTGAACTGGCTTCTCGTGGAATTACTGTGAATGCTGTTGCGCCTGGATTTATTGATACAGATATGACACGAGAGCTGCCGGAAGATATTCGTGAGAAGCTGGCGGGAGATATTCCGCTTGCACGTCTAGGAAAGCCGGAAGAAATCGCAGATGTCGTTACTTTCTTGGCCTCTTCCGCAGCGGGTTACATGACAGGGCAGACCCTCCATGTAGATGGTGGTATGTACATGTAAGAATAACGCTGTTATTATGAGTCTGCACTACAAAACGTTTTCAAGTGCCTTCTATGGCAATTTGAAATTATATCTCGTATAATTACCAAGAGGAGGTGAGCCGGATGTCCGATGTATTGGAACGCGTTAAACGCATCGTCGTCGACCGCCTGGGTGCTGACGAAGCCGACGTAACACTAGAAGCATCTTTCAAAGATGACCTTGGAGCTGATTCTCTCGATGTAGTTGAATTGGTGATGGAGTTGGAAGATGAGTTTGATATGGAGATCTCTGATGAAGATGCGGAGAAAATTACGACCGTAGGTGAAGTTGTTAAGTACATACAATCTCATACCTAAGTCATGAAGTTGAGTCCCGTTCTTGTTGTAAGGCGGGACTTCTCCACATTTCTAAAGCTGGTCATACGTCAAGATAATATTGATAGATTATTGCTGCGCCAAGCTTCCTGCGAGATTGTAGGTAAGTGAGGGCAGTCCATATAGAGGTGAGTTTGTTTGAAGCAAAGAGTAGTTGTTACTGGTATGGGGGTTATGACCTCGATAGGTAAGGACATTGATACGTTTTGGAACAGTCTGATGACTGGTAAATCTGGAGTGTCCAATGTTGAAGCTTTCGATGTCAGCGACTACCCAACACAAATTGCTGCATCCATAAAGGATTTTAATCCAGAGGATTATATGGATCGTAAGGAAGCGCGCAAGATGGACCGTTTCGTTCAATTTGCGGTAGCTGCGGGTACGAAAGCACTCGAAGACAGCGGAATCAAGATTGGTGAGAATGCTGATGCAGAACGCGTTGGTGTATCCATCGGGTCTGGTATTGGTGGTCTCGGAACATGGGAGGATCAGCATAATGTGCTGCTTGAAAAAGGTCCTAAACGTGTAAGTCCGTTTTTTATTCCAATGATGATCGCGAATATGGCTTCTGGCCAAATGTCCATCAATCTTGGAGCTAAAGGACCGAATACGACGCAGGTAACAGCTTGTGCAACCGGTAGCCACTCGATTGGTGATTCCTTCCGCTTGATTCAACGCGGAGATGCTGATGTCATGGTATGCGGTGGTGCGGAAGCTACGATTCGCCCAACAGGGATGGCTGGGTTCTGCGCGATGCGCGCGATGTCGACCCGGAATGATGAACCTGAAAAGGCGAGCCGTCCTTTTGATACTGGACGCGACGGATTCGTCATGGGTGAGGGTGCAGGTATTCTGATTTTGGAATCCTTGGAACATGCTCAAAAGCGCGGTGCGAAAATTTATGCCGAGGTTATCGGTTATGGATTAAGTGCTGATGCTCACCACATGACAGAACCTGATCCTGACGGTGCTGCACGTTGTATGAAGATGGCTATACGTGATGCAGGGATTAGTCCTGAAGATATCGACTATATCAATGCTCACGGAACATCCACACCAGTAGGTGATCGTTCGGAGACCAAGGCTGTTAAGATGGCTTTAGGCGACCATGCTTATGATGTCGCTGTAAGCTCTACTAAATCAATGACAGGCCATTTGTTAGGCGCTGCAGGCGGTGTTGAAGCAGTTATTTGCGCTTTGAGTCTGCAACACCAGACGATTGCACCGACAATCAATCTTGAGGATCAAGATCCTGAATGTGATCTTGACTATGTTCCGAATCAACCAAGAAAAGCCGAATTGAACGTTGTAATGTCCAATTCGTTTGGGTTTGGCGGCCATAACGCCACCATAATCCTGAAAAAATTCGCCGAGTAAGGGGACAGTGTGTTGAGTGGAGATCTGAAGCAGTTACAGCATAAACTTCATATCCAGTTTCGTAACGGAATGCTGCTGAAGCAGGCCTTTACCCACGCTTCATATGTCAACGAACATCGTTTTAGCCAGAGTCAGGATAACGAGCGTCTGGAATTTCTAGGTGATGCTGTACTTGAGCTTACTGTTAGTGAGTTTTTGTATAACCTATACCCGGATCGTCCAGAAGGGGAACTGACAAAACTCCGGGCCGCTATTGTATGCGAGCCCTCGCTGGTCAAATTTGCAGAACGTTTGGATTTTGGCCGTTATGTGCTCTTAGGCAAGGGAGAAGAAATGACGGGCGGACGAACCCGCCCGGCTCTTCTTGCCGACGTGTTCGAATCTTTTGTGGGAGCGCTCTATCTTGACCAAGGGTTAGAGGCAGTTCGTTCTTTTCTAAGTGACCATGTGTTTCAATCCGTCACTGTGAACGGCCGGCCTCAAATGAGCGACTATAAGACCGAGCTTCAAGAACTGACACAGCATCACGGTATGGGTACGCTGGAATATCGTATCGTTGAAGAGCGGGGACCTGCGCATGAACGTGAGTTTGTCTCTGAGGTATTTATGGGAAGCGAGTGCCTTGGGCGCGGCAGTGGCCGATCCAAGAAAGAAGCTGAGCAGCAGGCAGCGGCGCTAGCCTTGAAACAGCTGAAACGTACAAACGCCTAAGCTTCGCCGAAGTGAGGACAAACAAAGAGCAAAGATCAGTCAAGGGGACAACCGGAAACCAAGGGGTCACGACTGTTTTTTGCTCTTTTTCGTTGTCCATTTATTACAGGCGGTATCGTTTTTTGAAATGAATTAGGATATCTTCTTAGAAGTCGGATTTAACAACAGCTAGGGATAATTCGATATGGTACAATAACGGAAGAGGTGATCTGAAATATATGTTTTTGAAACGGATAGAACTAGCGGGTTTCAAATCGTTTGCCGACAAGACGGAAATGGAATTTGTAAAGGGCATTACGGCAGTTGTCGGACCAAACGGAAGTGGTAAAAGCAACATATCTGATGGGATTCGCTGGGTTTTGGGTGAACAAAGTGCGAAGTCGCTCCGTGGCGGTAAGATGGAGGATATTATCTTTGCCGGAAGTGACGCTCGTAAAGCTGTTAACTATGGCGAAGTGTCCTTAACGCTCGATAATGAAGATCATGTGCTTCCGCTGGATTTTAATGAAGTGACTGTTACACGTCGAGTACATCGAAACGGTGACAGTGAATATTTGATAAATAAACAGTCATGCAGACTGAAGGATATAACTGAATTGTTTATGGATACCGGTATCGGTAAGGAAGCATATTCTATCATTGGACAAGGACGAATCGAAGAAATTCTAAGTACTCGTTCCGAGGATCGAAGAGGTATTTTTGAAGAAGCATCAGGTATCGTAAAATACAAATCGAGGAAGCGAGAATCAGTGCGCCGACTCGATGAGACAGAACAAAATTTACTTCGTATTCACGACCTTGTGACTGAACTTGAGGACCAGATTGGTCCATTAAAGGATCAATCTGAGAAGGCAATCCGATATAAAGAACTGAGAGAGCAACTGAAGCGTAAGGAAATCTCGCTATATGTGTATCAGATTGAACAGATTCATGGAGCATGGAGTGAAGCAAATGCCAGGCTGGAGCAGTTGAATGAGGATCAGCTTGCGCTATCCACTGTTGTGTCTGCTCATGATGCAAAACTTGAAAGTGACCGTTCAGCCCTTCGCCAACTGGAGGAGGAAGTAGAAAAAATTCAGAACGAATTGCTTCAGTACAGCGAATCTTTTGAGAAGAATGAGGGTTACGGTGAGGTACTAAAAGAACGTCGTCGTAATTTGGAAAGAACTCGCGAGCAACTTGAAACGAGTGTGAATTCTGGCGGAAGCAGACTGGCTGAGAGACAGGAAGAACTTGTCCTTATGAAGGAAAAGTTAACTTCCTTGCAGAAAGAGCTGTCTGAATTGAGAGATCAACTCTCAGCCGAGGAAGCCAAGCTTGTTGGGGTGACCGGAGGGATTAGTCAGCAGCAGGAAGAGAGTCTGAAGGGCAATCTATTGGAACTTATGAATAAGATGGCCCAGGCTCGTAATGAAATCCGTTATGCAGACCAGCAGACCGAGGCTCTGGGACGCCGGATGAACCGTGCGCAGGAGGAAACCGGGAAATGGGAAGGACAGAAGCAAGAGCTTCTGAGCCGCAAAGAACAGATTGATCGCACTATCGAAAAGCTTGGTAAAGAAATTGCGGATCTACGCAGCGGGTATATTACGGAGAGCGAGCGTTATCAGTCACTGCTAAAGCTGATCGATGAGAGTCAGAGCGCACTTCGTAAATGGGAACAGAAGCGAGAAGCACAAATTTCCCGCCGTGATACGATGAAAGAAATGCAGGATGATTTTGACGGGTTTATGCTGGGTGTTAAGGAAGTACTTAAAGCGTCCCGTAAATCTGTTCTACATGGGGTTCATGGTGCTGTCGCAGAACTGATACGTGTACCGGAGAAGCTGGAGTTAGCAATGGAAACTGCACTCGGCGCATCCGTACAGCATATTGTCATGGACAATGAAGCTGTATCACGCCAAGCCATTACGTTTCTGAAACAACGTCAACTCGGAAGAGCTACGTTCCTACCTCTGGATGTTATTCGTCCGCGCCATGTCTCTTCTTCGGACCGCTCTATGGCAGAAGGAGAAGCTGGATTCGTAGGCTTTGGTTCTGAGCTGGTTCAATACGATCAGAAATATAGCAATATTGTTGGTAGCCTGCTTGGCAATGTAGTCATTGCTGAGACGCTTGAGCAGGCCAATAAAATTGCTGCGCGCTTTCAGTACCGCTATCGTGTCGTAACGCTGGAAGGCGATGTCGTGAACGCCGGTGGTTCTATGACCGGTGGTAGTCATCACAAGAAGAGTAACAATCTGCTCGGACGGAAGCGCCAGCTGGATCAACTGGATCAGGAAATTACTGAAACGGAGAAGCAAATTGATAAGCTCCAGAAGGGCATTGAACAAGTCAAGGGGCAAATCGTTGCATCACAAGACAAGCTGGATAAACTCCGTAAGTCCGGTGATGATAAGCGAATTGAAGAGCAGCAAGCATCTAGCGATCGGAAGCAGCTGGAGCATGAGCTTCGTCATGTGCTGGAGCAGGCTGAGCTTGCTGGTCAGGAAAAGACGAATCATGAGCAGGAGGCTAAAGAAATCCTAGAAAGCCGTGCTCGCGCGGAAAAACTTCTGTCAGAACTTGAGGATGAGGAGAAAGCGACTCATCAGGCCATACAAGCTGCAGAGTTCGCGCGTAAAGCGAATGAATCTGCTAAGGATGAACTTCAGACACAGTTGACTACTCTTAAAGTTCGAGAGGGGAAACTGGATCAGGAAACATTCTCACTTGAGGAACAGCTCAAACGAATGCAGTCTGATGTGAACAATCATGAGAAAGAGCAGAAGCAGAATCGGACGATGCTTGCTTCCGTTCTGGCAGAGCTAGAACAGAATGCTACTGAGAGTGTTAAACAGATCGAAGATCTGAACCACTTTAAACTGAAAAAAGACGAGGCTTCCAAACAGTTAGAGTTTAAACGTGCAACTCGCACTCAATTAAGCAAGAAACTAGAGCTGGAGGAAAGCGAGACTAAAGAACAGCGGATACAGCTAAGATCTGTTGAGGAACAGCTTCGCCAAACTGAAATCGGCGTAAATCGTCTGGATGTGGAACTGGAGAATATCCTCAAGAAATTGAGCGAGGATTATGAGCTGAGCTATGAGCTCGCGAAGCACCGCTATCCTATACCCGAGGATGTGCCAGCAGTACAAGATGAAGTGCGTGAACTAAAGCGCGGCATATCTGCACTGGGAGAAGTCAATCTCGGAGCTATTGAGGAATACCAGCGAGTTAATGAGCGGTATGAATTCCTCAGTGAGCAGAAAGCTGATTTGGTAGAAGCTAAAACAACACTGTATCAGGTCATTAAAGAGATGGATGACGAGATGTCCAAACGCTTTAAAACGACTTTTGACGCGATTCGTAGAGAGTTCGGTACCGTGTTTACAAAGTTGTTCGGTGGCGGAAGGGCTGATCTGATTCTCATTGATCCTGAACGTCTTCTTGAGACAGGAATAGATATAGTAGCTCAGCCACCTGGTAAGAAGCTGCAGAACCTGCAATTGCTCTCTGGTGGCGAGCGGGCACTCACAGCAATGGCTCTATTATTCGCAATTTTGCAAGTTAAGCCAGTACCATTCTGTGTGCTCGATGAAGTAGAAGCTGCATTGGACGAAGCGAATGTGGTCCGTTTTGCGCAGTATTTACGCGAGTTTTCAGAACAGACGCAATTTATCGTTGTTACACACCGCAAGGGAACGATGGAAGAAGCCGACGTATTGTACGGTGTAACGATGGAAGAGGGCGGCGTATCGAAGCTCGTCTCCGTCAAGCTTGAGAGTGAGGAAGCGGTCATCGCCTAAAATATATTCAACCATTATGGAGGGAACGTATGAGTTTTTTTAAGAAGCTTAAAGAGAGTATTTCAACCAAGACAGAAAGCGTAACGAAGCAGTTCCGTGATGGATTAGAAAAGACTCGTAAAGGTTTGGTCGAAAAGGTTTCGGATTTGGTGATCCGCCGCAAAAAGATTGACGAAGAATTTTATGAGGAGCTTGAAGAAATTCTGATTGGCGCCGATGTTGGCGTAAATACGGTCATGGATTTGATGGATGAGCTTCGTGCTGAGGTGAAGAAACGTCGCATCGAAGATGCAGCTGATCTCCAGCCGGTTTTATCTGAGAAACTGATGGGTCTGCTCAAAGGCGACAATAACAACGAGCTTCGCATGAATCCGGATGGAATTACGGTTATATTGTTTGTAGGCGTTAATGGAGTAGGTAAAACAACAACGATCGGTAAACTCGCTCATCGGTTCAAGCAAGAAGGTAAAAAAGTTCTTTTGGCTGCTGGTGATACATTCCGTGCCGGAGCTATCGAGCAATTGGAAGTGTGGGGAGACCGTGTTGGAGTTGAAGTGATCAAGCAACAATCTGGGTCGGATCCAGCTGCAGTGATGTTTGATGCGGTACAAGCAGCTAAACAGCGTCAAGCTGATGTACTTCTTTGCGACACAGCGGGCCGACTTCAGAATAAGAGCAATCTAATGGAAGAGCTTAACAAGATTTTCCGTGTAATCCAACGTGAAATTCCAAGCGCTCCTCATGAGGTATTGATGGTGCTGGATGCTACAACAGGACAAAATGCGCTGAGCCAGGCGAAGTTGTTTGGCGAAAAAAGCGGTGTTACGGGTCTTGTGCTTACTAAGCTGGATGGTACAGCTAAGGGTGGTATTGTTGTAGCGATCAGACAAGAGTTGAACCTGCCAGTAAAACTCGTTGGACTAGGTGAGAAGGTGGAAGATTTACAGACCTTTGATTCCGAACAGTTTGTACATGCTTTATTTGCTGGCCTGATTAAGGAAGAAGAGAATACTGAAGAATCAGTTTAGTGAATGAAGGGTAAATGAATTTATAGGGTGTCCAAGTAGCAGTTTCATGCTATTGTGACACCCTTTATCTATTTATGATTATTTCCATGAGTAGCATGCTAACTATTTTCATATTGTAGTTACCCAGGGCGTTGAGCTGGATTTGAAGGTTATAACAGCATATAATAAGATGTAAAGTTAAGAACGAAAGGAAGTTGGTTATGGCGAATACACATACTTATCCCCGTAGGGAAGAAATAGCCAACGCAATCACTCATGGTATTGGAGCTGCGCTTAGCGTAGCTGCTCTCGTATTGCTTATTGTATTTTCTAGTTTAGAAGGAACGGTCTGGCATGTGGTCAGTTTTACGATCTATGGAACAACAATGCTGTTGTTGTACTTGAACTCCACGCTTGTTCACAGCTTTAAAGAGGGGAAGGCCAAGGATGTTTTCGAATTTCTTGATCACTCCTCCATCTATTTATTTATTGCTGGGACATATACTCCATTTTTGCTCGTAGCTATACGTGGAACTTTAGGGTGGAGTTTGTTCGGAGTCATCTGGGGAATCGCTTTGTTTGGTTGTGTATTTAAAGCTTTTTTTGTTAAAAAATTTCTGTTTATGTCCACAGTGTTCTATGTTGCGATGGGCTGGCTAATCGTCATTGCTTGGAACCCACTAACTGCAGTCATAGCTCCACAAGGCATAAACTTATTGGTTGGCGGCGGACTTCTTTATACACTGGGTACCATTTTTTATGTGTGGAGAGGTTTTCCATTTCACCACGCGATTTGGCATTTATTTGTGTTAGCAGGCAGTGTTTTGCACTTTTTCGCTGTGCTGTTTTACGTACTGCCAATTCGTTGATCTAGTTGATTTATGCTCGTAAATAAAATGAGAAGGATGACAAGGAGAAAAGCTTGACATCCTTCTTTGTTTTTTGTATGATAATGTTCGTCGAGTGAACTGTAAAGTGTTTTTCCTTGACGAGGGGGTGCCCTTAGATGAGTCAGGAGAACCGGCTCGAGAAGACGAACCGTATTAATCTTCTGTTCGATTTCTATGAACAACTGCTTACAGAGAAGCAGCAGACGTTTTTAAAGCACTATTTTCACGAGGATTTCTCTTTAGGTGAAATCGCGAGTGAATTTGAAATCAGTCGTCAGGCTGTTTATGAGCACATTAAACGTGCAGAGCAGGTACTGGATACTTATGAAGAGAAACTCGGTCTTCTGAAGAAGCACGAGGAGCGACTCCGTGAGCTTGAAAAGCTACGTAATATGATAAGTGACAGCGCACTGAATGATCACGATAAGAAGATAATGACCGATATGGTAAATCAATTGATAGTATGGGATTAAGTTAGTAGGACGGAGGTGGCGGATATGGCATTTGAAGGATTAACCAGCAGGTTGCAGAATGTGTTCAGCAAGCTTCGTGGTAAAGGGAAAGTATCCGAAGAGGATGTAACTGAAGCCATGCGCGAGGTTCGTCTGGCGCTTCTTGAAGCCGACGTCAACTTTAAAGTAGTAAAAGAGTTTGTAGCCAAAGTTAAAGAAAAGGCTATTGGTAAGGAAGTTATGGATAGCTTCACGCCAGGTATGGTTATCATCGACATCGTCAATAAGGAATTGACTGAGTTGATGGGCGGAAGTCAATCCAAGCTTGCGAAGAGCACGAAGCCGCCAACTGTTATTATGATGGCTGGTCTGCAAGGTGCGGGTAAGACAACGACTTCTGGTAAGCTGGCCAAGCTTCTTCAGAAGCAGAACAGTCGGCCGCTACTCGTAGCTGGAGATATTTATCGCCCCGCTGCGATTAAACAGCTGGAGGTTTTGGGAGAGCAGATTAAAGTTCCTGTATTCTCGCTTGGTGACAAGACTAGCCCAGTGGAGATTGCAAAGCAGGGGTTGCAGCATGCGAAAGATAATGGCCATGATTATGTCATTATCGATACGGCCGGACGTCTTCATGTAGACGAAGAGCTGATGGAAGAGCTAAAGCAGATTCATCAAGTTGTGAATCCCGATGAGGTTCTTCTCGTTGTTGATGCAATGACTGGTCAAGACGCTGTCAACGTGGCAGAGAGCTTTAATAATCAGCTTGAACTGACAGGGGTTGTTCTGACGAAGCTGGATGGAGACACCCGCGGTGGTGCTGCCCTGTCCGTCAAAGCCGTCACAGGTTGTCCGATCAAATTCGCAGCACTGGGCGAGAAGATTGATGCTTTGGAGCCGTTCCATCCTGAGCGGATGGCATCCCGTATTCTTGGAATGGGAGACATGCTTTCTTTGATTGAGAAAGCACAATCGAACATTGATGCGGACAAAGCCAAGGAAATGGAACGTAAAATGCGGAATGCTGAATTTACGTTCGAAGATTTCCTGGAGCAAATGGAGCAAGTGAAGAAGCTTGGACCATTGGATCAGCTGATGGATATGATTCCTGGTATGGGCAAGATGAAGCAAGCGAAAGATCTTAAGGTAGACGAGAAGCAGATGGGCCGAATCGAGGCTATCGTTCATTCAATGACTACCGAGGAGAAACAACAACCGGACATTATCAATCACAATCGCCGTAAGCGGATTGCTGCGGGTAGTGGAACTTCACTTGCTGAAGTAAACCGCCTTATTAAGCAGTTTGATGAAATGCGCCGGATGATGAAGCAGTTCTCCGACATGATGGGACCTAAGGGTGGCAAGAATAAGGCCATGAAGCAGTTGAAGGGTCTGGCTGGCAAAGGTATGAAGTTCCCTTTCCGTTAAGGTTAAGATAGATTATAGGAAAAGTTGGACATTTTTCGAAGGAGGTGAATTTTCAAATGGCAGTACGTATTCGTCTGAAACGTATGGGTGCTCACAAAGCCCCTTTCTACCGCGTGGTGGTTTCTGATTCCCGTTCCCCGCGTGATGGCCGTTTTATCGAGGAAATCGGTTATTATAACCCGGTTGCTCAACCGGCTGAAGTTAAGATCGATGAAGAAAAAGCACTTAAATGGCTTCAAAACGGTGCGCAAGCATCCGATACTGTTCGCAACTTGCTGAGCAAAGCGGGCGTTATGAAGAAGTTCCATGAGTCTAAGCTTCAGAAATAAGACTGATCGCGAGGGTCATCTATGGAAGAATTAGTTCGTGTTATTGCTAAGGCTTTAGTGGATCATCCAGAAGATGTGACCGTGAAGACAGTTGAGAAGGAGCACTTAATTGTGTATGAACTGTACGTGCATCCTGACGATGTTGGGAAGGTCATAGGCAAGCAAGGGCGTATTGCCAAATCACTGCGCACGGTCGTAACATCGGCGGCGGTTAAAATGGATAAACGGGTAACCGTGGATATCATTTCTTGAGGGATTTTTCTTAAAGATATACGAAAGGGGGTTAGGATGCATGTCCTAACCCTTTTTCGTACATGCTGAAGAAAACTAGTGGTCAACAATGTGATATGAGTTTATAACGAGATGCAGGAGGAAGACCATGTCTGAAAAGTTATTTACCGTAGGGAAAATCGTGAATACACATGGTATTCGCGGTGAAGTGAAGGTGATTCCACATACGGATTTTGCGGAACAGCGTTTTGCCAAAAAGAGTTCCTTGTATATTGTTCCTTCAAAAGGAGGAAAGCCGATCCCTGTAACCGTGGAAACATCCCGGTTTCATAAAAATATGTATATTATTAAATTCACAGAAATTAGCGGAATTAATGAAGCTGAGAAATACAAAGAGAGTCTTCTCAAAATTAGTGAGGACCTTCAAGAGGAACTTCCGGATAATGAATACTACTTTCATGAAATTATAGGCTGCCGTGTGGTAACGGATGATGAACCTGCTGAAGAGTTGGGCATAATCTCAGAGATCCTTACACCAGGTGCAAATGATGTATGGGTAGTAAAAACGCCTAAAGGTAATGAAATCTTGCTTCCATCTATTCCAGATGTTGTATTAGACGTCGATAAATCTGCTAAGTTGGTTCGGGTTCATCTGATGGAAGGGCTGTTATAACATGAAGATTGATGTGTTGACGCTGTTTCCTGAAATGTTTGACGGAGTATTCCATTCCAGCATTCTCGGCAAAGCAGCTGATAAAGGTATTGTGTCCCTGAATGCAGTGAATTTTCGCCCTTATTCAGGGAACAAACACTCACAGGTAGACGACACGCCATACGGAGGCGGAGGCGGAATGGTTCTTAAACCTGAAGCGATCTTTGGAGCTGTTGAGGATCTGCTATCCTTATCACCAGTGAGCTCCGAATCTGGCACAGAACCGATGGTGGATGATTCTCCAGTACCTAATGACCTGAGAAAGCCTGCTCGTGTTATTTTGATGTGTCCACAGGGTGAGACCTTTACGCAGAAAAAGGCGGAGGAGCTTGCACAAGAGGAGCATTTGGTGTTTATTTGCGGCCATTATGAAGGATATGATGAACGTATTCGTGAACATCTGGTAACCGATGAGCTATCTATTGGTGATTATGTATTGACAGGCGGTGAGCTCCCTGCCATGGTTATCATTGATTCTGTTGTAAGGCTTCTGCCAGGAGTTCTAGGCAATGAGATGTCTGCTGTGACAGACTCATTCAGTACTGGACTACTTGAATATCCACATTATACCCGCCCAGCTGAGTTCAGAGGTTGGAAGGTGCCGGATATACTGCTAAGCGGTCATCACGCTAATATTGAGGTTTGGCGTAGAGAACAGGCACTTAAGCGAACGTGGGAACGGCGTCCGGAGCTGCTGGAAAATCTGGAACTTTCAAAAAAAGATAAGATCTTTCTGGAAAAGCTTCGCTCGGAACGCGAGTCTCAGAAAGATAATAATAATAAATCACCCCAAAAATAATGAAAAGAGGAAGCCTCACTTGAGGTTTCCTCTTTTTTTGTGAATAAATTCATAAAGGAAGACCATAGAGCATAGCTTATTGTATTCGTCATTTATTTAAAGGCTATATTTAACCACCGATATCCTCTTTCGAATGTTGATTCAATTCAGGAACATAGTATTTCAGACGAACATATGAAAAAGATCCTTTAGGATCATACTGCAATCTTCCTGCATAGATCCCGGGATGGTTGCTTTTTTGTTAGTGTGGGCTTGAGCAGATTGGGGAATGGAGGATAAAAAAGATGAAGAAAAGGAAAGGTAGTAGTAAGAAAAAGCGAAGTTTTATTAGCTCGGCCGCAGTACCGCTACGAGTAAAGAAATCCCATGCAGATCATTTCATATTGCTACTAAGACAAATGAGCACATATATTCATCAGGCTTTTATTGTTCAAGATAATGAAGGATTTACTCTATTGAAGCTGCAGATTCAAAGATTAAACAATCAAGTCAAGAATCTGCCCTTTTCACTAAGTGAAAAGAGAAGAGCTAAAGAAGCGGCTACGCAGATTGCTGTAATTCCTAGTTTATCGAATTTCGAGGAGATTCGAATGAAGCTGATTTATTTTTTTGAAGTCATAAAAAAACTTTCATCACAAATCGGCGTAGAAGAGGAAGCAACAGAAGCTTTGTCCGCCGTAAATGAAGCGCTGGATAGAGTTCAAGTAAAGCAAGTGCAAGAGAATTCACTTCGTTTATTATCCGTTCCGATCACCAACCCAGTAATACTTATTCATCTCATAGATAACTTACCGGTCTATTTAAAGGAAGCAATAACTCAGTCGAATGTAATTACGCGAATTCAGTTTAGCGATGTACTATACGGGATATTAAAGCAGATAATTTTATTGGGAAGCCTACCCATTCACAATGAACGACTTCGAATAATTGGGAATCATTTGATTACGTTATTCGAGAAGGAGTCTCTATCAGTAGTGCTTATAAAGGAGCTGATGACTTCATTTATCGCGGCTTTGTCCGTTACTATAGAGGATTTGAACATTTCTATAGATAACAAAGCATCGTTGCTACGATCGTTGAGTGCTATTTTAAATTCGTATTCATTGTATATTCCGTCGAGCCTAGAGCAGCAAATCGTAGGGAGCATGGAGAATCGTTCAGGAAAAATAGAAGTGGGAGAGAAAGAACATAGTTATAAAATAGAGGAAACAGCCGAAGAAGGAGCCACAGAGACAGCTCAAGTCGAAGAGGATGAAGTGGATGTACTTCATCCACCAGATGTGACTCAGTCTATAGAAGAAGTAGAAGTGATTGGAGTGCCAGGGGATGCTGTTGCAACGGAAGAACCAGAGGGAATACTCGAAGAAGGATCCACAGAGGCGGCTCAAGTTGAAGAGAACGAAGAGGAGGCGCTCCATCCTGTGGATGTGACTCAGGCTATAGAGGAAGTAGAAGTAATTGAAGTGCTAGAGGATGCTGGTAAATCGGAAGAACCAGAGGAAACAGAGGGAATATTCGAAAAAGGAGCTACAGAGGCGGCTCAAGTTGAAGAGAACGAAGAGGAGGCGCTCCATCCTGTGGATGTGACTCAGGCTATAGAGGAAGTAGAAGTGATTGAAGTGCTAGAGGATGCTGGTAAATCGGAAGAACCAGAGGAAACAGAGGGAATATTCGAAAAAGGAGCTACAGAGGCGGCTCAAGTTGAAGAGAACGAAGCGGAGGCGCTCCATCCTGTGGATGTGACTCAGGCTATAGAGAAAGTAGAAGTGATTGAAGTGCCAGAGGATGCTGGTACATCGGATGAACCAGAGGAAACAGAGGGAGTAGTCGAAGAAGGATCCACAGAGGCGGCTCAAGTTGAAGAGAACGAAGTGGAGGCAATCCTTCCTGTAGATGTGACTCAGTCTATAGAAGAAGTGGACGTCATTGGAGTGCCAGAAGCTACTGGTGCAACGGAAGAGCCAGAGGTAACTGAGGAATCAGAGGAACCAGTCGTAGAGGGAGCCACAGAGACAGCTCAAGTTGAAGAGAACGAAGCGGAGGCGCTCCATTCTGTGGATGTGACTCAGGCTATAGAAGAAGTAGAAGTAATTGAAGTGTCAGAGGATGTTGATGCAACGGAAGAACCAGAGGAAACAGAGGAAACAGAGGGAGTAGTCGAAGAAGGAGCCACAGAGACAGCTCAAGTTGAAGAGAACGAAGCGGAGGTAATCTTTCCTGTAGAGGTGGCTCAGTCTATAGAAGAAGTAGAAGTAATTGAAGTGCCAGAGGATGCTGGGCGGGCGACCCGAGATACAGATGTTAAAAGGTTGAAAACGGTAACCGGGGGCAGTTTGTTGTATAACAGTAATGGAGTGACGCAGACAGTTGCAACAATTAAACCCATTATATTTAATTTAAGCACATTACAAGGAATAATTTTTGATGGAGTTTCAAAGTTAACGGTGATTACAGCCGGTTTTTATTATTTTGATTGGCAAATATCTTTGGATAAAAATCAAGTGACTCCGAGTACTTTCGGCATCGTCATTAATGGAAACTTAGGAAGTACAGCAAATTTGAATTCAAGCTCTATTCATGCAGAAGTTTCCGGTTCAGGAGTGATTAGCTTAGGTGAAGGCAATACGATTGAACTTTATAACTTGTCATCAGGTACTATAGAGGTTATCGCTCCAACTGAAGCTGTAAGATTCTCAATTTTTAGAATAGAATCATGATTTTTACAGAGGGGAAAAGGTGCAAAGTCCAGAAAACAGGGTAATAATAATAGGCTGAGCGATATGGAATTAAATTAGGAGGATTTTAAAATGCGAGATACTAACTATGATGATCAATATATACGTATAGATAAGAAGGACGACGATGTACAGTTTCATACCGTTGATGATATTTTAAACTACTATGCTGAACGACACGGATCTAAGATAAAAAATGGAAAAGAAGCGTTGAATTAACATAAATTAAAGCTAGACATTAAAAGGAGGAACTACTCTAATGTATATATTAGAGTAGTTTTTTCTATTGGATCATTAATAGGGATCTTTCAGATGCAAAGTATAGAATATACTTGCTTAAGATTATGATTTATGTTAAAATTTCTTTTGTTGTGAATAAGGTGGTCCTCTGTTGATAATGATGGAGAACAAAGGGTTTTCCGGAAGATGCAAGAACGCCTGTGTGAGAGGAGGGAGTCCTAGATGAATATCGTACAAGCGATTACTCAAGAACAACTTCGTAAAGATATGCCGAGCTTTCGTCCTGGTGACACTTTAAAAGTTCACGTTAAGGTTATCGAGGGATCTCGTGAGCGTATCCAAGTTTTCGAAGGTGTTGTAATTAAACGTCGCGGTGGCGGAATCAGTGAGACTTTTACAGTTCGTAAAATTTCTTACGGTGTTGGTGTGGAAAGAACTTTCCCAATCAACTCGCCTAAGATCGAGAAAATCGAAGTGGCTCGCCGTGGTAAAGTGCGTCGTGCGAAGCTTTATTATCTTCGTGAACTGCGCGGTAAAGCAGCGAGAATTAAAGAAATTCGTCGTTAATCTGACGGTAAAAGGGGCTTGTGCGCATATACAAGCCCCTTTTGTATATCCAAAAATGAAAATCATGCTGTAATCATCAATAAAGAGAGGGCGGTGAATTATGCAGCAAGATACACAGCAAGAGACATTCGAATCGAAAGAGTCAGGGAACCCAACCAAGAAAAAGAATGAATTAGTGGAATGGCTAAAAGCACTTCTTATTGCATTGGTGTTGGTGGTTCTCATTCGCTGGTTTCTCTTTCAACCTTTTATCGTCCAAGGGCAATCCATGCAGCCTAACTTTGTAACAGGTCAGAAACTTATTGTAAATGAGATTCTCTACGACATTCGTAAGCCGGAACGTGGTGAGGTTATTGTATTCCATGTACCATCAGAGGGAAGAGACTTCATCAAACGTGTTATAGCGGTAGGTGGCGATACAGTTCAGGTTCAAGGTGACCAAGTGATTGTTAATGGTAAACCAGTAAGTGAAACTTACATACAAGAGGCTATTGATCAAGCACATGCAGATGACAGGCTCTATAACACCTTGGATTTCCCTAATACTGATTTCCCGGATGGTAAGGTTCCTGAAGGACATGTGTTTGTCTTGGGGGACAATCGCTCTAACAGTACGGATAGCCGAATGATTGGATATGTTCCTCTAGAGGATATTATTGGCCGGGCGGATCTGATATTTTGGCCGCTCAAAGATATTGGTTTGATAAATCATTAGTAGGGAATAAGAAGAATAATGGAATTGGAATTTTTGTGAGGTGACGACGTTGACGATACAATGGTTTCCAGGACATATGACAAAAGCACGCCGTCAAATACAGGATAAACTGAAGTTGATTGATGCTGTTATTGAGCTGATTGACGCCAGACTGCCGCTTTCAAGCCGCAATCCGATGATCGACGATATTTTGCAGGGAAAGCCGCGTCTGATTTTGTTGAACAAGTCGGATTTGGCTGATCCTGAGGTGACACGTCAGTGGCTGGCTTATTTTAAAGAGCAAGGACACACAGCATTCCCTATCGATGCCGCGACAGGCACCGGAGTGAAGGAAATACCAGATCAGGTGAAGCTGCTGTTGAAAGAAAAAATCGATAAGCAAATATCTAAGGGAATCAATCCACGCGCAATGCGTGTTCTTATCGTAGGCATTCCGAATGTAGGTAAATCAACTCTGATCAACCGACTTGCGGGGCGCAGCATTGCGGCGACCGGGGACCGCCCAGGTGTAACCAAAGGTCAGCAATGGATAAAGGTTACAGGTGGCGAAATGGAATTGCTCGATACACCAGGGATATTGTGGCCGAAGTTTGAGGATCAAAATGTTGGGTACCGTCTAGCTGTGACTGGTGCCATCAAAGAAGAAATATTGAATGTTGAAGATATCGCCTTTTTTGCGGTTAAATACATGTCTAGATATTATTGGGAGCCTATGAGTGAGCGTTTTGACTTGAAGCAGCGTCCTGAGGATTTTGAGAATCCGGATGAGATCGTGTCCGTAATGGAAGACATTGGGCGAAAGCGCGGTTGTATTATTAGTGGTGGGCGAGTGGATTTGGAAAAAGCCTCAAGCGCCTTTTTGCGTGAATTGCGTGCAGGTAAGATGGGGCGTTTCTCGATGGAATCACCATATTAATAGCTTATGAAAAAACCACCTTTATGGTCATACCCCTGTCAAGTAGACAGAACAAAAAAGACACCTTTACGCAGCAACCGTTTCCCGGT
>NZ_JBHTFO010000014.1:0-168632 GCF_042666275.1 Paenibacillus sp. GCM10028914
TGGAGGTGGAAGTGCAGCAATGCATGGAGCTGACCAATACTAATCGGTCGAGGGCTTATCCTAAAAGCTTTACGAAGTAAAGCTACTTCGTAAGCATATGCTAAGTTTTCTGAAAGAAAACTCGCTTCGGAAGCGTTACGCTTTGCATCGAAGGAGTACTTCAGAGACAAATGTAAATTCGTAAAACGTTTCGTATCTAGTTTTCAGGGAGTCAAAATGGTTAGTTTAAATCCAAGTGGTTTAAGATTAACACTAATGACTTTCAGCATTTGGCGATGCTGAGTCCTGATTCACTGCATTTGTTATTCAAATGCTTCGTTTGGTGGCGATAGCGGAAGGGTTCCACGCGTACCCATCCCGAACACGACCGTTAAGCCTTCCAGCGCCGATGGTACTTGGACCGAAGGGTCCCGGGAGAGTAGGACGCCGCCAAGCGATACATATTTTTGATTAATAGTCTTGCAAAGAATTCTATTAATCTAGTAAAATAATAATTGCTGAATTTATAATATGGCCCGTTGGTCAAGGGGTTAAGACACCTCCCTTTCACGGAGGTAACAGGGGTTCGAATCCCCTACGGGTCACCACTTATTTTATCTGCTTCGGGGATGAGAATCCCAAAGGTTCGTCGGAGCATCAAGATCGTTAGGAATACTTCGCAGTCTCGAACGAAGAGAGAGTATCCCCTACGGGTCACCACTATTTTTATTAATCAGTATTATTATGGAGGCTTAGCTCAGCTGGGAGAGCATCTGCCTTACAAGCAGAGGGTCAGCGGTTCGATCCCGTTAGCCTCCACCATTAATTTTACTAAATTGAATATGCCGTTGTAGCTCAATTGGTAGAGCAACTGACTTGTAATCAGTAGGTTGGGGGTTCAAGTCCTCTCGACGGCACCATTATTTTAAATGCGGAACTGTGGTGTAGAGGCCTAACATGCCTGCCTGTCACGCAGGAGACCGCGGGTTCGAATCCCGTCAGTTCCGCCATTAAAATATCTCTCTTTTGAGAGCCATTAGCTCAGTTGGTAGAGCACCTGACTTTTAATCAGGGTGTCGAAGGTTCGAGTCCTTCATGGCTCACCATTAGTTTTGCCTTGTGCGCGTGTGGCGGAATTGGCAGACGCACTAGACTTAGGATCTAGCGTTTCACGACGTGGGGGTTCGAGTCCCTTCACGCGCACCATGTTTTTGCGGACGTGGCTCAGCGGTAGAGCATCGCCTTGCCAAGGCGAGGGTCGCGGGTTCGATTCCCGTCGTCCGCTTTTACATAAAATAACGGGATGTAGCTCAGCTTGGTAGAGCACCTGGTTTGGGACCAGGGGGTCGCATGTTCAAATCGTGTCATCCCGATTATTAATATATAGCAAAGAAGTGCAGGATATAAATCCTGCACTTCTTTGTCTTTTCATGATGTGAGAATCATATTTCTATTGTGAAAATACAAGGAGCTTGATATTGTAGGGAATAAAGAAAGGAAGCTTGAAATGAACAACATGATTCGAAAGCTTACTTCTGATGAAATCCCGGCCTTTGTAGATATCGCAATGAATGCATACCCTGCGAGGGTCACCCCAAGTTCAGAGTTTAGGGAGCATCAGATTTTGCGCATGACTAATGTTCAAGAGAAAATGTCGAATGTTCAGTATTACGGTCTATTTCGAAACAATCGTTTGATTGCCGGGATGAGAATTCATGAATACTCAATGAATCTATATGGACGTATGATTCAAGTAGCTGGTGTGGGTCAGGTTGCGGTAGATTTGCTTAACAAAAAAGAAAAAGCAGCTAAAGAGCTAATTGAATTTTTTATTGCACATGCAAAATGTATGGGGAGTTCTCTTGTGTTGTTATATCCGTTTAGACCGGATTTTTATAAGAATATGGGTTTTGGATATGGCACCAAAATGAACCAATACCGAATAAAGCCCGATAGCTTTCCTAAGAGTACTGACAAGAAGGGATTAGTATGGCTTGATGAGTCTCATAAGGATCTGATTCGGGAATGCAGTGACCGACATGCTGTATCTACTCATGGAATGATGTTGAAGACACCTTATGAACTAGAGCGATTGTTCCAGACAACGGGGATGAAACTAATCGGATACATGGAAGATGGTAAGTTACATGGATACATTGCATTCAGCTTTAATGGTATAAACCCGGATAACTTCTTTCTTCATGATATGGTCATCCATGAGTTTGTTTATGAAACACATGAGGCACTTGAGCAATTCGGTAATTTTTTACATACACAGAATGATCAGATTAACCAGATAGTCTGGACAACACAAGATGATATGATCGAACATTGGATCGGTGATCCTCGTAATGGTAGCGACCGAATCCTGCCCAGTATATTTCATGAAAGCCTTACTGCTGGTGTCGGGTTGATGTACAAAATTATTGATATACCCAAATTTATAACTGAACTTAGTTCAGCTGGTGTTATGTATAGTGCAAAGCCTGTAACACTACAATTTAAGATCACCGATACATTTGCATCTTCAACCCCAATCTCTTTCAATTTACATGTTGACCATGAATCTGTAATAGTTTCCTTGGATAAACAGATTGCAGCGCAAGAGTTGTCGATTATCGAGATAGATATATCAGACTTAACGTCTCTGTTAATGGGTGTAGTGGATGTAGAAAAGTTGTATCAATATGGAAAAATAAAATCTGGCGATCCGCAAGATATGTCTCTGTTGAAACAATGTTTTAGAAAGAGTATTAAACCTGTTTGTACGACTTCTTTTTAAAGGTATGGCCACGCTAAATGTTAAAAGACCCTGCGATATTCGCGGGGTCTTTTTAATACATGACTTTATGTGTTCCTCCTAAGCCCAACTGCCATTGCGGAAGACCGGTTCGATTGTGCCGTCAGCCAGTACTCCATCAATTTCGAGTTCAGCGGAACCAATCATGAAATCGACGTGAGTCAAACTTACATTAGCACCTTTTGCGACCAGTTCCTCCTTACTGAGTTTGGTCCCACCTTCGATATTTACGGGGTATGCACTGCCAAGAGCGAAATGACAGGAAGCATTCTCATCTACACCAGTATTATAAAAGACACGGTTTAAACGAGAGATGGGGGAGTCATAGGGAACGAGTGCCATTTCACCGAGATAGGATGCACCTTCGTCCGTCTCAAGCAATGAGGTTAGATGCTCGCGTCCAGACTTTGCATCATATTCAACCACCTTACCATCTTTAAAGGTAAAGGTGATTCCTTCAACGAGTCTACCGTTCAAGTTCAGTGGAAGTGTGCTCGTGACCGTTCCGTTTACACCGGTTCGCAGAGGCATTGTGTAGATTTCTTCCGTAGGCATATTTGCTACAAAATAAACGCCGGATTCATTATAATCTCCACCACCCAGCCACAGGTACCCTTCCGGCATTTCCACATGTAAATCGGTGCCTGGTGCACGGTAATGAAAGCTCTTATAGCGTTTCGCGTTCATATATTCTTGTCGTTTTTTAAGCTCATTAATATGCTCCCGCCAAGCAGCTACTGGATCCTCATTGCCTACACGGTTCATCTGAAAAACAGCTTCCCACATCGCATCCATTCGCTTTTCTTCTGGTAAATCGGCAAACACTTTATTCGCCCATGCACGTGTCGGCGCTTTGATTAAAGACCAGCTCACCTGATTATTTCTCACATAAGTTTGATACTTCTCTCTTGCTACGGCAGCAGCCTTAACAGCCGTAGAGACTTTAGATGAATCAATACCCTGGAATAACTCTGGATCTGGCACTTTAATGTGCAGCACAGCGCCGCCGCCTTCAGCCAATTGTTCCATCATGTCAGCCTGCCACTTTGGATAGTAGCCAAAGGAGTCATCTGGAGCTTTCTCATAACGAATTCGTGTAATACGTTCGTCTTCCCATTCAACTTGCACATATTTTGCACCGGCTTCATATGCCTTGGATACGATCAATCGGGTTAGGTCTACGGTTTCCAGGGGTGAGTGTACGATAAGAACTTGTCCTGGTTGAATATTTACACCTACTTTAATGACTAGCTCTGCGTATTTTTCTAGCATGGTTTCAAAAACAGTCATATGTATATTCCTCCATGAAGTGATGTATTTGTTACTTTAAATATCTTACCATGGTTTAATCAATAAACCCCTATCAACGATGAAATTAAGGGAACCTTATACTTTTGATTAGAGGTTTTGTTCAGGGGAAGGGAAAAAGTTCACGAATTAGTATTTTTTATACCGAAAAAGTGTAGTTATTCTCAATGCTTGTGTTGAAAGAACATAGTACGATCTACGGGTAAAATGATTTAAACAGGACGAATATGTACAGAAGAATGAAAAACATCAGAATATACAACAGAGTAGGGGGAGAACAAAACATATGAGTGCTTGTGTTCAGTCATCTGATTCGAAACAAAGCTTTGGTGTTATGTTAAAAACCGTTTCTGAAGATTGCAATTTAGCTTGTGATTATTGCTATTACAGTACATGCGGTGGACAAGTACATCAACCGGTCCGAACGATGGATCCTGATCTTTTAGAAAAGTTCATTAAGCAGTATATGAAGAGATCGAACGGTACGGCCTCTTTTGCCTGGCAGGGTGGAGAACCGCTATTAGCAGGCCTTTCTTTTTTTGAAAGGGTGGTATCTCTTCAGGCCCAGTATGCCCCACCATACACTACAATTAGTAATGGACTACAAACGAACGGCACTCTAATCAATAAAAAATGGGCAGAGTTCTTTCATACCTATCATTTTCTAGTCGGTATCAGCTTAGATGGGCCACAAGTGATCCATGATCAACACCGAGTGACTGGATCGGGCAAAGGCAGTTATGAATTGGTGATGCGCGGTATAGAGCATTTGCGGACTGCAGGCGCGGACTTTAATATCTTATCGGTTATTCATGAGGACAATGTATCAAGACCGGAGGAACTTATTTCTTTCTATCGTGAACAAAAATTTGAGTATATCCAGTTCATCCCTTGCATGGATTTCAGGTCACAGCAATCAGGTCAACCTGGCCGTTTTCGAATCACGCCTGAAGCATATGGGACCTTTCTATGTGAGGCATTCGATCTGTGGTATAACGATGGATATCCTGATTTTTCTATTCGTATTTTTGATAATATGTTAGCTGTGCTTATGAATCAGGAATCGGAACTGTGTGTGCATCGTAAAAGCTGCCCGAAAATGATGATACTTGAGTCCAATGGTGATGCTTATCCATGTGATTTTTTCATAGATGAGGAACATAGACTTGGGAACATAGGAGATACGGAATTAGAATCGCTGCTTACAAATCCTGTGTACGAATCTTTCTTATCGATGAAACCTGATATGAATAAGGAATGCATGACTTGTCAATATTTGAAGTTCTGTCATGGGGGATGTCCTCGTAATCGGAACTGGCTGGATGTAAATGATCGGAGTCAGAAAGACTATTTCTGCGAAAGTTACCGAATGTTTTACGAACATGCATACAATCGCATGAAAGGAATCGCGGATCGTCTTCGAGCTGAGCAGCTGCTGAGATATAGAAAATCAGGCGCTCCATTACCGGGTAGAAATGATGTTTGTATTTGTGGAAGCGGTGACAAATTCAAAAAATGCTGCGGTAAACTATAGCTAATGTTGCAGCTTTTTGTTAGTAGAGTGATGTAAGAAGAAAGACCTCACGCTTTCCGTGACCGGAAATGTTCATGAGGTCTTTACTATGTTATTGCTGTTTCTTTGCAGCCTTTTCAGAGGATGGATTGTTCATAAATACCTCTGCCGCTTCCTCAGCAGAAAATTCTGTGTCGTCTAATCCTTCACCTGGAACAGGCATCTTGTTCAGTTTGGTGTTATACACTTGGGACTTTGTCAGTTCATTCGAATTGGATTTATTCATGTGGACACCTCCTTTAGTAATGACAACATGAATTAGTGTCTCGAATGAACACAAAATTATGCAATCGTGGAAGAAATGAATTTTTAATAATTCAGAACTACACTAGTAAGTCATTAGTAAAGGAATCGCCATAGATAAAATGTGGCATAGGATTCCCAGTTCCTCCAACCCGCTGAAATCACTCGCAGTTCATCTTTTGTCGGCTTAGTTTCTAACTCTAGTACGTATTTGATTGCATTATGTAAACCGACATCATCAATTGGAAATGCAGATCTAAACCGGAGACAGCGCATTAATACATAATTAGCCGTCCATGGTCCAATTCCGCGAATGCGTACAAGCATATTTTCAGCTGTTTTGCAGTCCATCGCAGCAAGCAATGATTCCTTAGAAAGGTGTCCATCCACAAAAAGTTGTGCAATATTAATTAGGTATTCACGTTTTTTAACAGTCATTCTCAGGTCATCCATATCTTCTACTGTCAAACTTGCGATCACCTCAGGTGTCGGGAACAGCCAATATTGCTCGCCTTCGTGCTCTGTATTTCGGCCATATTTTTCAACTAAGCGTCGTTTTAATGTGTAAGCAAAACTTAGATTGATTTGCTGTCCAATAATTCCCCAGCATATAGCTTCAAACAAATCAGGTATCCCCATATTGCGAAGTCCATAAAAGGATTCCACAGCTCTTCTAAGAATTCTATCCTGCCTAGCCATTTCATAAAACGGTGCTAAGTCCGTATCGAGATCAAACCATTCACGAACATGTCTGGCTATTTCTATCCGATGGGAGGCAGTGGGTATAAATGGACCAAGAAAGGTAACGGATATAGTCTGCGGTGTTACGGGATCCTCAGATACTTCTATAACATAGGGTTTGTCTTCCAGACAAATCGCCTTATAGACTTTATTATTATGAATACGTAATAAACATTCATTGGTTGATCTGGACAAGTATTTCAAGTTTTCTTTGAAACTGAATTCAAGTGGAACAGGAAGCTTTATGTATTGCTCTAAATCCACCCATTTTAATGCTTGATCCATATGCTGCAGACCTCCATTTGTTCATAATACTCCCTCTATTAGTTGTACCATAAAATCGCGTATACTAAATTTCATTATCTTGCTCTTACATTCTGAAAAGCGGACATACGTCCCCATGCAAGGGTATACTGTGGTTGGAGGTGAACAGGGTGAAATCTTTGGGAGAAGAATATCCATCAGATGAGCAATGGAATGCGATCATTCACAACGATAGTCGGTATGATAAGCAGTTTATATATGCGGTAAGAACAACCGGGATCTTTTGCAGACCATCTTGTAAATCGAAAGAACCTGTGAAATCTAATGTTCGGATTTTTCAAAATGCAGAAGAAGCGCTTTCTGCTCATTTCCGGCCTTGTAAACGATGTAAGCCTACAGGCGAACGATTGCCGGACCGGGAATGGGTGGAACAGATCAAAACCTATATCAACGATAACTACGACGAAATGATCACACTCGAGATTTTGGCTGAACATTGCCATGGGAGTCCTTATCATTTACAGCGAATCTTTAAAAGAGTGACAGGAATGACTCCGTTAGAATATGTGCAACAGAAGCGAATTGAACAAGCAAAACACTATCTGCAAAAGACTGATTTATCTGTCTCGGATATTTCATTATGTGTTGGATTGGGAAATGTTCCATATTTCATCACACTATTTAAGAGGAAGACAGGCTTTACTCCTACACAATACCGGAAACAGGAGGCGAATCACACTGATGGGTAAGAAGTATGCTGTAGATCCGATCTATTGGTCGTTACTCAAAAATCAGGACTGGAAAATGTATATTGCTGCTACTGATCTCGGGCTTTGTTTTGTTGGATCGCATAATGAATCGCTAGATGAATTAACGAACTGGGTCGATGTGCGTTTTCCAGGTACTTCACTCATACAGGATAACGAAAAACTCGGACCTTATGTTCAAGAAATACTTGAATATCTTACAGGGAAGCGTAGGGAGTTCGTTCTACCGATGGATGTTCGAGGTTCTGAATTTCAATTATCGGTATGGAATGCATTGAAAGAAATACCTTATGGATTCACTAAATCGTATTCTGACATCGCCGCTTCTATCCAAAAGCCGTCCGCAGTTCGTGCAGTCGGTGCAGCCATTGGGGCAAACCCAATACTGATCACTGTTCCCTGCCACAGGGTTATTGGAAAAAACGGATCACTTACAGGATATCGTGGAGGGCTTAACATGAAAACAAAATTATTGGAGTTAGAGGGCTTTAGTATTTAACCGTATCAATCTTCATTCTATATTATCGCGTACAACCCCTTCTCTGCTATCATGTAGTAAAAGGCGAGACAGATGCCATAAGAAGGAGGTTAACTCTAATTATGATCACACCTATAGCGTTCCTCCCTTTGGGTGATTCGGCTGTACTGATTCATTTTGGTGAAGAAATTAATCTTTCAGTACACCGTCAAGTCCATGCCGCATGCCGATACATTGATGAACATCCATTCCCAGGCTTCATCGAAAGTATTCCTTCATTTACGACAGTGAGTGTGTATTATGATCTGCTTGAAATACAGAAAACTAAGGAATGCAGTACTGTATTTGATGATGTCTGTATGCTTATACAAGATCGTTTGAATAAGATTGAGCTGCAAGAAGAGCAAAATCCTGTGGTGATTGAGATTCCAGTATGTTACGGTGGTGAATTCGGTCCTGATTTGGAAACGGTAGCATCTTTAAACAACTTAACTCCGAAACAAGTAATTGAAGTTCACTCCGGACAGGATTATCTCATTTACGCACTTGGATTTGCACCTGGCTTTCCTTATGTCGGAGGGATATCTGAACAGATCGCAGCGCCTAGAAAAACGACGCCTAGGTTAAAGATATCTGCGGGTTCTATCGGAATCGCTGGAAATCAAACAGGAATATACCCGATCGAAACACCGGGAGGATGGCAAATTATCGGTCGCACCCCATTAACATTGTTCCGTCCTGAGCATCAGCCGCCAACTCTGCTTGAAGGTGGTCAGTATATTCGGTTCAAACAGATAAGCGAAGCGGAATACGATCTTCTGGAAGGTGGTGCAGTATGAGCATCAAAATCGTTAAGCCTGGCTTGCTCGTCACGGTTCAGGATTTGGGCAGGACGGGGTATGGCAAGTATGGAGTTGTGGTATCAGGTGCGATGGATCCCTTTTCTCACCGTGCAGCAAATTGGTTGGTCGGAAATGATGAGAAAGAAGCAGCTCTAGAATTGACTTGGTCGGGATTCACAGCTCGATTTGAAACAGATTTGTGGATTGCAATAACAGGAGGAAACTTTTCTCCGCAGATCGAAGGTGTGCGTGTGCCTATGTGGAGACCGGTATTTGTTCCTCGGGGAAGTATGCTTGTTTTTGACAAACCAGTAAACGGATGCAGGTCCTACCTAGCTGTATCTGGAGGCATAGATGTTCCTGAGGTGATGGGAAGTGGAAGCACTTACATGCGAGCAGGGGTTGGAGGGTTTCACGGTAGGGCTTTAAAAGCAGGAGATGTAATTCGTACTAGACCGAGCCTTTTCAAAAAACATTCCATTGACGTAGAAACTCCTCTCTATGCAGGAAAATGGTCAATTCCTCAAGCTTTATTCCCTTCGTATCATGATCATCCCATAGTCAGGGTTATTCGAGGTAATCAATTCGATGATTTCGATGATGAAAGCCGTATGTCTATATTTGAACAAAGATTCTTTGTAACCCCACAATCTGACCGAATGGGCTATCGGTTGTCTGGCAAACCATTATCGCTTCAAACACCTAAAGAATACGTATCGGAGGCAGTAGCACTCGGTACGATTCAGGTACCGGTAGACGGACAGCCCATTATACTCATGGCAGATCGGCAGACGCATGGAGGGTATCCTAAAATTGCCCAGATTGCAAGTATTGATATCCCGGTTGTTGCCCAGGTCCCCCCTGGTGGAACGCTCCGTTTCTCCGAAATAGCCCTGGAAGAAGCACAAAGGATTTACGTCGAATGGATCCATAAAATTCAATTTCTACACAAAATGATTCATCATAAATTAAAGGAGGAGCTTTATGCTTGAGGTTGATCTTAATTGTGATATGGGCGAGAGTTTTGGCGTCTATAAGCTGGGGATGGATCATGTGTTACTAGAACACGTCACCTCAGCTAATATAGCGTGTGGTTTTCATGCAGGAGATCCTTCGGTTATGCGGGCTACTGTAAGGCAGGCATTACATAAGAAGACTGCTCTCGGTGCCCATCCAGGATTGCCAGATCTCGCTGGCTTCGGAAGAAGAAATATGGATATATCACCAGACGAAGCATTTGACATGGTTACGTACCAGATTGGAGCTTTACAGGCGTTCATTAAGCAAGAGGGTGGGGTGCTACGCCATGTGAAACCGCATGGTGCATTATACAATATGGCGGCAGCTTCTAAGCCACTTGCTGATGCAATAGCTGCGGCCATACATGGTTTGGATTCTAAACTCATTTTGTACGGATTGTCGGGAAGTACACTTATTCAGGCTGGACATCAAATCGGGCTTCGTACGGCGAATGAAGTTTTCGCTGATCGTACTTATCAAGATAACGGAACATTAACACCAAGAAGGTTGTCAGGGGCTTTAATTACAGATACGGAACAGGCTGTACAACAGGTCATTCGCATGGTGAAGGAACATGTTGTTGTGACTACTTCAGGAAAATCTATCCCCATTCAAGCGGATACAGTATGTCTTCATGGAGATGGCACCCATGCAGCAGTGTTTGCAGCTCAGCTCCGGACACGTCTATTAGAAGAAGGAATAACTGTGAAAGCGATGGATTGATAGAAGTGATTTGTTATGATTATACGATACATAGGAGAACCTTTTGCGAGAATATAATCAATCCGACCGAACAACTCACAGAGAAGAAATTAAGAAAATTCCATGGCTTTTTTCTCTCTTTCCTAATACAATAGTATAGTTTGATAATGTTACATCGGAAATGGGGAATACATCATGGCTTTACGCAGTAAAGAAGAGGTTATTGAGTTTCTATCACGTGCCGAGGTTGCTGCCATCGGTACATCGAATATGGGATCTCCACGTCAGCGGATGATGCATTTTGCAGTGGACGAGCATTTCAATATTTATGTTACGAGTATGAAAGGTGACCCTAAGGTTATCCAATGGAGCAACATACCTGAAACGGCTCTTCTCATCCACAAGGGTGAAGAATTTCTACAGATGGAAGAATGCGAGATTATCGGTAGAGCAGAAGTGCTTAAAGATCAAGGGGAGCGGGATGTTGCAGCGGAGCTTCTGAAGACAAGATCTCCGATCGTAGCACAATTCACAGAGATTGGAGCGTTAGACAGATTAGAGTTTATTCGCATAAATCCCTTTACTGTCAAATATCGATTTGTTCCTGAAATCTTGCAAGGGGAACCGCCAACAGTATTTGATTTTAGCGAAAACCGTCAATCGTTTAGTGTATGGGATGATGTTCGCGCTAAAGCGAGAGCATGGAAAGAAGCGGTTCGACCATTATCGCTTACAGCTACACTAGTTCCTATTCTGCTCGGAGGAGCTCTAGCTCTATCTAGCACTCATCAATTGAACTTTGGGATCTTCCTGCTTACATTGATCGGTGCCGTGATGATTCAAGCGGGTACAAATATGATTAACGATTGGAAGGATGCAGAGCGGGACGGCGAGAACAGTACAGGGATGAGGCCTTTCACAGGCGGATCTCGGATGATTCAGCTTGGTTTAATATCTCGGTCCGATATGGGATTCTTTGGGCTTCTCTTAACCGTAATCGCAACGCTTATCGGTATATATTTAATTGTCATTAGTGGTTGGGGACTGACGCCATTAATTCTGTACGGGATTATTGCCGGTTTATTCTATACGAGTGAAAAAGGTAAGTTTTCCTTCATTAATATGGCACCAGGCATTGCCGAAGTGTTAATTGCTACAACTTACGGCGTGTTCATGACGATGGGGGCATTTTTTGTACAGACCGGTACTTATTCACTTCAAGTATTCTTGATTTCACTGCCAGTAGCATTATTTATCTCAAATGTGCTTTTAATCAACCAGTTTCCAGATGCTGAATCTGACGCTAAGACAGGTAAAAATACATTGGTCGTTCGTATCGGAAAACGAAGAGCTAAGAACATCTTGATTTCTTGCTTCCTTGCGGGATATGTCATTATCGGGATTTTACCGCTTTTGGATTACGCACCGTATACATTGTATTTTGCGTTCTTGTCCTTGCCATTTGCTCTACAAGCTATTCGTTATGCTTGGAAGAATTATGACAAAAATGCGGCGGACATCATTCCAAGTAATGCACACACAGCGATTAACCATCTGTTCAACGGTTTACTGCTCGTATTTGCATTTCTACTAACTGAGTTAGACATCATCATCCCAATTCTTTATTTAGCAGCGTCTCTATTGCTGATCTTCTGGGTATGGAACTATATTGAGAGACAGCGGAAAGTTATGAATGACTTCCGTAATGCATTTAAAAATTAATAATAGAGATTAAAAGGAGCTGTCCCATAAGCAGATTTATTCTACTAAAGGGATAGTTCCTTAATCATTTCAAATTAAAAAGGTCAAAGACAGGCTCTAACGGTGTACCTGTCTTTGACCTTTTTGATCTATCACCGCCCACTTTAACGGTATTGTGGTCATCCGATTCGATTTCTCGGCTTACTTTAGACTTTTGAGATGGATATGCACGAAGCAGTGGAGGGGACGAAGCGTTTCCATACAAGCGAACGCGGTCGCCTAAAAGCTTTCCAAGGGAAAGCTCACATCGGAAGCATATGCCTTTGTCCCCCAATTTTCACCTTTTTCTAAGACCAATTATAGAAATTGGCGACAAGAGCGATGGGAGGAATGATTCGTACCCGTAGCGTCTGACAACAGAAAAAAGGAGCCTCCCTCAAGATCTTAGATCTTTTGGGACAGCCCTGTTTTCGTAATGATTAACGAATTAATTATATTTCACGATAATCGCATTACTGATTTGACGGCCCGGAGCGGTAAGATAAGATCCATTGTAATATAGTCCGCTAGAAGCACCGCCGTCCAGATTCATGGCCTGGTATGCACCCGCCTGTTTCATAATTTCAGCTAGCTGAGGAATGGTTGCTCCGCCTGTTGTTAACAGAATGAGTTTATGATCTTTCGTAATTCCAAGAGCACTTCTGGCTCCACCGCCAGTTAGAATTTTAGGATCACGGAAGCCCTCTTTCTTGACATCGAGAGCTACCTTGCCATTTACGATTAAACGAGGGCCAGCTTGTACAGCACCTGTTGATTTTCCTTGGGTGAAATGTTCTTTAAAATCAAGTCCAGGTACTAGCTGTGCTAGATTATTCGAATCGTATGTGAATACGGTACGTTTATCGGCAGGACTGTCTTTTAGAAGTTTTCCTTTACCGACAATATAACCATATGGTGCTTTGTATGTTCCAGATGTATAGGCGTCGAAGAATGTACCATTCATGGCAACGACTGCATTGTTACGTTTGGCTATGCTGCGTAAATCTTCGACTTTACCAACTTGGTTACCAGCAAGAACTACATCCAAAACGACTTTCGGATGCAGCAGATCTATGGTGACCATCTGAGTGCTAAATGAGCGTGATCCAACTTTGAACGACTTACGTGATGACACTATAGGTTTAGAACCTTGTCCTGAGATCGATTTACCTGAGAATACTGGTAGTGTCGTAGAAGTGTCTCCATGAGCTATATCGACCGAAGAAGTATCTTTATTCCAAGTGAGCTTGATATTTAGGTGCTGGCTAATGATCTGAAGTGGGATATAGGTGTTTCCTGCTTCTTGAAATGGAGCGGCTTTGATGGCAACCTTCTTACCATTGACATACGCAGTTTTACTGCCTAAGTATAGGGTTAATTTAGTCTTTTCCTGTACGATGTCGATTTTCTTCTGAGCAGAAATATATTGAACCTTGATTCCTTCGTAACTCTTTAAGATTCCAACTGGAATGAAAGAGTTGCTGTTGTGATCCACATAGGCCAACATTTTCGGTGTACTTGCAGCGTAAAGTGGGGTAACGAAAGTTAGCATGGCTAATAGGACTAAAGCGGTAATTCTCTTCATGTACTTTTCAGTCTCCTTTGTAATGATATTGCGTGTAAATATAAATACATAGGATTTTATCGGGAAATTATTGAAAAAAATGTAGCTTTAGTCGGTATAAAGTTCTAAATTGTTTTGTTACTTTCTACCTATTTTTCTGTCTAAGGGTAATAATCAAAGTGATAGATGTCGATAAACTGGTATAGTACTGGAAAATACCTATGTAACAGAGGAACAAAGGAGAGAAACAAATGATCGTTAACAGGAGAGCAACCAAATTATCTCTGGTTATTGTGATGATGTTGGCTATGGTGTTTCCAAGTAGCGTATTCGCTGCTAATGGGGATTTGACATCAATTGAGTTTGACACGGATGAGAAAGAAATTCATCTAACGGTTACCGAGACAACTAGACAGCTTCGAGTACTGGCAACAATCGAAGGATCCACTGCGAAAAAAGATGTGACGAATGAAGCCACATGGACATCTTCCAGCACCAAAACAGTTAAAGTAGATGGTGGTCTTCTTACGCCATTAGACAAAGGAACAGTAACCATTACGGCAAAATACAAAGGTTCATTAAACACCATTAAAGTGATATCCAGTTATGCAGCTGAAGAGTTTAAGATTGATGCAGCCGATGAGGTTGAGTATAAACTCGGAAGCGAAGGCCTTTCAGTTAAGGCACTTGCTGACGGTTCGAATGATGTAAGTTCGGAAGCTACATGGGTTTCATCGGACGAGGGTGTCATTACCGTAAACAAAGGTGAATTGAGCCTGATTGGAATAGGTAAAGCAACGGTAACGGCCACATATAAAGGTCTTAAAGCATCCTTTAAAGTGAAAGTAATAACACCTTATGAGAAACTTGCGATTGAACCTGGTGAAGATCAAGAGATGCTCGTTGGAGATGATCCAGTTGCACTTCAGGTGTACGCTAGAACATCTGATTCCGAAACAGGTCTAGGTACGGATGTAACAGCTAAGGCGGAGCTTAAGTCTTCTGATAAATCCGTAGCTACAATCGTAGATGGCAAGCTTGAGCCTGTAGCTTTAGGGAAAGCAACCATTACAGCAACTTATTTGGGAACCACGGCTAAGATCGATGTATATGTTAGAAATCCTTATGAAGCTTTAATCTTGGACGAGATGGAATTTGTTAAGAATCCACTCATGTTCCTGCATGATAAAACGACGATTAAGACGACAGTTCGAAATGCAGCTAGAACTTCTCAAGAAGTAGCGGCGACCTGGACTTCTTCTAATCCGCTTGCAGTTACTGTAGACGCAGGTAAGATTACTGCTATGGCAACAGGAACTTCGACAATCAAAGCGTCCTACCTTGGAATATCAAAAGAGTTTAAAGTGACAGTCTTCCCAACGGTTACCAAGTTTAATGTTGAAGAAAGTGAACTATCACTTCTTAAAGATGAGTCTAAGTCTACCCCGAAAGTAACGGGTACACTTCTTGATGACGAAAAACAAGATTTCACAAAATATGTTCAGTGGACGACAAGTGATGAGAACATTGTTACTGTTGAAGATGGTAAGGTGAAAGCCAGAGCACAAGGAAACGCGGTCTTGACTGGCAAAATCGGCAAAAGAGAAGTTACTGAAATACCGGTTACGGTTAACGAGAAAGTGTTAATCCTGTTACCTTCCATTGAGGATTACCAGATTATAATAGGTAAATCTGAAGAGTTGCCAAAGGTAACCGCTATCCTCGAAAACGGTGAAGAAGAGGATGTAACATCTAAAGTAGAGTGGTCATTAACTGGAGCTGTTGCAGTAATAAAGGACGATCAGATCAAAGGGCTTACGAAAGGCTCGACAGCACTTAAAGGCACTTATTTAAATCAAAGCATCAAAATTCCGGTTATTGCCGAACAGGAGATTGTTAAGATTGTTGTCGATCCTGAGACAGTTGACCTGAATATCAAGAGAGTGAAATCGATTAAGGCAACCGGTTATTATGCTAACGGTAAAACAATTACGCTCTCTACTAAAATGGACTGGGTATCCTCTGATTCATCCGTAGCAACAGTAAATAGAACATCAATTAAGGCTGTAGGTGAAGGGCAAGCGACCATTAGCGGCTCATACCAAGGAATTGATGTAAGTGTGAAAGTTAATGTTGTACCGAAACTGAGCAAACTAGTCGCAAGTGAAAATAAGCTGAATTTAAAACCTGGTGATATTAAAACAGTCGTATTAACAGCGCAATATGACACAGGAAAGACTAGCAATGTAGCAAGCGGTGCAGAGTGGACAAGCAGTAATACTGCCGTTGCTAAAGTAACCGATGGCAAAATTGAAGCATTAGCTAAAGGTACCGCCCGAATAAAAGCGAAAATAGATTCAAAAACGGTTTCGATCACCGTATATGTAAAATAATAGAAATGAGCCGCTTCCTTTAATGAGGAAGCGGCTTTTTTTGTACATTATATTAATATCTTACTGATTTCTTCTCATCAAGTTTATCGTACGCTTGACGAATATTTGTGCAACTTTAGATGTATGACTGTTTAGGGATGAGACTGACCATAGATAGGGAATCTCATGAAGAGACATTTCTAAAGGGATGGCTACGACATCGCCTTGATCTACGAGCGGATTAGCACGAAATGAATACTCTGTTCCTATTGTGACTGCTATATTTTCGTTGACTGCTTTCAGAATGGATTCAATATTATTGCTAGTGAATAGAACTTCAACAGAATCTCCTAAATGGTTTACATAATCAATAATATAAGGATCGTTGTATACTACAAACTGGCATGAAGTTAGGTCATGAATCGTGACATGTTTAAGTGCTGCCAGTGGCGAATGTCTGCTCACTCCAAGTACCAATTGACCATTAACCAGTTGCTCAAAATGCAGACCTTTATGGGTTTGTATGTTCTCCTCGCTAAATAGAACAAATCCTACGTCACTGCGACCTTCACGCACATCATTCAGCACCGTTGTCGTTCCCTGTTCCGAAATTTGCAAATGAATGTTTGGAAACTCTTTTCGTAGTCCCGTTAAGACTTCGATAAGCAATGAGGTTGGCCCCGGAATAGTAGAAATTCGTAGTTTCGCCTCATTCATTTCTTTATAGCTATTAGCTTCCGTAATTAACTCATCCAACTGATTTAGAATGAGGTTGGCTTTACTTATAATCATTTTTCCCTCAGTCGTTGGTTCTGCACCACTCCGTGAACGGATGAAAATTTTGATGCCAAGCTCCGCTTCCAATTGCGATACGGCACGGCTTATGCCAGTAACAGTTATATGACATGACTGTGCTGCTTGAGTAAAGGAACCACTCATGGCAACATGTCTAACGTATTTGAGTTGTTCAATATTCATGAAATTTCCTCTTTCACTATACTTTTAGTTAAGTAAACCCTCATTTCTATTTATTTCTTGAATTTTAAGTATAGTTTCCTAGAGGATTAGGGTCAAATGCCTAAGTGCCTAGATTGTTTTTGTCAGGTTGTCTGAACTGAAAGTTGAGTCCTGTATACTTCTAGTACATATTATGAAGGTTTTAACATATGTTACTGTTATTTTGATGCGTTTTTCAGATATGTCAATAACGGTTACAGATTATAGAAAGGAAGAGGTGTTGCAAGTCACTGACATGATTGAGTCATTATAGACAACATGCTGTTTACAAAACGGAGGAGAATCAGGAGGAAAAATAACATGACAACAAATCAGGAATTTCAAATTCCACAACCCAAAACATACGGTCCTTTAGGCAATTTACCTTTACTTGATATGGAAAAGCCAATTCAATCATTGACAGAACTTTCTTATGAGCTTGGCCCCATTTTTCGTATGCAATTTCCTAAAGGACGTAACGATGTCTATATATCGAGTGAGGAACTTGTAGCAGATGCCTGTGATGAGGACCGCTTTGATAAACGAGTATGGGCACCGCTTCAAAAGGTACGTTCATTTGGAGGGGATGGCCTGTTTACTAGTTGGACGGAAGAGCCAAACTGGCAAAAAGCCCATAATATCCTCATTCCAAGTTTTAGCCAAAGGGCGATGCAGAGTTATCATTCCATGATGGTTGATATTGCTGTTCAGCTTGTTCAAAAATGGGCACGCTTGAATCCAGATGAAAGTGTCAATGTGCCGGAAGATATGACCCGCCTTACGCTGGACACGATTGGGCTGTGCGGCTTCAATTATCGATTTAACAGCTTTTATCGCGAGCAGCCCCATCCATTCATTACAAGCATGGTTAGGGCACTAGATGAGGCAATGAGTCAGCTTAGCCGGCTTGGCATTCAGGATACATTGAAAGTCTTGACGAAACGCCAATTTAAACAGGATGTTGAAACCATGTTTTCTTTAGTGGATAAAATTATATCGGAGCGTAAATCCGGTGAGGATGGGGAAGCGGAAGATTTACTTTCACGTATGTTATCAAGTAAAGATCCTGAAACCGGTGAAGGGTTAGATGATGTAAATATTCGGTATCAGATTATTACGTTTCTTATTGCGGGTCACGAAACGACAAGCGGACTGCTGTCATTCGCAATCTACTATCTGATGAATAATCCAGAAGTATTGCAAAAAGCATACAAAGAGGTAGACCAGATTCTGACTGCTCCTACTCCAACCTATAAACAAGTTCTGGATCTAAAATACATTCGGATGATTCTGAACGAATCTTTGCGGCTCTGGCCAACAGCTCCGGCTTTTTCGGTTTATGCGAAGGAAGATACCGTGCTGGCAGGTAAATTTCAGCTGCATAAAGGGGAGAGTGTCAATGTCTTAATTCCTAAGCTTCATCGAGATAAATCGGCATGGGGTGAAGATGTAGATGTATTCCGCCCAGAAAGATTTCAAGATCAAAGTAAGGTGCCAGTGAATGCCTATAAACCTTTCGGTAACGGTCAACGAGCATGTATCGGACAACAATTTGCATTGCACGAGGCTACTTTAGTACTCGGAATGATTTTAAAGCATTTTGAATTCATCGATACTCATCATTATCAGTTGAAAGTGAAGGAAACATTAACCCTGAAACCTGATGATTTCAAAATTAAAGTTCGTGTCCGCGAGCAACAACCTATTCTAAATACACTGGAATCAAGCGAGCAAATGGATAACCCTAATCAACAGAATAAGGATGTTGTTCAAGGGGTATCTGTGACAGGAGGAAAGCATGTACCTTTGCTCGTATTATACGGTTCTAATCTGGGAACAGCCGAAAGTATTGCGAGAGAGATTACAGACATTGCAAAACTTCAAGGAATTCAGGCAGAAGCGGCTTCATTAAACAGTCGGATCAATAATCTTCCTAAAGAAGGCGCAGTTGTTATCGTGGCTGCATCCTACAATGGTAAGCCTGCAAGCAATGCGCGCGAATTTGTACAATGGCTGGAACTATTGGAGCAAGATGAGTTAAAAGGTGTGAAATATGCGGTGTTTGGGTGCGGAGATCGGACATGGGCCAGTACGTATCAAGCTGTGCCAAGAATGATTGACGAGATACTGCATTCAAAGGGAGCTAAGCGGATCTCGGCACGTGGTGAAGGTGATGCCAGTGGAGATTTCGAAATGCAACTTGATGCTTGGAAAAATCAATTCTGGGCAGATCTGATTAAAGAATATGATCTTACATTGAATCAAGCAGCGGAAAAGGAAAGAAATTCGTTAACTGTGAAGTTCGTTCACGGTGTAGCCGGAGCACCACTTGCACAAACTTATGACGCTTTCCGTGCAGCAATCATCGGTCATCGAGATCTCCAAGCAACTGAAAGCGGGCGCCGCACGACTCATATTGAGATTGCACTTCCAGAAGGAGTAACCTATCAAGAAGGAGATCATCTTGGCGTTTTGCCTGCAAACAGCCGTTTAAATGTAGAACGAGTGTTGCGTCGCTTTAATTTGAATGGAAATGAATTGCTTGTTCTTTCATCTAGTGGACGGAGTGCAGCTCATCTTCCTCTAGGACGTCCTGTAAGCTTGTACGATCTGCTCAGCCATAGCGTTGAAGTTCAGGAAGCGGCTAGTCGTGCCCAGCTCAGAGAGCTTGCAGCATATACGGTCTGTCCCCCACACAAGCGGGAACTAGAAGAACTCCTAGAAGAAGCGGCTTATACCAGCCAGGTGCTGAATAAACGCGTGAGTATGTTAGATTTGCTTGAAAAATACGAGGCATGTGAAATGCCTTTTGAACGTTTTATGGAACTGCTCCCGCCATTAAAACCAAGATATTATTCTATATCCAGTTCTCCGCTGCTAAGTCCGGATTCCGCTTCGATTACCGTAGGGGTAGTGCACGGAACTGCACGGAGTGGTAAAGGTGAATATTATGGTGTGGCTTCGAATTATCTTACAAATCTTCAGATTGGGGAAGAGATTGTCATGTTTATTCGCACGCCGGAATCCAGCTTCCGACTGCCGGATAAGCCAGAAACGCCGATTATTATGGTTGGTCCGGGTACCGGAGTAGCTCCATTCCGTGGATTCTTACAGTCTCGTAGTGTGATGAAACAGAATGGAAGTAATGTCGGAGAAGCACATCTGTTCTATGGATGCCGTAATGATATGGATTACATCTACAAATCTGAGATGGAGCAATTTGAGAAAGACGGACTGGTCAAACTTCATATAGCATGCTCCAGACGCGAAGGGACCCCAAAAACGTATGTTCAACATCTAATTCAAGAAGAGTCTGCACTAATGATTGATATTTTGGAACGCCAAGGTGGTCATTTATATATATGCGGAGATGGAAGAAAGATGGCTCCTGAGGTTGAAGAAACCCTGCAGGAAGCGTACAAGAATATGATTGGAGTAGATGACAAGGAAGCAGCCAAGTGGTTACAGCAGCTTCAGGATGAAGGCCGATTTGCTAAAGATGTATGGTCTGGTGATTGATTTTTTGAAGGATAATTTAAAAATGATAGACTCAGAAAATAGTATCGAATTCTAGTATACGTTGAAAAGCCGACCTCAAGTTTAGAGGCCGGCTTTTTACTTTGAAGTTTGAGTAATGCTTCAAACCAGTGAGTAGATTTTATGAAAAGAGCGTTTCGGGTGGTGTGAAAGATGGAAAGCAATTATAATAATATGGTGTAATATTCCATCTTATGAATTGAACCTTATTAATCAAGGGATGATTCAATGTTAAGGAGCTAATATTATTGCTTAAAAACCGCAGTCTATTTTTGGTAATGTCAGGTCTGATTGTTGTTATTTTGGTTTGTTCTACACTTCTGTACAATGAACAGAATAGAGCATACAGCTCAAAAGGAACCCTAGAAAGTATTACAGGTACATCTCTATATGAAGTATGGCATGGTTACACTACAATTTTAGAAGACAAGGATAAGCCGCTAACTCTCAATTCGATCAACGATCTTTATACGACCATATCAGTCGTTGAAGCCTACTCACGCACAGTTGATACTGCTGTTCATGCAGAGCTTTTATCGCCGATTGCTAAGAACATGAAAGTAATTACAGAGCGATTACAGAAGAGTTATGGAGCACAAGGCGGATTCACGGAGGCAGATCAAACGAGTTTGTCGATGATTTTGACTAAGGCTGAACTATTATTAGACTTATTATCAGAAGTTTATTATGTTCCTGAACATCATGAAGGCGCGAAGATTACTTTAGATATCCATAAAAATGATGAATATCGTCAAATCATCGAGTTAAATAAGGGATTGAAACAGTTTATAGATTCAACGAAATAATAGAGAACGATAATTATATAAAGCGAAGGAGTTCATAGATTATGAATATAGATTTGTCAGGTAAAATAGCTTTGGTAACGGGAGCGACGGGCCAACTAGGGCGAGTCATGGTTCGAACGCTTGCAGAATGTGGTGCAAGAATTGTTATTCATTATCACAGTAGCAATAAGAAGGCTTTGGAACTTCAAGAAGAAATTAAGAACATGGGGAGAGAAGCTTGTATCGTACAAGCAGATATAACAAATGAAGAATCGATTCTCAAAATGAAAGAGGAGATCTTCAGGCATTTTAGAGAATTACCTCATATCATCGTAGCGAATGCGGTCGAGCAATATAACTGGACTTCGGTACTAGAACAATCTGCCGCCGACTATGAAAGTCAGTTTAGATCATCTGTTATGCAGAGCGTGTATCTTGCTCAAGCATTTGTACCAGCTATGATTGAACGTAAGGGAGGCCGAGTCATTGGGATCAATTCGGAATGTTCGATGCAGAACTTTCCCACACAATCTGCATATGTAGCCGGTAAGCGGGGGATGGATGGCGTTTATCGTGTTCTCGCGAAAGAGATTGGAGAACATGGCATAACAGTGAACCAAGTCGCACCTGGTTGGACCGTTAGTGAAAGGGATCGTGAAAATGGTACGGAACACAGTGAATCGTATTCAGCATCCGTACCATTAAAACGCCGAGGAACCGATCAAGAAATAGCTAATATGGTTGCATTTCTAGCATCAGATTTGGCCTCTTTTACAACGGGGGCTTTCATACCGGTATGTGGTGGGAACATCATGCCGTCTATATAGGTATTAAGGTGTAAAAGATACGAATTATTCGTATCTTTTATTGTTTTTAGCGAAAGACTGAAAGGGAAAGAAATAATGATTTGACGACTTGCTGGCTCGATTTTGGATAGACGTTATGTTCTGTTATAATACTTTAATAAATATAAACATACATAAATTAAAGTTGTGGGGGCCACTCAGATCAAAATGAACAAGTTTTATAAAGTGTGTATTGGTGTCATCTTAGTCTTGATAATTATCTATTTAGGTTCACTTGTGGATTTTATTTTTAAACCTATACTTTCTTTGTTTAGTCTGCTCATTATTGTTCCCGTCTTGTTAGCAGGTTTCTTCTACTATTTAATCAGACCGTTGGTTAACTATTTGGAGAAGTTAAAGCTTAGACGCACGATTGCAATATTGCTACTTTATGTCGTGTTTGCCATTATGATCGTGGGCTTTATCTGGGGTGTGTGGCCTTCGTTAAGTAAGCAAGTTGAGGCGCTTGAAAGGAATGCACCGGCTCTGTTTAATTCATTAGCAAATCAGCTTGAGAAACTGGAGAGTTACCCACTCCTAGCTAGTATCTTTCCAGAGGATACGAATACACTGACTCAAATCACGGAGTATTTAAATAAGGGATTTGCCCTTCTTTCAAACTATATTACAGGTTTGTTCTCGTTCTTCTCTAACTTTGCTATTATTTTGTTCACGTTCCCGATTTTCCTCTATTACATGTTGAAAGAGGGCGGGAAATTCGGTAAGAAAATTGTCAGTTTCATGCCTAAGCGTTTCCGTGAAGAGGGTTTAGAGACGATGAACGATATTGATAAGGCGCTTAGTAACTTTATCGTTGGTAAAGTATTGGTCAATTTGGCGCTCGGCGTGTTAATGTACATCGGGTTTATCTTCATCGGCTTACCTTATGCATTGTTGCTGACCGTCATCGCAGTCATCATGAATTTCATTCCTTTTGTGGGTGCGATTCTTTCCTCGGTGCCTATTGTTATTGTCGGGTTGGTTGAGTCACCTTCTGTTGCGATTTGGTCTCTGGTTATCATATTGGTTGCACAGCAGATTCAAGATAATCTTATTGCACCTTATATTTTTGGTAAGCAGCTCGAGATCCATCCGTTAACGACAATCGTCCTGGTGTTTGCAGGTGGTGACTTGTTCGGTATTGTTGGGATTCTCGTTATCATTCCGGTATACATGGTTATCAAAATTATAGTGACTCGTGTTTATGCCAGATTTTTCAAGGACAAATGGGAAGCCGCTTAATAGCAAATTCAAGTATTTAACACGTGCAGTTTAATGCACGTGTTTTTTGTTGTTAAATGAAGAACTGATGAAGAAGGATTCGTACCTTGTTTGAAAGGGTAATAATTCACCGAGCTAATGAGTTGGAGTAGATAGTTTTCTAAGGTTACATGTCATATCCTCAATTACTACAAACTGGAGGTTGAACACTAATGAACAATCGCGAAAATTCAAACAATGAGAACAAAACGATCAAGGATCAGCAACTGGAGGAATTTCGGGTTCATGATGACGGGAAAGAAATGACCACGAACCAAGGTTTGAAAGTTTCTGAGGATGAGCATTCTTTAAAAGCAGGAGAACGAGGACCTACTTTAATGGAGGATTTTCATTTTAGAGAGAAAATGACTCACTTCGATCATGAACGTATTCCAGAAAGAGTTGTTCATGCTAGAGGTTTTGGTGCGCACGGATATTTTCAGGTGTATGAATCGATGGGACAGTACACTAAAGCAAAATTTTTACAGGATCCTTCCGTTCAAACACCTGTATTTGTTCGCTTTTCAACGGTAGCGGGATCACGTGGATCAGCAGATACTGTGCGGGATGTTAGAGGGTTCTCAACGAAATTTTATACTGAAGAAGGAAACTATGATCTGGTGGGTAACAATATGCCCGTCTTTTTCATTCAGGATGCCATAAAGTTCCCGGATTTTATTCATGCTGTAAAACCCGAGCCGCATAATGAGATTCCACAAGCACAATCAGCACATGATACGTTCTATGATTTCTTAGTCAATAATACAGAAAGTACACATATGGTGTTATGGACGATGTCTGATCGTGCACTTCCACGAAGCTTCCGTATGATGGAAGGATTCGGTGTACATACATTCCGATTTGTAAACGATGAAGGTATTGCGCATTTTGTGAAGTTCCATTGGAAGCCCGTGCTCGGTGTACATTCACTTGTTTGGGATGAGACTCAGAAATTGGCGGGTAAAGATCCTGATTTCAATCGCCGGGATTTATGGGATTCCATTGAAAATGGCAATTATCCGGAATATGAACTGGGTGTTCAAATGATTAAGGAAGAAGAAGAGTATAGTTTTGACTTTGATATACTTGATCCGACCAAGTTATGGCCAGAAGAGCTGATTCCTGTACGTATTATTGGTAAAATGACACTTAATCGTAATACAGATAATTTCTTTGCTGAAACGGAACAGGTTGCCTTCCATCCTGGTCACGTCGTTCCAGGCATTGATTTTTCGAATGACCCATTACTTCAAGGGCGTTTATTCTCTTATACGGATACTCAGTTGACTAGACTCGGTGGTCCAAACTTCCATGAGATTCCTATTAATCGACCTATTGTTCCTGTGCATAATAACCAGCGTGATGGTATGCACCGTATGACGATTAATCCTGGGCAGGCAAGTTATCATAAGAGTGGAATTGCGAATAATTATCCACGGCCAGTTCCTGCAGAACAAGGTGGATATGAGCACTATACAGAGAAAGTAGAAGGACGAAAAGTCCGTCAGCGTAGTGAAAGCTTCAAAGATCATTACAGTCAGGCATCTTTATTTTGGAATAGTATGTCTGATGTAGAGAAGCAGCATATTGTATCGGGTTTTCAATTTGAGCTTTCGAAAGTACAGAGGAAAGAAATTAGACAACAAGTTGTAGATACACTTGCGAATGTTGATGGAGATCTTGCTACTCGTGTTTCCGAAGGGATTGGCACAATTGCTCCTGAAAATAAAGGGGCGGCATCGACACAATCTTCACCAGCTCTCAGTATGATGAATACGATTAAATCTCCGAGTACTCGAAAAGTAGCTGTTCTAGTAGCTGATGGCTATCAGGATGCAGAACTGTCAGCTGTACTCGAAACATTAATGAAGTCAGGGGTACAGGCTGAAGTCGTTAGTCCTAAACTCGGTTTTGTAACAAGTGACGGTTTAGGGCGACTTGAGGTAAAACATTCGTTGCTTGGCGCAGATTCCGTATTATTTGATGCTGTACTCATTGCTGGAGGCAGAGAGAGTGTAAATAATCTACTCAAAGAATCCAAGACAATTGATTTTGTGAAAGAAGCTTATCAGCATTTTAAACCCATTGGTGCTTTGGATGCAGGAGCAGAACTATTGCCTAAAACAGAAGGCGCTGGTATTGTGGTTTCCCAGGATAACGAAGATATCACAAAATTCAGTAATAATTTCGTAAATGCTATTGCCGAGCATCGTCATTGGTCAAGAACGGTTTAATTATCACACTTCTTTAAATTAATAGAATATATAAGGACGCAGAGAGTGAAGCTATCTTCATTTTCTGCGTTTTTTCATTTGAACTCGATTTTCAAGCTTTCTTTTTTTAAGTAACAATCAATGAAATATGTAGTTTCATTTTTTCTTTATAAATAAATATGCTAGAATAATGATTAGTTTCTCTTAAATGCACGTATTTTGTTTATCACGGAGGGTAATATGGAGCTCATTCATCAATCAGAAATCCAAGACATGATCAATAAGCTGGCAGATCAAGATCTCTACATACATCTTGAGCTTACAACGGGAGCCTATGCTTCCCATCACGATAGTACGAAACATCCTGCTGCGAATTTTATTACAAATGCTAAAATCCGTTATTCCCATGGATCGATTTCTGGAAACGGACCATACCGGGTGGGATTAAAGATGGAGCAGGGCTGGGTATATGCAGAAGGGTTAACACATTATGATAAAAGCGAGACAGAGCGCCTGATTTTGGCTGGTCATGACAATCAAGGCAAACTGGTCGTTGCTTTGCACCTGAGCCGTGAGCCCTTTTAAAGAAAGAACAGGAGATGAGAACAATGAATCAACGCATACTGGTTGTATTACCACATCCGGATGATGAGGCCTTTGGCTTATCTGGTACGTTGGCCAAGCATATCCACAATGGCAACCATGTCACATATGCATGTTTGACACTTGGTGAGATGGGGCGCAACATGGGCATACCGCCTTTTGCAAACCGGATTACTCTGCCATCCGTTCGTAAATTGGAATTGGAAGAGTCATGCCGTGCTATAGGGATCCAAGACTTGAGATTACTCGGCTTTCATGATAAGACGATTGAATTTGAAGATCCTAAAGTACTGGATGGAGTAATCGAAGCTTTGTTGACAGAAATTCAACCTTCACTAGTCTATACCTTTTATCCAGGTTATAGTGTTCATCCAGACCATGATGCCACTGGTGCGGCGGTCGTTCGGACGATTCAAAAGTTACCGGAACAAGATCGGCCAACCGTGCATTGCATTGCTTTCGCAAAAAATTGTGAACAAGCAATTGGTAAAGCGGATGTGGCAAATGATGTGACAAGTTTTATTTCGCAAAAGATGAATTCCATTAAAGCTCATCGCTCACAGTTCCAAGCAGCTGAATTATTAGGCAGCAAACAACTAAGTCCCGAAGAAATTAATAAACGATTCGCTACAGAAACATTCTGGACGTATCGATTTTCATAATTTTTTATAGAACGAAGTTATGGCTCTATCGCTTTTATGGCGATGGAGCTTTTTTTTATATTATTTATTAGAAAAACGATAAGTTTATATTTATATTAATGGTAATTTATAGTAATATATTGGCAGACATTCATATAGATGATGAGATTTATACATACGATTATAAGAATAAATTATTAACGATAAGGAGAGCTGAATATGGCATTGAAAATGGACAAAATATTTGTTAACTTGCCGGTTAAGGATCTGGGTAAATCGATGGAATTTTTTACGAAAATCGGGTTTGAATTCAACCCTCAGTTTACGGATGAGAACGCAACTTGTATGATGATCAGTGATCATATATTTGTAATGTTATTGGTTGAAGATTTTTTCAAAACCTTTACGAATAAAGAAATTTCCAATAGCGCAGCAACAACAGAAGTGATCCTTGCTTTATCAGCTGATAGCAAAGAGCAAGTGGATGAAATCGTAAATAAGGCTTTGGATGCCGGTGCAAGGAAATCGAACGATCCTATAGATCACGGTTTTATGTATAGTTGGAGTTTTGAAGATATAGACGGTCATTTATGGGAAGTTATGTATATGGATCCAAGTATGGTGGGTTAACAATAATAGATTAAACCAAAAAAACATCGCATAAGAGCGATGTTTTTTGGTTTATGAAAGATATGCTTACGTTTCAAAAGTCTTGGTCTCGTATAATATATCCGAACCCCAATTCAATTTCGTTGAAACCCGAAAGGTGTTTGGATTGATATTTAATCGGTCTCTTCCCGCCAACTATCAGCATATTCTGGTTCTCCGCAGAAGCGTCGGAGGGGAGTGAGAAAGATTTAACGTATGGAAATTGATGACTTATGGTCGTGTAAATCGCATTAATCATAGGGTCATGTTCGCTTCTTCCAATAAGATTGACTAGGATAAAGCCTTGAGAATCGAGCTTTTCGAATGCGATCTTAAAAAATTCCCATGACACCAGATGGTGGGGAGTGCCCTTTTCAGTAAACGCGTCCAAAACAATATAATCATAACTTTCTGGAAGTTCAGCTTCGAGTATTTCCCGGCCATCACCAATGGTGACATTATCCAGGGTATAACCAAAATATTGACGACTTAAATTAACAATGGCTGTATTTAGTTCAGCTACTTTACAGCGTTTGTGGGAGAAATAACGGGGTATGGTTCCGACTCCATGTCCGATCACAAACATATCTTCGAAAGAGGGATCATTCAATTCCATGAGATGAATGATCGCTTTCGGGTATTCAAATAAAACCCGCTCCGGTTGATCCAGATCAATTGCTCCTTGGATTGCCTCGTTATAGAACTGCATGACGCGAAAATGACCTTTCTCTCCGAACAGCTCGGTTGTGTCTAATACGATAATTTCTTGATTGTATTCATGCTCTATATGCTGTGTATGCAACCCAATGTACTCCTTCAATGAACTAAAGATAGATTCATAGCTATGCTCTTTATCCGAAGACGTAAGAACGGTAGCAGTTATCGGGCTTCAAGCTCCACCATGGCTTGCTTGCCACTAAGTTGTATACCTGTTTTTTTATGTCCAACTTCTTTTAAATCTTGAATCAGCTCTTCAAGTAGAGCCTTAGCTTTAGGTCCTTCCTTACCCTGAACTCGGACAACGAGTGAGACAGAATGGCCTGCACGTAATAGCTTTTCAGCCTGGCTTTTTTTCGTCTCATAGTCATGATCTTCAATATTTGGCGTCAACCGGATCTCTTTCAGTTTGGCAGGTTGTTCTTTCTTACGGGCTTGCTGACGCTCCTCTTTAACGGCCCCGGCTGCAACCAGACGACAGGGAGGAGGACTGCTGAATAAGGATGTGCATACAAGATCCACCTTTAACTTTCTAGCCATCTCAAGGGCTTCTTTTGTAGAAACAATGCCTAAATCCTCACCGTCTATACCTGTCAGCTCTACTTCTAGAGCTTTTATTTTCTCATTCTTAATCATGACTTCATCATACCTCTCGTTCTAAACTTTGTATTTATCATACCTTTCGTCAGTTGCGATATCAACAAACTCGAACTAGAGAACAGTTCTATACTATACCTGTACTTGAGATGTCCGTCATTGCTTCCGAGAGATAAAGTTGTATATAATGGAACAATCTGAGGAGAAAATACTTCTTCGGATGAATAGTTTTTTCATCACGAAGTAAGATGTTATAATAGAAAAGTAAAATTTATAAAGAAAGCGGGAACATCATGGGTCGTAAATGGAATAATATCAAAGAAAAGAAAGCTTCGAAGGATGCAAATACAAGTCGTATATATGCAAAATTCGGAGTCGAAATTTATGTAGCAGCAAAAAAAGGTGAGCCGGATCCTGAATCAAACCGAGCTCTGAAGGTTGTTCTAGAAAGAGCAAAAACATATAACGTACCTAAAGCAATTATCGATCGTGCTTTGGATAAAGCAAAAGGAAGTTCAGAAGAAACCTATACGGAGCTTCGTTATGAAGGATTTGGTCCTAACGGGGCTATGGTTATTGTAGATACGCTCACGAATAACGTGAACCGTACGGCGTCAGATGTACGTTCTGCCTTTAACAAGAACGGCGGAAATATGGGTGTAAGTGGATCAGTTGCGTATATGTTTGATGCGACTGCCGTTATTGGTGTTAAGGGCAAAACATTGGATGAAGTATTCGAATTATTGATGGAGGCCGATGTTGAGGTTCGTGACATTATGGAAGAAGAAGATGCTGTCATCGTATATGCAGAACCAGAACAATTCCACGAGATTCAAGAAGCTTTCAGAAATAATGGTATTTCTGAATTTACGGTCGCTGAATTAACGATGCTTCCACAAAATTATGTGGAGCTTCCAGAAGATGCGGTACCACAGTTTGAAAAATTGATTGATGCTCTTGAAGATTTGGAAGATGTACAGCAAGTGTTCCATAATGTTGACTACGAAGACTAGTACTTTTCAACACGAAATAAATGACAAATGAAAAGCTGATGTGTGACTGGCGGAGCATGGGGAACCATGAGGGAGCACATTAGTAGCAGTGGCCGTACGCCTGGGCAGAGGTAAGGAGTTTATTTCTCCTTGCCTCTTTTATTTATCTGCAAATGAAGTTAGAACAATCAGATAAAGTGAGGGATAAGGCGATGTTACAATCTAAAAAGATGCTATTGCTTGGTTCAGGAGAACTGGGGAAGGAAGTAATTATTGAAGCGCAGCGTTTAGGGGTCGAAACGGTTGCTGTTGATCGTTACGCACATGCACCTGCTATGCAGGTAGCAAACCGCAGTTATGTTATTGATATGCTGGATGAGAAGTTGCTGAGAGAAATTATTGAACAAGAGAAGCCGGATCTCATTGTCCCGGAAATTGAGGCGTTAGCGACATCGGAATTATTGAAGTTGGAGGAAGAAGGGCATCGAGTGATTCCAACAGCACGGGCAGCGAAGCTGACGATGGATCGCGAAGGTATTCGAAGGCTCGCTTCTGAGAAGCTTGGTTTACCAACAGCAGGGTACAAATTTGCGGATACCTATGAAGAGTTTGTTCAAGCAGTCCACGAGATGGGTTTCCCTTGTGTCATCAAGCCGCTTATGAGTTCCTCGGGTAAAGGTCAAAGTGTGTGCCGTGAGGAGAAGGATATTGAGCAATGCTGGAATATTGCTATGGAAGGCGGGCGAGTTCAGAACGGACGGGTCATTATTGAAGAGTTTATCCGCTTTGAATCTGAAATTACATTACTTACCGTCCGTTCCGTGAGTGGTACTAGCTTCTGTGCTCCGATTGGTCATGTTCAAGAGAGCGGTGATTATATCGAATCCTGGCAGCCTCATCCCATGACAGAGAAGCAGGTCCAAGAAGCTAAGCATATTGCAAGAACAATTACTGATGAGCTTGGTGGTTATGGTCTATTTGGCGTTGAATTATTTTTGACACAGGATAAAGTGTATTTTAGCGAAGTTTCTCCTCGGCCTCACGATACGGGGTTAGTAACACTCGTTACACAAAATTTATCTGAATTTGCGCTTCATGTCCGTGCAATCCTAGGCTACCCTATTCCGGAGATCTTGTTGTTGTCTCCAGGTGCCAGCAGACCTCTGAAAGCAGAGCTCGAACTGGAAGACTATCGAATTACGGGTGTAGAAAAGGCTTTAGCTGTAGAGAATACGCAGGTACGTGTATTTGGAAAGCCGGTTAGTAAGGTTGGTCGGAGAATGGCTGTAGCTTTATCAACAGCGGAATCAGTCGAAGAAGCACGAGCTCGTGCTAAGCAAGCGCTGGATGGACTATCGGTGGAGAAAGCATAGATATTAAGAATAACGAGATCCGGGAATGAGTTGCAAACGACAACTTATACCCGGCTTCTTTTTTATATTTAGAATCAAATGTTGTAGAATAGTATTTGGAGCAGTTCAAGCGAGGGAAGGGATATACAAATGATTGATAATGAGTTTGATCGACAAGTTCAGAATTTAATTTCCAAAGGTTATCCCGAGATAATGGGACTTGAAGCAGAAGAGTTTATGAAACAAATCGAACCACTTAGAGAAAAAACCAAATTTACTGAAGATAAATATGAAGAGCTAGGCCGTATTCCCTTTGTTATCGTCATAAAGAGTGACTGGATGAACGGGGAAAGGGCCATGCAGCTTGTTGAACGACAAAATAAAAAAGGTTTTAGTGTATTGGATGCAGAAGAGGTCCAAAGATTTAAACCTATTGAAGGCATAGAGCTGCCCGGCGGAATGGCATATCTGGTTATCGATATCGATACTGGAAAAGAAACACGTAATATTACACCTAATGAAGCTATCCAGATTATCAGTAATGAGAGTAGATCACCGCTCACCTTAGAGGAGGGGGTTGCTCTTATTACGCATTATCCTGATATTTTGATGAAGAATAATGGGTTTTATTTGCTTGGCTCCCGGTGTGGTGACAAGAGAGTTACCGCTTTATGGATAAGTGAAAATAAGCCTAAGTTGGGATGGTGCTGGGCAGGTAACCCTCACACATGGCTAGGCTCCGCTTCTTGTAGCCTAAGAGCTGGAATTTAATATCCATATTATTTGGTATACGAGAGGATAAGACGCACATGCAGCAAAGTAAAGTAGATATTTCTGGCGAAGGTGAAGTGCTTCTGAGCAAACACTCTGACCAACATTGGAGACGTCGTAAGGTTGAACTTGAGAACTGGACCAACAGGACAAAAGTGCGTAAGGAGGGAAAAAGGACCACAATATTTGATGGCGTCGATGTAGACACGGAGATTTATCCAGCACTTAGTAAGCTGAAGCAAATAGGGATACAAACGGAGTATTCTTGCGCTGGTGTAAGTCCTTTGGATGAGCCCTTGGATCACTCACTATATGCCTATATTACTTTTATGGATGGAGCTTACGCAGAAAAATTTGCTGGAATTATTGTGAATGTAATGAAGAATCGAGCCTTATTGACTTATGAACCGGGGAGAAAAAGGTACGACGTGTCTTCTTTTTTCATAGGACATAATCGAACTTTTTGTTTCTTAATAGATCATTGTGCTGCATTGATGAATAATAGATAGCCAAGGATATCATATAAAAACGCCGTGCTCAAATTTGCTGAGTGCGGCGTTTGTTGTTTGAAAAGCTAATTTAAGCTCTTTGTATGGCGAGGATAGGGGATCCGGAGCCCTGATTTCATAGAAAAATAGTGTGATCATAGAACCTATCATTTTAGGGCGAACACCCTAACTCAAATGAAGCTACATACGCATATCTTAGAATAAGTGATTTCAAAGGGATTGCTGTATATGAGGAGAGGTTTTATGAAAAAAAATTTTATAAAAAGACCTTTCAATTTAAAGGATCATAATAAATGGATCAGGGAACAAGTGATAACCTCAATAAACAAAGAATTATTACCTGAAAAAAATACGATGCATGATTATCAGTCCAGTATACAGAGTGAGATAACATTGTTAAGAGATAATCAGCAACAAGGTATCATTAATAACAAAATCATATATAAAACGTTAAACCTTGTGTTATTAATACCACCTTCAGAGACAATAACAGGACCTTATGAAATATTGCTTGAAGAGCAGCTTAGATATTTAGTTAAAAATGTTTATCTCGTTAAGTATGCACATGAATTAGCCAATCATTTATCCCAAAATGAAATTGATCTTATTCTGGTTATTAACAGAGAGGATACACTTCCATTCGAAATTGCTAAAGAATTAAGAGCTACCAATGTGAAAAAAGCTGTATGGCAAACAGATCAAACAGGCGCGACAACTTCACATATAATAATGGCTCCGTTATTTGACTATGTATTCACACAACTACCCAGCAATATTTCAGCTTACCAGCTTACTCGTAACGCAGAATGTCATTATTTACCCTTTGCTGTTAATACCAGCAAATTCTATCCCAAATTTGTGGCAACTTGTTATAAGTCGGATGTACTGATTCTTGGAAACGCCGATCCGTTTCATGCAACGCATACATTTGCTCAATCTAATCTGTTATCGGGCAAAAAGGTGTTTGTCTATGGAAATGGATGGGAGGAATTGAATTCTACCGTATTCTCAATCCCCTCGAGCGATAAATTAGCCGAATATTATAACGGGGCTAGAATTGTCATTAATTACGGTAATATTTTGCTTCAGAAATTTGAGGTGTCAGCGTGTGGAACGTTTCAAATGGTTCAACAAAATACGGATAAAGGTTTCGGAATTGAGTGGGATGATTTTATAACTTTTTCCACGCTTGACGAGCTTACCTGTCAATTCGAATATTATTGGTCTAACATTGATCAAAGACGCTTGGTAGCATCAAGAGCTATGGCAGATAACAAATACAATCACTCTTTTCTGCAGAGAGGTATCCAATTGCTTGATATCGTTTTTAATTAGTTAGTCATCATGAGGGCGATTAAAAGCTACTTACTCTCAACAAGGAGGTATTGTCATTGAAACTCATAGCCATAGTGTTACCTCAGTTTCATCAAATCCCTGAGAATGACCAATGGTGGGGAGAAGGATTTACCGAGTGGACAAATGTAAAAAAAGCAGTTCCATTATATCCTAAACATTTACAACCTAGATTACCTTTGAGTAACTACTATTATAACTTAATGGATCCGAAAGCGAGGCAATGGCAGGCAGAAACCGCCATGACATACGGAATTTACGGATTTTGTTATTATCATTATTGGTTTAAAGGCAGACAGCTATTGGAAGGACCATTACAACAAATACTTCATAACCAAACTCCAAACTTCCCTTTTTGCTTATCTTGGGCTAACGAGCCTTGGACTCGAAGATGGGACGGAATGGAGCACGATGTGTTAATGCCGCAGGATTACGGCGACGAAGAAGATTGGACAACACATTTTTATTATCTGTTGGAAGCCTTTCGAGATAAGCGTTACATTCGCGTTGAAGATAAACCTCTTTTTCTTATTTATAGACCCGCAAGTATACCGAGATGTGAAGAAATGATCCATCATTGGAGAATACTTGCGCAGCAGAATGGCTTGAAAGGGATTCATATCGTGCGAACACTGGGAGGATTTCCATTGGCAAACCAAGAGGGATTTGATGCCAGCATGGAGTTTGAACCGCATTACACATTTGCACACGGTAATATAAAATATCCTTGGATAGAAATACCCGTTAAGAATAAAAAGCATTTAGCGGTTGATTACGATAAAGTATGGACAAATATTCTTGAGAGGACACCTCATAGAGACGGTGAACCAGTATACCCTGGAGCGTTTGTGAATTGGGATAACACACCTAGAAAAGGATATAACGGACTAAGTACTGTTGGCATGACTCCGCAAAAATTCGGTTGGTATTTAACACAGCAGATGGCTAGAGCAAAACATGCATACGGTAGCGAATTTATGTTTATAAACGCATGGAATGAATGGGGAGAAGGAGCTTATTTGGAACCTGATCATGATTACGGATATTCTGTTCTGTATGAAGTGAAAACAGCGTTGGAAAAAAACGGGATGTAGACATTACATGTCTAATGCGAGTAAACTGACTCCTCTGATTGGGATGAAAATAATAAAAAGCATCTGCATCGATAAATCGATGTAGATGCTTTATTAATGTATTCGATTATTTCATTTCAAACGGGAGCCTGATTCCAAAATGAGTTAACAAAGCGTCGGCGTATTCCAACGGATTGGACGGTGAAAAGGTATGTACTCCCTTGGATGAGAAAATTCGAAACTCTTGCCCATCTACTGTGTTTCGACCTTCTCGGGTACGGATATACACTTTAGCACCTTTATTAAATACGGATTCGGGTGAATACTGGCACCAATACGAGGTAGTCAGATAATCTTGGGGTAAGTTTTCTTCTTCGGTAAAGGAATAAATAGGATCTAGATATCCATTTTTTCGTTCGTATAACATCCAGCCATACGGTGCGGAATGTTGAAGTAGATAAGTTTCATCCCCTTGTATTTGTTCAATATTCTCAATCAATTCTAACGGTTGAAGTGGAGATGATCCTGCACCAACATCTGCGATAAATCGTCTGTTATCTATTTCAACGTGCAAAATATGATGCCGGCGTTTCATAGGTGTGTCCGTCTCTCCACGCCAGAAACGGCCAAAATAATGTGTTACGTGAAATCCAAGCTCCTGTAATAGCCAGCCGAATAGCGCATTTAGTTCAAAGCAATAACCGCCTCGCCTACGAGTCACTATTTTATCAAATAAATTTGGAATTTCTAGTGAAAGCGGGATACCGCCTAATATATCCAAATTTTCGTAAGGAACGGTATAGATATGATGTTCTTGTAACTGGGCAAGTACTTCGATGCTGATATCTGTGGGCCCGTTGTAACCTATACGTTCCAGATATCGTTTTACATCAGGTTGAGTATTCATAAATCTATTAGCACCACCTTCCTATACAGTATATATATGTTTATAACATAATTGTTTTGATTCCTTCGAGTCAAATAATGGATTTTCTTGTTCGGGTGGTCTATTAACAAAGCATAAAAAGAGTGTCTTTCAGCACTTTCCTAATAGAGTTGCTGATAGACACTCTTTTTATTTAATATTCGTTTTCTCAAGTTTAGGTGATCCATGTTCACGGTTCATGAAGAGATTTATCGATTCTGCCAACCATTCCCGATACACTGTCGCTGATGACCATGTTGTTTATAATGTTCCTGGTTATTCTGTTTACAATTAATTGGTGGTCCGATCACTACCGTATCTGTAATCGGGGCTAGTGTTTCTTTTACTTTTGCTTCATCCAAGCAGTAAGTATGAGCGAATATATTGGCTGGGGTTAATCGCAGCAAATCAGAACCAGCAATAAACTCTGGTATTGGTGCATCAAAGACAGCTAATAGATGTGTATTGTCAACTGTTGCAATCTCATAATGCCACCAGCCTTGAGGGACATTCGCTACTTGGCCTGGTTGAATGGGGATATTAATCAGTTGCTTGGTGAACGGATTAATTAAAGATACAATCGCTGCTCCAGAAATACAAAAAACGAGCTCAGAAGCGTTCTGATGGGTATGAGGCTCGACTACATTGGATTTACTAAGGTAAATGTCAAGCAACGAAACATTGCCCAGTGTGTTTAATTGATTAACGGAGAGGGCGTTGATATAATTTTGGCTGTCTTTTTGGAAAAATTGATTATTGCTTAAATCATAGAAGTATTGAACATTGGGGGATGTAAAATCCATATAGGAAATCATTTGTATGACCGCCTTTCTGTATAAAGATGGGTGTTTGACCCTAGATAGAAATATCTTATGTCGATCCCTAACAAACGTCACTATAAGCGATTAATTTAGCGAATTTAGAAACTATTTCCTGAATGTAGCGTTTATATATAAGACGCATTGGAAAATTAAACTAGAGATAGAAGGAGTCTGAGAATGAAACTGAAGAAATTGTCTATTGTTACCGTATTAGCCCTGTCACAAGTAGCTACAGCTATTCCTGCCTTAGCAGAATCAAGTAACACGGATTTATTACCAAGGGTGGTCGCACAAGAGGTACCAAATACAGATTCAGAAGTAACGAATGCAGCCGAAGGTAAGGCAGTGGAAGTAACTCAGGAGGAATCAGGAAATACAGCAACAGAAACCCAAGAAACTAAAGAAATGCCTAACGGTGACGTTAATGAAGAACCGTCAGAAACAATTACAGATGGAACAACATCTGGGACTACTGAAACACCAAGTGATAGTACTAGTATTGAAGAAGAGGCTATACCTGAAATACCAGCATCGAATCTAAATGAACTCATTCTTTACTTTAATAGCACAAAAATGGAACATGGCGGAAAGACATACAACGCTCCGCAACCTATGGAAGTTAAGAAAGGTGTATCCTATGTGCCAATACGTGCACTTGTAGACCGTGTCGGTTTCAAGGTCACTTACGATAAGAAAACGAAAGAAACAGTTATCACCAAAGGAAGCAATGAACTTCGATTCAAAACAAACAGCAGTAATTATACAGTGAATGGCGTAACAAAGGCGATGAAAGGAACTTCTTATCAGACTAAAAACACCTTTATGGTTCCTTTAACAGCTATCACTCAAGCGTTGGATATTCCTTACAAAGCAGATAACGTGGGTAAGCGGGTAATCATTAATCTGGAAACGAAACCAGTCGCTAAATTTACGGTTGAACAGAAAGAGATTTTCGCTGGAGAGACAACAGTTACATATAAGACTGAAGCCGAATCACCTTCAGGTCTTCAGATCATTAATGAGCGCTGGGAAGGCAAACAGGATATATATGATACACCAGGTGAATACATAATTAGTTATTCTGTTCAGGATGCAAGCGGTTCTTGGAGTGATCCTTATACTCAGACCATTACGGTCATCAAGCCGAATCAACCACCTGTAGCGTCATTTACAACGGATAAAACGGAATATAAAATGGGTGAGCTGATCACAATCACAGATGAAAGTTACGACGATGATAAAATCGCGAGCCATCAGTGGGAGAATAAAGCGTATGGTTATTTCACACCGGGCCCTAAAACGATCAAGTTGACCGTAACGGACAATAAAGGGTTAACCGCTTCGTATGAAACGACGATTAACATAACGGATGAAACTCTTCATAATGAAAATGATTTTAATATGCTCTTTATTCCGGAGGGTGAGAAATTCACTTTTGATAGCGGATCAGTTCCTTCTAGACCCAAGGTTAGTTACTCATTTGAAGATGAAGCTAGCACTTTGATTCGGAGTAATAGCCCGGAAACAGTAAACAGTGAAGGTATTGTATATCGGGAAACTGTGGGTGGTGATATGAGATTCATGATCCACCATGTTAACAATTTAACAAAGAATGTGAAAATGTATGTGGTAGCTACAAATATAAATGAAACGGAAGCAACGTTAAGAACGGATTATTTAGGATTTGCAGGCCCATCTTATATCGCTACAGCAGCAGGCAAAAAGTCAGTTCTTAATTATTTCCAATCCATGCAAGATGGTTTGAAGCAATCGACGCTCACGCTAAAGCCAGGAGAACGGAAGCTTGTTATGCTTGAGCTTAGCAAGACGAGAATGAAGAAAGGCGATGTTATATCCCTTTTCTCAGATGTGTATAGCGATTCCCCGCTCCAATTTGATGTGATTATGATTGATGAGAAGTCAGATCCATTGGCTGTTCTGGATCAATTGCCTATTCTGGATCGAGATGGGGTACATAACCGGGGAACCTATCCCAATTCCACACGTGTAATTCGATATATGGAACCGGTAGGGGACGTTGCTCAGCGATTGATTCTCGGCGATAATGCAGATGACCCTAACCTAGATGGTATGGATCCAATGCGTGGAGACCCAACATCAAACGCTGGTAACTTTGGAGTGCTCTATAAAATTACGCTGGATCGCGTCGCACCAAATACGCTGGTGTCCTTCAATCCAAGGGGCGGGAAGTATTCCGGTTATGCGATGGTGAATGGTACAATTACTCCGATCTATACTCAAGGTCAAGTGAAACCGGATGAGCAAGCCGTACTCTATCGCACCGGAGACTATGAGCAAAAGGTTGAGATTTTGCTGACGGCAGCACCGGGTAGTAATCTCCCAGTCAACTTACTGTTCACTCCATTGCCGGAATAAGATTTGTTCTATTATTGAAGGTCGTTATACAATGAACATTAACCCATGAGTTTCATCGGAACCAAAGCAGCTTAGAAAGGAGTACAACTTCTTGGATTGGTTCTTAGCAATCGTTTTCTGGCTAATTTCTATTATGGCAATTATTTATGGTTTCAATATTACGAAAGAAGTTCATCAGAGTAGAAGTGTTGATGATTATGCAGTAAGACCTAACTTATGGAATATTTCAGCTGATTCCGTATTGGGGTACTTGCTTGGAGCCGTTGTTGGAATTATTTCTGGATTATTTGTAGGACTGTTCTTTAAAATTCTTCCATGGTGGTTGGCAAGAGGAGTTCACTTAGGAATAGGCGTAGGAATGTTCTTATTAGGTTTGAATGTTTTGCTGGATTGATGAATTTAAAGATTGTAAATGAAGAAGAGGGTATCTCAAAGGCCAAATGGAATGGCCATGAGATACCCTCTTCTAATTTATGTAGATTTCTTTGAAACGAAGATAAATCAACTTAAATAACATTATGTTCCTTGTTAATGATTAATTGATGGTCTTTAATGATTGTGTTATCGAAGTGAATGTCTCATCTATATATGTTAATCCACCATATACTTGTTTATTAAAACTGTCTTGTGAGAGCTGGTCTCTCTCTTTCAAATGGTTCAAGATCATTTTAGCAAGTTCGTTCTTATAATTATCTAGTTCCTTAAGTCGAGCATTGCTCTCTCTTTTTGCCTCATTGATTTTTTTGGAACAGACTTTCCTTGCTGCACTAAGGGCTTTTTTATCTTGATCTCTTAAAGCTTTAGCTGAAGCTAATGTGGTTTTACTCGCTTTACTTTTAACTAGTTTTTTGTAGTTTTCAGTTGAGGCTTGAGATTTCTTAGATAACAATATTACGTCATTACACGATCCATTCTTCAGAAGTTTTTGGGCATCCTTAACCTCTTTTATCCGTGTCTTATAATCTTCGAAATACAATTTGTTTACCGTAGAAAGAGTATAGTTTTCTGCAAATGCTTTAGAAGGTGAAAGAACTAATATCATAATCAGTAGTAGTGCTAAAGACTTTTTCACCAGAAAATAACCTCCATTTTATAGTTCTATTATCATAGACTGAAATTACATTTTTAGCAATATTAGCTGTTATGAAATGTAAATTACGAATTGGATTGACACTCTTATAGAGAGTGTTATATCGTTTTGTCTGAATCAACGCTATAATGTACCATATTACACCGTGCAAAGTGGAGCTGATCGAATCAAACTTTGCTTAACACATGGGGAGATGAGGACAGAAAATGAATCGTTTGAATCACACGACAGACTGCGTTTATGAGATTACTCCTGTTCCGCAGGAAATGATTAGTTATGGAGAAGAGACTAGCCTACAGAGCCATGTGCATATTGTGGTTCAAACCGACCTGAATGAGGCTACATTACCTAAGCTACATGAAAGTCTTGTTGAAAACGGTTATACGTTCACGATGTCTGATGATTTTGCTGAGGGTAAAACAAATATATATCTAACAAATCAACAGCAGGTTAATCACGAGTGGATAGCTAAATTTCATTCCGAATCAGTTGCCGAAATGTCACATAGAGAAGGTTATCATCTCATCATCAATGGAGATTCGACGTGTAATATTGCCATTATCGGTAATGACCGTGATGGAATCCATTATGGTGTTGTCACATTAGATTCGATCTTAAGTCAATTAAAGGACCATGATGTACATAAATGCATGATTACGGATTATCCTGAAATACGTTATCGCGGTTTTATTGAAGGATTTTATGGTTATCCATGGAGTCATGAAGATCGGATGGATCTCATGAAGTTCGGTGGTCAGCAGAAATTAAATACATATATTTATGCACCTAAAGATGACCCGTATCACAGAAAGAACTGGAGAGATTTCTATCCGACTGAAAAAGCTCAAGAAATTGCAGAGCTAGCAGCGGCTGGACATGCGAACAATTTGAATTTTGTATGGACGATCCATCCAGGTGACACGATTGACCTTTCTCTGGAGGAAGATTTCCAATCTGCTATTGCCAAACTAGAGCAGTTATATGGATTGGGTGTACGTCAATTTGGTGTCCTATTTGATGATATAGTTGGCATTCCTAATGGCTTAGAGCAAGCAGCATTCATTAATCGAATTGATACTGAATTTATAAAAGCGCATGATGATATTAGACCTCTGATTACGGTGGGAACAAGATACTGTGAAGCTTGGGGACCATCCATGACAGAATATTTCAAACCTTTTGTAGAAACACTGCATGAAGATGTTGAAATAATGTGGACGGGTGCTGCCACGATGTCTAATGTGTCCAAAGAACAATTTGATTCACCGAAGCGGACGATTGGGTCAGATAAAAATTTGTCGGTATGGTGGAATTATCCTGTTAACGATTACTGTGACGCTAAAATTCTGATGGGGAAGATCGAGAACCTCAGTTCTGACTTAGATAACGTAAACGGTTTCTTTTCAAATCCGATGAATCAACCGCAAGCTTCTAAACAAGCTTTAGTCTGCATTGCTGACCATAACTGGAATACTGATGCTTACGATTGTGAGCGAAGTTTCTCAGCATCTTTTAAAGTGCTTGCACCTGAAGTGGCGGAAGATTTAGAGATTTTTGCATCAAACAGTTGCTACATTTTAGACGATGGCGGAGTTAGTGGAGATTTCTTGTTTGATGAGTCATGGTATTTGAAACAAGGTGTCCAAGAATTAAAAGCGGCTCTTGAACAAGGACGGGATGCAACGGAAATAGCGAAAACACTGTTGACTCATTTTAATCGCATGGAAACTGCAGCGGATCGAATATTTGAATTCTGTCTGAATGCCCACTTGGTTGAAGAATTACGCCCATTTCTGAATGCTTTCAAACTGATGGCGCAATCAGCCCAGCATGTTATTCACGCTGTCTCAGCACTTACGCAGGGTGATTTGGTAGTTATGGAACGCCATAATGAATCAGCCTTAGAGTTATTAAATGCAATGGAAAAATGCAAAGTACATCGTTTAAAAGATGGTATCCCGCAAGACTTTACTGTGGATGTAGGTACACATGTAATCAAGCCTTTTATTTCGGATATGATCGTATTAATTGCAGTAGCGGCTGGAACAGAACAGAAGGCCCTTGAACTGAATTATGATATGAAGAATATTGCATTGAAGTCTGCTGGAGTCACGGCAACAGCATCTAGTAGTACGAATGATAATGAGAATGCGGATAAAGCAATTGACGGAGTCATCAACAGTGGGAAATGGTGCTCGAAAGAACATAGACCACATCTGACGATTGACTTACAACAGCCTGTAACGGTCAAACAATATCGCATTGTGAACTGCGGACATCCAGAAGCGCGGGAAACGAAGGTTTGGAACACTAGACATGTTCAGATTCTCGCGAGTAATGATGGAGAACATTTCACACTTATTGATGAAGTTACTGACAACAGAGATGATGTGATTAATCGATTACTCTTGAATGAGGTAACGGCAAGATATATTCGATTACAAATCTTGGAGCCAGCACAGACAAGTATTGACGGTAGTGGGCATAGCCGGATTTACGCATTTGAATTATTTGATGAGCGTTATCCTGAACAATCGCGGAAAGTACTTACATCTGAGATCCAGATGAACGAAACTGGGCAAGTTACAATTACCAACGTAAACAAAGGAGATGTCATTTCTTTATATCATTCAATGGATGAAAAATCTCCGTATAAGGTATCTAATATTGCTTCTGAGGATGCAGAAGTGGTATTTGAGGGACTCTCTTTCAGTACTGGAGAAAATCGTATATACGTAGAAAGAAAATCCGGACATTCGCTCCCTAGTGTCAGAACATCAAAAGGATTTATTTTATAGCATTTTAATTACTTTAAATATAGTCATGCACCACAGGGAGCCCCTGTGGTGTTTTTGTGGTGGGTTAATAAATTGGAATGAAGGAAACGAATGTACAAAACGGATCATGAAATAACCCCGGCAGATGAGGACATATGTCCTAGCCTAAGTTCGTGGATATGTTTTTAATTATAATCAAATCAAATATATAAGGAGTTAAGATCGTGAGAGGAATTGTTTTTGCTTTTTTAGGAGGGGCTTTTATTACACTGCAGGGGGTTGCCAACGCACGGATAAGTCAAGATATCGGAACTTGGCAGGCTGCAACGATTACTCAGCTATCGGGATTCATTATGGCTCTAGTCATCCTAATGTTTGTTAGGGACCGGAACTTGAAAGGGTTCAAGCGAGTTAAGCCATTATATCTGTTTGGCGGAGCATTAGCTGCGGTTATCATATTCAGTGAGGTTACAGCAATTCAGAGAATTGGTGTTACTTTTACGATAGCCACATTACTCATAGCACAGTTATTTCTGACCTTTTTAATTGATATTAATGGATGGTTCGGTGTGGTGAAGAAGAAGATGAGGCTACCACAGTTTATCGGGATCGGAATGATGATTGCGGGGGTTGTGATACTCAAACTTTGATTGCCATACGCATGGCTGATACTGACATGCTTCAGATTGGAGGGGAGTCTGATTTCATGAACAAGATTACAGATCTTGATCGTCTAGAATCATATTTACAAACGTATAAACTTACAACTATTTTTAACGATGAACTATTGCCTCATTTATCATTAAATAAATATGAGCAAGGGGAACTAATTTGTGTTCAAGGTGAACCTGCTCATACAATGTATATTCTTGTTAAAGGAAAAGTTAAGATTTATACGACTTCTGCGAAAGGTCAAGCATTGATATTATCTTTTAAAAAGCCACTTGAAGTGATCGGTGATATTGAATATGTACAAGAACAAGATTTGATTAATACGGTGGAAGCTGTATCGTCAGTTGAAATGATTAGTGTGCAGTATCGCTGGTTGAATAAGTATGGCAAAGATCATGCGCCACTCTTGCGATTTTTATTAGAGATCGTAACAAGAAAGTTCTATATTAAATCCGATTTCCTTAGTTTTAATTTATTGCATCCTGTAGAAGTCCGATTAGCGAGTTATTTAATGTCAGTATCTTATGATGAATCAGACGCATTAATTAAAGATAAGGTAAGCACGGTTAGTTTAGCGGATGCAGCTAATTTGATTGGAACTAGTTATAGACATTTAAACCGAGTCATTCAAAAGTTCTGTGAGGAAGGTCTTATTGAGCGTCGTAAGGGATTCATTCAGATCATAGACAGAGAAAGATTGAGTATGAAAGCAGAACATAATATTTACGAATAAGCACATTTGTATTATTAAGAACAAGAATATTTTGCATAGGAAAATGTACGTCTAGGGGAGATTTATAGTAATGATTTTAGGACTGTTGTTAGCGCTTGTTGCAGGTTCACTCGTAAGTATGCAAAACATATTTAATAGCAAAGTGAATGAACAATCTGGTTCTTGGGCAACGACTACGCTAGTATTAGGATTAGGATTCGCAGCTTCATTGACAATGAGCTTGATTGTTGAGGGGAAAGATACATTTAGCAATTTTCAATACATGCAACCATGGTACTGGTTTAGTGGATTAATTGGAGTCGGTGTTGTCATCTGTTTGATGCAAGGAACAAGGCTGCTTGGTCCAACGTATGCCATCTCAATTGTAATGACATCACAACTTGGATTTGCTTTGTTATGGGACTCGCTTGGTTGGCTTGGTCTGGAAAAAGTGCCGTTTACTTTTAATCAACTAATAGGGGTAATAATCATCGTTGGAGGTATAATTGTATTTAAAAAAGGAGAGTCTTCATGACAACTATAATTGATAAAATAGCCTGGATTCATATTGTTGATGGTAAGGTATTATGTGCTCGTTCCAAAGGAAAAGATATTTACTATTTTCCAGGAGGGAAAAGAGAAACAGGGGAGTCAGATATCGACACGCTTACTCGAGAAATTCAAGAGGAATTATCCATTCTTATAAAACATGAAACAATCTTACACTTTGGGAACTTTAAAGCTGAGGCTCACGGGAAAGAAGCAGGGGTTGTTGTCAGAATGTCTTGTTATACTGGGGAGTATGATGGATTTATAAGTCCGGCCTCTGAGATTGATGAAGTCGCATGGCTAACCTATAACGATAGAGATCGTGTGTCTGTCGTCTCGCAGATGATTTTTGACAGGTTAAACGAGATGAAAATGCTTAAGTAGTCTATTTGTTCGTTCAACTTGATGAAGAGTGAAATTGTGAGGTACACTGTTTTAATGATCAATGACAATGGAGGGGGACACAAAAATGAATAATCTATCGTCTAAGAAATCAGCAATCGCCTGCCCATCCACCTTTAAAACATTTAGCTTAGCGCTCCAAGCTCTCGTTGTTCTGGAGAAACAATCAGGAAAGTGTTCAAGTGGAGATATGGCAGCTCTCTTGCACACGGATGCAACTATGCTAAGAAGAATTCTTAAGGCTTTAGTCCAAGAACATATTATTGAAGCTCGTGAAGGCAGAGACGGAGGATACCGTTTATTTAAGAATGCATCTGACATATCACTTGCTGAAGTTTATCTTGCACTGCGCATACACTCCACAATTGCTGATAGCATGATCGAGGCTGCAAGAGAGAACTGTGTTGGCGGACAGATGAAAAATGTATTTTCAGAGATTATGTCTGAGATCGAAGAAAGCACGCTCCAGGTGTTGAAATCCCACACTATTGCGGATATCGCGGAGAAAATGATATAGCTATTGACAGCGGAAATCATTTTGAAATATACTGTGCAAATAAAAGCACAGTAAAATTTTGGGTTTAACTGTGCATTATTACACACATTAAACAATTAGGAGTGGATATTATGATTTCAAATTTATCGATAACGGATTTTCAAACGGTTGTGAAAGAACGTCATTCCGTAAGGTATTACGATCCATCGGTGACGATTTCAAGAGAAGAGATGAGGGAAATCTTGACTGAAGCAACACTTGCTCCATCTTCAAGTAACCTTCAGCCGTGGAGATTTCTTGTCATCGATGAGCAGGAATTAAAAGAGAAGTTACATCCCATCGCTCATAACCAAGCACAAGTATTGCAAGCTTCTGCTGTAATTGCAGTACTTGGTGATATGAAATGGTATGAAAAGGGAGAGGCGATCTATACTCAAGCTCATGAAGCGGGAATCATGCCAGAGGAGATCAAACAGCAATTTATTACAACTGCGAATACGATGTATCGTAATTTGGATGATGCTAAGAAGAAGAGTATTCTGGATATTGATGGCGGTCTTGTATCCATGCAGCTCATGTTAATTGCGAAGTCCAGAGGCTACGACACAGTACCAATGGGTGGATTTAATCGTGAACAATTCAAACAAGAGTTTAACATTCCTGATCACTATGAGAGCATTATGCTTATCGCGATCGGTAAGGCAGCTAAGCCAGCTTTCCCATCTGTGCGCCTCCCTTTACAAGAAGTTGCATTTTGGAATAAAATTAACAATTAATTAACTAGTGACTATAAAAGATAAAGGTGCTATACTAATAACATCAGGTTTGCATGTACAACATACTTACCTAGTTACTACGAGATGATAGGGGAATAAATTAAATGAATGTATTAGTTATCAAAGCAAATAACCGTCCAGCGACTGAAGCGGTATCCAGTAAAATGTATGAAACTTTCATGGAAGAAGTGAAAGGACTAAACGTAACAACTTTTGATGTGTATGAAGAAGATATGCCTTATTTCGGGCAAGATCTGTTCAACGCTTTCGGTAAAGTACAAAGCGGCGCAGAATTGACTGACTTGGAAGCACGTATTTTGGCTGCTAAACAAAAAGCGATGGATGCTCTTACAGCTGCTGATGTTGTTGTATTTGCTTTCCCATTGTGGAACCTGACTATTCCTGCACCATTGCAAACTTTCATTGATTATGTGTACCAAGCTGGGTTCACATTCAGATATAATGAGCAAGGTCAATTGGTAGGTATGATGCCAGAGAAGAAAGCAATTATCCTTTCAGCTCGCGGTGGAATTTATTCCACACCAGAAGCAGCTCCAATGGAAATGGCTGTAAACTACATCCGTAATGTAGTTGGTGGCGTGTTCGGAATGGAAGTTATCAACGAAGTAGTTATCGAAGGTCACAATGCATTCCCAGACCGTAAAGATGAAATCATCAACGAAGGTATGGAAAAAGTTAAAGAAGCAGCAGCTCAACTTGCTAAGCAATTGGTTTAATTAAAATTCAAAAGACGACCTCCGGGTAACCCGGGGATCGTCTTTTTTTTGTTGCTAAGTAATACTTATTTCGCTGAATAATCCTTCTGGAACCTTAGCATCCCAAGAATCTGGCTGTTGAAGTCCCAGTGCATTAAGCACAACAGCTGCAGTGTCTACAATGAATAATTCAGGAAGAGAAGTGCCTGCTGCTACTCCCGGTCCTACACATCCCCAGAACACGTTCTTATCCATCGGATGATCGCTTCCATGGCTGTATGCATGGCTACCGCCGCCACCATGATCCGTTAACAATATAACAAGACTATCCTCTAACAAACCCCTTTTCTCAATAGATGCTAATACAAGTCCGAACAACTCATCATTTTTTGTAATCGCATTCAAATATTCCGGTGAGTCAGGCCCATATCCGTACGTGTGGCCAGCTCCATCTGGTTCATCCAATTGCATGAACAGAAGCTTAACGTCGGTATTTTGCTCTAGATAGGCTTCAATAGCACCAACAAGTTCGGCATCTGGCTTCGACTCCTTATGTATTCCCAGACCATCCTCAATAATCCCATAATTAATTGGAGTCCAACTAGAGAACGCAGCGAGCTTCGCTTCAGGCCAAGCTTCTCGAACCACTTGGAATACTGATGGATATGCGGAATCAGAAGGATAAAGTGTATTTGCAGCGACTTCATTATTCAATTGATGTTTTTCCGGTACAACCCCATGAAGTACAGATCCCCAGCACTCAGCACTAATGGTGGGTGATTGTGCTTGTGCGTTGTAGGTAACAGCCCCCTTTTCCAGGAACGCGTCAATGATTGGAGTCGGGGTATTCTGAATGAAATTACCGGCGCCGTCCATTCCCAGAATAAAAACACGTTGTATCTCGTTAGCTTTGTTCACGCTTAAAAACCTCCCCTAATTCATGTGATGTTTGTGATGATTAAGACCCTAACATAATAAGTTCGTTTCTACCTGTCAACATAAATATTCTATTGTTATTATGAAGTCGCCTGTTTTTTGTGCCCTATTTACACTAGGTGTACAAAAGGCACAGGAGAACGAACAATAGCTGAATAAATTGATATATGAGAACATCAAAAGTGAGGTGATTAACGTGCCTACAAAAAAAAGAAAAAAGCATAATAAAAACAACCACCTTGTCGGTCAACCTGTTATGGTTGTCTTGAAAGATGGCAGCTATTATATTGGGATCATGAACAGTATGGAGAAGGACGGAGTCACACTTTCGGGGATTCAGCCTGATGTGAGACTTCCTAAAACGATTGCAGACAGTCAAGATAGAGCTCAGATATCGGGCTTTTTAAGTTCCCTTTTTGGAGGATTTGGTGGTGCATCCGGAGGAGCTGCAGCAGAGGGTGGCGGCGGTGGACCGGGTCTGTTTGAGATGTTTGGGAAAATGATACCGCATATTCAAGTAGGAATGAATATGATAAAAACAATCATGCCACTTATCGGAATGTTTAAAATTTAAGTGTTTTCCGAAAGGATATTTTAAGCACCTGGTTTGACCAGGTGCTTTTTTTCTTTGTTTTTATCCATGTTTAATATGTTAGAATAATAAGAAAATATTGGATTAAAACTACCGACTGAAATGAGAGGTGTTTAAGATGTGGAAAGAAGCAATTGAAACGGCTATGGAGACAGTAAAGCGTAATGCGATCCAACACCCAGGACTTTTCCCGCACATTTCGAATGAGCTGAGATATGAATGGGGTCAAAATAATGATTGGATTGATGGCTTCTATACTGGCATGATGTGGTTGTCATACGAATATAGTGGTCAGGAATTCTTTAAACAGACAGCTTCCGAGCAGCTTCATGCTTTCGAACATCGTCTAGAGAATCATATTGCACTCGATCACCATGACATTGGATTTCTGTATTCTTTATCTGCAGTTGCAGAATGGAAAATCACAGGGAATGTGGAAGCAAGACAGCTAGCTCTGCGAGCAGCGGACAAGCTTGTCAGTAGATTTCGTGAAGGTTTTGGAGCGATTCAAGCATGGGGGATGGAAGACGATCCCGAGAATGGCGGAAGAATTATTATCGATTGCCTTATGAATCTGCCACTCCTGTATTGGGCTCATCTAGAGACTGGAAACTCAAGTTATTATGATATCGCCGAGAAGCATGCTCAGAAAAGCTTGCGTTTTCTTATTCGCGGTGATGGCTCGAGTTATCATACTTTTTATTTTGATCGCTTACAAGGAAATGCATTGCGAGGTGGAACTCATCAAGGTTTCCAAGATGGGTCAACATGGAGCCGAGGTCAATCTTGGGGTGTTTATGGATTTGCACTCAGCTATCGTTATACTAAGAATGAAATTTATCTAGATACAGCTAAACGCATGGCTCGGTTTTTCATTGATCACTTACCAGAAGATCATGTGTCATATTGGGACTTTGATGATGTAGTAGAACAAGGGACACCGCGTGACAGTTCTGCAACCGCAATAACAGCATGTGGAATTTTAGAGCTCCTAGAGTTGATGCCTGAAGATGATTCTGATCGAGATTATCTTCGTGCAGCTCTGCTGCGTATGATGGAATCATTAGTTGACAATTATTCAACCCGTAACATCGAGAATGCTGAAGGTCTGATTCAGCACGGCTCTTATCATGTTCGCGGAGGGCAAGCACCTGATAACTATATGATCTGGGGAGACTATTATTATTTGGAAGCGCTTGTAAGAATGGATAAAGGAATAAAGGGCTATTGGTAATTCACATGCTGAAGTAGAGGAAGGAGATGAGGGACTTAAATACATCAGAAATATCACTGAATGCAATTACACCCATCCTCAGAATATTCGACGAACATAAGGCCAAAGAGTTCTACTTGCAGTATCTAGACTTTCGATTAGATTGGGAGCATCGGTTCGAGGACAATATGCCATTGTACATGCAAATATCACGGGACCAGTGCATTATTCATCTTTCGGAGCATCATGGAGATTGCTGTCCTGGCTCGGCTATTCGGGTTCAAACTCAGAATATCGAGGAATTACATGCACAGTTACATACAAAAGCATACAAGTATATGCGACCAGGTTTAGAAACGATGCCTTGGGGGACGCTTGAACTCTCTGTTACTGATCCTTTTGGGAACCGTATTCATTTATATCAGGATATAAAATAGAGGGCTAATTAAGCTATTCCATTCATCAATTCTCTTGCGTGATCACGATAAAACAGCCGACACTACTTCAGTGTCGGCTGTTTTATTAGGTTCGACATGAATCTGAATGTTTATTGCGTTTGCCGCTGCTGCTCCAGTGCTTAGGACGGGCAAGAGAAGGTGGGATCTTAGTATGCTTGTCCCCTTTAGCTGCATTCAATTGAGCTTGGGTTAAGAAAATGCTGTCCGTAAGATCAGCCCCTCTTAGATCCGTATCCCTTAAGTCGGCCCCAATGAGATCTGCGACTCTCAGATTCGCTCCCTGAAGGTTAGCAGCGATCAAGTAAGCTCCTCTCAAATTAGCATAGCGGAGATCGGTTCCTTTTAAATTAGCACCAATCAAGTCTGCACCACGACCTTCCACTTTATGCTGAATGGGAGGACCTTTATGCTTGCGTTTCGCTTCATCACGGACGAGTTCACTTGTTTTCAGAAGAAGTATATTTACATTCGCTCGGTGGGAGGATACATCCAGTTCCAAGATTGCTTGTGGACTGAGTTCGGTAAGTTTCTGAGTTTCATGAAGTGCTAACTGTAGATCATCAAAGATTGGTCTAGCAGCCTCGAGGGTTAATGCCTCGGACAGATACCAGAGCAGCTCATGAAGCTGCCACATGACAGGGAATACTTCATACATTTCCTTCGCAGATGATGGTTTCAGATGCCAGCTTTGTCCTCTATAGGTAACCTGAGAAACCTTCTGACCTGCACCGAAGCAATCAAATACCGTACATCCCCGGAATCCTATTTCTCTAAGGTCGTTATGAACCTTGCAGCGGAAATTGTGCAATAGATTGGTACAAGGATTGCCGGCAACTTTATCTATCGCGAAATCTACAGACGCTGCAAAGGGGAGAGCAACACAGCATAATCCAAAACAGCTCTCACACTCAGCTTGTAGATAAGCACGTTCTTTCTTAAGTGGAGATGTAGAATCTTGCTTCTCATTCATGTGCTGAATAACCACCTTTCATTTGTAATTAATATAAATCCATAATTACTTGGATGTAAATGTGTTTTTAGAGAAATATATCCTTTTGAAATGTTAAGTATGAAAAGAAATGCATTGAATTCCAATTTTGAGGACATATTATCCGTAAGCCAAAATTGGAGAAGATTAGTACATCCTTGTGTAATATCCGATTATTAATGAAAGTGGGATGTTCATGTCAACTTATAGTGAGCAAATGGAGAAGGAAATCAAATCATTCTTACACGGAAGTGAAGGCTTAGTCACGAAGTCCCTAGGTAATCATATCGTCGTAGCTTATATGACCGGTATGGTTGATGATGCTCAGTTAAACTTAAATTTGATAGCTCCTTTAGCAGAGGAGATTAACTTCGAATCTTTTGAGAAGCTGTCTGAATTCATTCACATTGGAGATTGCAAAGCATTCGATAAGCTTTCGGATGCTATAGAAAAGTTGTTAAGTGGGTATGCACTTGTATTATATGAGGGCCAAGAGGGTGGCTTATTAGTCAACGTAGCGAATATCCCATCACGTGCGCCTGCAAATGCCGATATTGAGTCGACAATATATGGACCGATGATTGCATTTTCAGAATCAATGGAGAAGAACATAGCTTTACTCCGCTCTTATATTACCAGCGATAAGTTCATTCAAGAGACTGTGCAATTGAAGGCTGAAACGAATACATTAGTCAGTTTGCTCTACTTAGAGGATCAAGAGAAGAATCCATTTATTGAAATCGTACGTAAGCGATTAATGAGTCATAAAATAAAAGGATTAATAGGGAGTCCGTTAGTGCTAAAGATTTTAACGGATAATAAATATTCGTTGTTTCCTGAAATGAGTTTATCAGAACGGCCTGACCGTACATCGCAGGCTTTATTAGAAGGTAAGGTAGTCGTTATGGTGGAAGGAAACTCGCAGGTTATTATAGGTCCAAATGGGTTTGTTGATTTCTTCCAATCTGTAGAAGATCGATACTCCACATGGGGAATTGGGATGTTTAACCGATTCTTACGGGCTTTTGCGCTTATCATTTCGATATTTTTGACGCCTTTGTATGTGGCTGCGTTAACCTATCATTATGAAATGATCCCGATGACCTTACTTGAGCCGCTAATTACATCTCGTTTTCGTGTTCCATTTCCGCCGCTAATGGAGGCACTAATTATGGAGGTCTCCATTGAATTGCTTCGGGAAGCTGGAGCGAGACTACCGACTAAGGTTGGACAAACGATGGGTATCGTAGGAGGTATTGTTATTGGACAGGCAGCTGTACAAGCTGGATTTACCAGTAACATATTGATTATGCTTGTTGCACTTGCAGCGCTGGGTTCATTTACGACGCCTAACTATATGATGAGCTCGACCATTCGCTTCATACGATTTCCCATGCTTTTGGCAGCAGGCCTTTTAGGACTTCCGGGTATTGCCTTCTTCTCAGGATTTCTGGTCATTCATTTGCTTCGAATGACGAGTTATGGCAAGCCGTACATGTATCCCTGGTATCCGCCTGATAGTAAAGGACTCGTCAATACCATGCTTGTAACTGAGAATTCTCAACTAGAATATAAAACCGATCTTACCAGAAGTAATATCAAAAATATGAAATCACGTATTTCACAATGGTTTAAATCAAGCAACGATGAATGAACGGGAGGTTAAGTAATGAAGGTTCTTTCGTATCCCCCAAAAAATAGCCAGATCCATGCTTACCTCCTGTTCTTTTTTATTTGTAATGTGCAAATTGGAATCGGGATTTTTAGCTTTCAACGCTATGTTTTTCAAATCGCTAAACACGATGCATGGATTTCGGTAATTATTGCTTGTCTGTATGCACACGTTCTTCTGTGGTTAATCGTTCGTATGCTCAGTAAGTACGAATCTACCGATTTATATGGCATTCACTTTGACATGTTTGGTAAGTATATCGGGACGCTGTTTAACTGCATCTATATGCTGTATTATCTCTTCGTTACGATTCTTATCATGAGAAGCTATGTTGTTGTTGTTCAAGTATGGATGTTTCCGGATATGAGTAGCTGGTTAATAGGTTTACTTCTTGTATCTCTTACTATCTATGCAGGTTTCGGTGGAATTAGGGTCATTGTCGGAATGTGTCTATTAGGTTTTGTTGTCATACTGATAACAGTATTTTTTTGTCTTGCTACCTTGAAGTATGCCATATGGACGCAATTGCTTCCTGTCATGGAAAGCAGCGTTATGGATATACTCAAAGGTTCCTTTAGGATGAGTTTTACCCTGGCAGGGTTTGAATTTATTATGCTAATTTATCCTTATGTTAGAAATAAAGAGCGGACCATGCTTCATTCCCAGCTCTCCCTTTTATTTGGTAACGTGGTTTATCTTTCGATCATGATTCTCTCCCTTGTGTATTTTTCTTCATCTCAGTTGATTCGTTCGATTTGGCCAACCTTTAATATGTTAAAAATCTTAAAATTCCCATTTACGGAACGGTTGGAGTTCATCGTGATTTCAATGTGGATGTTGATGGTTTTAACCGGTATATTAATCAACACTTGGGCTATAACAAGAGGTTTTAAACGGATGTGGAACAGTAATCAGAAGGTGATGCTGCTTGTTGTGATCTTTTTGGCATTTGGGGTAACAGTCATGATGGAAGGCCGTAAAAACATTGAGCGACTCAGTCATTTGATTGGGGGGAGTAGCGCAGTATTGTCACTTCTATATCCTCTTCTATTAAGCCTGATTGTAATGATTGTATTCAAGGTTCGTGAACGAAAGCGAACAAGCAAGGGGGGGGATACTTCGTGAAACAGTTCCGATTATGTGCCGCATTGTGTCTTCTCGTTACTCTTTGTGCCTGTCAGCGATCGACTGTACTAGAGGATCAGTCCATTGTGATCGCTCTTGCGTATGAAGTGAAGGAGAACAATAAATTTCAAGTAACGGGTACATTTATTAATGCACAGCCTAATGCTAAAGATACAAGTCGTACGGTATCTGTAGAGGCAGAGACAAGTAAGGGGGCTCGAAGAAAGATGAATCAGATGCTTCCTAATAAGCTTGCGACTGGGCAAATACGAGTCATTTTATTGGATAAGGACATATTTCGTTTAAACATGATTCAAGAAATTGAAGTCTTAAGCCGGGACCCGTTCTTTAGTGATATGATAAAGATCGCGATTGTAGATGGCTCTCCCGAAGAGTTGCTTGCATATAAATATGAGAATCATTCCAATATAGCGGTTACTCTTAACGAACTATTGGAACATAATCTTAAGACAAATTGGACTCCGTCCATGACACTGCATGACTTTACGCGATCAAGGGGACTTCAACGATCGGATCTGGCGATTCCTGTATTGAAAAAGGAAGAGGATGAAGTTGCTTTAAAGGGGCTCGCGTTACTGCATAAAGATCAAATTGTAGGTGAAGCTACCCCAAGAGAAGGTTTTTTTATTAAGACGCTTAAAGGAGCAGACACCCCTTATCTATACCAATTAAATATTAAAAAAGAAGATATGCATCAAAGTGGTATGGATCGTTATCTATTGGAAGATACGGATAACGTGAAAGTAGTATTTAATGTCACGAAGAGTAAAGCAAAGATCAAGCTTGTTGATCCAAAGAATCTCAAGTTCAAAGTCATAGTCAACATTGATGTTGACGTTCAGGAAGTATCTAAGCGTTATAAATTTATTGAACCCGGTGCCATTGACGCCTTGGAGCACCAAATCACTGTTGAGATAACAGGTGAATTACAACAGCTTCTGGATAAGCTGCGTAAAATAAATTCGGATTGCGTAGGGTTTGGAGAGCTCTATCGCAGTCGTGTTGGAAACTCCGAATACCTTGAAGAAAAGTGGGCGGAGATGTTCCCTGAATCCTCGATAAATGCTCAGATCGATATCGATGTTATTCGTACGGGTATTATCGAATGAGGTATGTATTATTAGCAAGAAGAGAAAACAGCCTTCAACTCTTAGTAGCTGGAGGCTGTTTTTTAAATTGTTGAATGAAAAACAGTTTTGATTACGGAAGAATATTGCCAGCAGCACGATAGATAGCGTACCATTCTTCCCGTGTCAGTTGTACATCGCTTGCTTTAATACAGTCTTTCAGCCGTTCGATGTTCATGGTGCCGACAACGGGCTGCATGTTCGCTGGATGACGCAGAAGCCAAGCAATAGCAATTGTCGTGTTACTAACAGCGTATTTCTGTGCAATCTCATCGATCTTTTGATTGAGTTCAGGGAACTTGTCGCTTCCAAGGAACACACCTTCAAAGAATCCATATTGGAAGGGGGACCATGGTTGGATCGTAATGTCATGGAGTCTGCAGAAATCCAGAATGCTGCCATCGCGATTGATTGCGGCGTCATTCTCCATATTGACATTAATACCGCTTTGAATCATGGTTGTATTTGTGATACTGAGTTGCAACTGATTAGCCACAAGCGGCTGCTTTACGAATTTTTTCAAAAGCTGAATTTGCATGGGATTCTGATTTGAGACACCGAAATGCCGTACTTTTCCAGAGTTCTCTAGTTGTTCAAATGCTTCCGCTACCTCTTCGGGTTCAACAAGTGCATCCGGACGGTGAAGAAGCAGAACATCCAGGTAATCCGTCTTTAGTCTTTTCAATATACCATCCACTGAATTCAAGATATGCTCTTTAGAGAAATCAAACATACCCTGGCGAATGCCACATTTGGACTGGAGGATGATATTCTCTCGTATTTCCGAGTTCATATGTATTGCTTCTGCAAATATTTCCTCACAGCTTCCGCTGCCATAAATATCCGCATGATCAAAGAAATTCGCTCCTTCTTCAATCGCTGTTTGAACGAATCGCTCAGCATCTGCTTTTTCAAGAGAATTTATGCGCATGCAGCCAACGGCTACAACAGGTACTTCGAGTGAACTGCTACCCAGTTTCATTGTTTTCATCAAAAGGACCTCCATGTCATTATAATTAGTTACACAAGCAACAACCCCACCTGCTTGTCTTATGTTTATTGTGACATGCTGGTGGGGTTATGATCAACAACTTTTAATTTTCATTCAATATCTTAACTTTTCGGATAATAATTCGACTATGAGGAAGGGATGGCATCTTATGAAAACTGAAACTTACATCCTGAACGGGAACTTCATAACTCATCTTATTAGCTAAGAAATCGAGACTTTCCTTCATGATCTCTAGGGTAATCCATTCACCAGCACATCGGTGCCCAGTATTGTGATCACCACCTCCTTGAGGGATGAAATTAAAGGGACTTTCATTCCAAGTATCGAATCTCTCTGGTTTGAAAAGCTCTGGTTTATCCCATAAATCCGGATGATGATTCGTTCCATATAAATCAAGTATTGTAAGCACCCCTTTTTCAAAGGAGTAGCCATTCCAAACAAAATCTTTAATTGGACGAGCTGGAGCAAAAGGGAAGAAAGGATAGAAACGACGTACTTCCTGAACAAAATTCTTAAGCATCTTCTCATCTGAAGAGACTAATTTCTCTCGTTCTTCGGGTTGCTGGATAACAGCTAATGCAGTAAAGCAAACATAAATGGCAACAGCTACAATGGGACGAAGAATGTTCAGAATTTCAACAGCCGCTATTTTCGGATCTAGCAATTCACCTTGAAGGTCACGATGCCAAGCAAATGTATACAAGGTTGTATGTTCTTCTGGCTTGATCTTACCTCCCCGAACATCATTTATTAGCTCTTGGATCCAGTTTTCAGCTTTGAAGCGTGAGTTTTTCCCTTTTGCATAATTGATCCCAATGGATGTAGAGGCTTCGATCATAGAGCCAAGCCATTTGGTTTTCTCTTTCACTTCATCTTCCGATAATGGAACACCTGCCCATTCACAAGCTACACGACACAAAATTTCTTTAGCTTCTTCATATATTACAACTTCCGATTGTGTCTCCCAACGGTTAACAGCATCTTTCCACTGTTTACGAGTAATTTCTCTCATCCTTCCGAGAGCTTTATGAGACATTAGAGACATAAACATAGCTTTCCGATGATGATGCTCCTTACCATCCAGTGTCTGAACACCATCTTCACCGAACAAGGTTTTTAAGACTCTTTTTGGAGCCGCGCCTTTACGTGCGAACTTACTATTATCATAAAATAGTTTTGCAGCTTCTTCCCCTCGCATACAAATCGCTCGCTCACCCAAGATCCGTGTCTCGAATATATTAGATTGAAATCCTATCGTTCTATTCGTAATGTACAAATAGCCTTCACGAAGTACATCTAAGCTATGATCCAATCCAGATTCTTTAGGGATAAACTTTGTTTGTACCATGTAAATAACCTCCTAGATTATGAGCTAGCAAGATCGAAGTTCAGCTTCAGACATAATACTTCATACATACCCATTAGAAATCGAATTGAACAACAGAATAGGCTCGCCCCTCATCCATTTATTACCTAATGGACAAGGACTTACCGTACGTGGTAACATTTTTAGGCATTTATTAAGCAGATGATATGCGTTAAAAAAGAAAACCCGCATATATTGCGGGTTTTCTTTTTTGTCGAATAAGAGTGGTGTTGTTAAGAACTTAAGGATTTCTTTAGATTTACTACAATTGTTATTAATGTATTTAATTTAAACTAGATGAAGCTAGCATAAGGGAGATGTTGAGGTTGAAGAAATGGTTGTGCTTGTTGGTTGTATTAATGCTTGCGGGGTGTGATTCCAATCAGAATATTGAGAGTGAAGTTCCGGAAAAGGTAGCAGAAAAGACTCATGAGACGATTGAGATTTCAAAGGAACAGATTTATGAAGGAAATTTGCTGCTTGTTAACAAAGACAACCCGATCCAAGATGAAGGCTTGCCAACGGATATCGTTAATCTATATGAGAACAAAGAATTGATTAAGGGAACCGCATTGCTAGACAATACGGTACAATTATCGATGAGTGTGGCGGAGCGTTTTGGCGAAATGGTCGAAGCAGCATCTCAAACTGGAGTAAATCATTTTATGATAAGCAGTGGTTATCGAGATAAGACGGAGCAAGAGAAGTTATATCTTGAAAAGGGATCTGACTATGCCTTGCCAGCGGGATACAGTGAACATAATGCTGGGTTATCCTTAGACATTGGATCAACTTTGAAGTCGATTGACGTGGCTCCTGAAGGCGAGTGGTTGAAAGAAAATGCCTGGGATTATGGTTTTATACTTCGTTATCCAGCCAATAAAACAGCGATAACGGGTATTCACTATGAGCCATGGCATTTTAGATATGTAGGATTACCTCACAGTATGATTATGAAAGAAAAACAATTAACGCTTGAGGAGTATTTGGATTTTCTGAAGGAACAGACAACATTCACTACTACGATCAAAGGTGAGTCGTTTGAGATTTCATATATCCCTGTTTCTGAGCAAACGACTATAGAAGTACCGATTCATAGCAATTATGAACTATCTGGAAATAATGTTGACGGCGTTATTTTAACTATTGTTAAAAATCAGGAAGAAGAGCATGAAGAAGTCGTGGAATAAGCTCATCATACTGATGCTGTTTATCATATATATCTACTGCGTAATTAAAATTATATTGTTTAAATTTAGTTCGGTAGATATTGCAGTTCTTTGGAGACAGCTTCATATTGTTTTAGAAAATCCAGATATTGTTATGAAACGAATGCATGCAGGGAATCTCACGCCTTTTTCATCTATAAAACATAATATCCATAGACTATTGAGTATACGTGACTTTTCCAATTTAATTGGTAATATCCTGATTTTCATACCTAACGGGATATTTATTAGTATATTGACAAGATATAAATTAATCAGTTCCTTCATCTTATCTTTCGCATTTAGTTTAGGACTGGAGTGTTCACAGGCTATATTTTCTATAGGTGTGTTCGATGTGGATGATATTATCTTAAATGTTTCCGGAGGTATTGCCGGTTACGTAGCTTATCAAATGATTAGATGGACCGTGCTTCTATTTAAATGAGTTGACATGGTTGAGTAAGATGTTTCGGATAAAAGACCGATTTATGATTCAATGTATTGGGAAAAGTCATCATTCAAGAACTTAAAACAGGGCTCTCAAGGTTCATTCTTGAGAGCCCTGTTTGGTTAGGATTCACACAATGTATTTGCACATTCTCCTTGATATTCAATGTCAGAAATATAGTATTTTCACAAATATGCACAATAGGTTATACTGAGATGTGTATTTTTATAAATATCATAGTCATATATGAATGAAACATCAGGAGGATATGGATGGGACAAACAAAAGGATCATTACAGAAGCAATTAAAACCTAGACATATCAGTTTTATGGCTATGGGCGGCGTAATCGGCACTGGGATTTTTAAGGGAAGTGCTGAAACGATCGGTCTTGCAGGTCCAGGTGTCATTGTATCCTATATATTTGCTGGGTTACTGCTTCTGGTCGTTATGGCTGCGATGGCTGAAATGGCGACCGTTTACCCTAACCGGAATATGAAGGATTTTATCCGTGAAGCTTTTGGAGAAAAGGTCTCTTTTATTATGGGATGGATGTACTGCTTCATGTGGTTGTCTGTATGTGTTATAGAAGTCATTGCGGCAGGCAGCTTTTTGCAGTATTGGTTTCCAGATGTACCATTGTGGGGATTAAGTTTAGCCTGTGCAGCCTTTATCATTCTAATTAATCTTCTTAGTGTAGGTACCTTCGGAGAATTTGAATTTTGGCTAGCGGGAATAAAAATTGCGATGATTCTCATCTTTATTGTTCTTGGAGCAGGTCTGATCTTCGGAATCATTCCAAGTGATCATACACCTTATCTTGAAAACTACACCATTTCTGGAGGGTTTTTCCCGAATGGCTGGACGTCGATTTTCTCTGCATTACTAGTCGTGATGTTCTCCTATGGGGGGTCTGAGCTAATCGGGTTAACATTGACGGAGACAGAGAATGCTGAACGAATTCTGCCCAAGGTGGTCGCTAATTTTATCTTGAGAATCATATTGTTCTTCACTCTCCCGATTTTGATTATTTGCGGTTTAATACCGTGGAATCAGCTCGGGCCGGACAGCAGTCCGTTCGTTCAAGTTCTCACATCGACAGGACTTTCTAGTGCGGCACATATTATGAATTTCATCTTGATTACGGCCGTATTATCGGCTGCCAATTCTGGAATTTATGGTGCATCAAGAATGCTCTACTCTATGGCAGCAGCGGGAGAAGCTCCTAAATCTCTAGCCAAAACAAACCGAAATGGCAGTCCTGTTAATACACTGTATCTATGTGCGGTCATTTTACTTGCCGGCGCAATGTTGGGATTATTCGCTCAGGATCAACTATTCCGTATCTTGATGGCTGTTCCAGGGTTCGTTGTGATACTTGTGTGGATTTGTATTGCTTCATCCCAATGGAAGCTCAGGAATCATTACCCCATTAAACCGGCTTTCAAAGTTTGGGGTTACCCTTATGTAACAGGATTCGTAGTGGTATGCCTTTCAGTCATTGCACTCTTGTTTGTTTTTGATAGTCAGAGCCGATTCAGTATAGGGATATGTTTAGCCGTATTAACGCTGCTCACATTATGGTCTTTCATTAAATTTCGTCCTAAACAGGATGGGAACGGGCGTTCCGAAATTGGTTGACATCTAAGCTAATCGATTATATATTATTATCAATTGAATTGAAGTGCGGGAGAAGCACCTCGCTTGATAGGCTAATTAAGCCTTTCTTGTGGGGTGCTTTTTTTTGCGTTTCGATTAAGAATAATCATAATAGGGGAGATGATTTTATTGATGAAGCGAAGAATTAAGCACAGACGTTATATGATTTATTCCAGAGTAATACTTGTGAGTATCCTGTTAATCATGTTCAAACCTTCTTACGCAGAAGCTTCCGGAACAGCGTGGGACGCTGCGTTAACAAGTATTGATCAGTTGTATGATAGTTTAACGATTTTGGAATCAAGTAATAAACTCGTAAAGCAGCAGACACAAGAGCTTCGCAAACAGAACAACGACAAGCTGAAAGTAATCAATTCACAAATACAGCTCATCGACAAGAATAAGATCGATAAACTTAAAACTGAAGTAGAGCAGGCTAAGAAGAAGCATGATCCTCTTCTTACGGAATATACGAATCTTGGCAAGAAAGCAACGGAAGCACGAAAAAATAATAATAAAAAAGCTGCTCTAATGTTCGATCTAAGACGTAACAAAATTAAAGATTCTGCTACAAAGGCTCGTCAGGAAATCAAAGTGAAGACAGATGCATTAACAGCTGCAAAGAAGCAAGCTTCGGTGAAAGCTAAAAATGTTAAGGATCGCTTGATTCCGGTACAAACGATAAAAAAGCAAATTACAGCCGAGAATAAACAGATTACTGAATGGAATAAGAGCAGGATTGCAGCGAATAAAAGGTATCAGGTAGCGGTCAAACAGGGGGATGCTGTAATAGCAGCTGCAGAGTTGAATCTCATCACAAGTGAACTAGGTCGGATTCAAGTATCTCAAAAGAAAATATATTCGTGGGAAGTAGAAATTCGAAATGTGATTAGAGATGCTGAAGCTAAGCTCCCGAAATAAGTATTGTACATATGACAAGAAATAGTATCAGACGAAATGAAGCCAACAACCTCTGCAGAACAGAGCTGTTGGCTTCGTGATAACTATGTTAGCTTAATTCAAAATAAATGTCCCTGTAACAGGGTTATGATCACTGTTTTTGAATTTCAGATCGTGACCGGTAACATCATGGATCACAATATTCGAAGATACTAGAAATCCGTCGATCACCGAAAGAAAATTAACACCTTCCTGATATGCCACATCCAGCGTTCGGACAGTAGGAGTATTTGAATCTGTTGCCCATTGAAAACCATCTGGACCGAAAGTATCCGGGAAGGGTTGAAGCCACTGCGGCCATTCCTGCTGAGATCTAAACTGGCTGTGATCCGTGCCGGGCAGGGAGTGATTCCAGTCTCCGCCGATAATGAGATAGTTATTGTTTACTACCTCCTTATTGATATAGTCTTGGAGGAACTCTAATTGTTGTTTACGGATCTTTCCTCCCTTGTCGAATGCGGACAAGTGCAAATTAATTAACACGAGTTCTTTACCGTTGTTGACCGGAAATCTACTCTCAATAAACCCACGATCAAGTTCAAACAATTGAACTGGCCAACTCTCTTTACCTGGAAGATCGTATCGCGTATGAGAAGTACTACTGTATTCAGATAATGTCATTAAACCGCTTTTTACCGAACCCATTGGATGTGTGATCGGAACGGGTACCCAAGGCATCTTGTAGTTATAAGCAAAGGTTTCACTATAATCTTGTAGTTCATGACTAAGTGTCTCAACTTGATTTATATGATGGCTTCGTGAGGAGTTCATATCCACTTCTTGCAGGATATACATATTTGAACGGGTGTTACTTAGAAAATCAGTAATGGCACTCAGGTTAGCCTCCGTTTGTTCTTTACTTCTCGATCGAGACATCGTCCCTCCGTCCATAAAGAAATCCTGACCTTGGTCAAGTCCGGCGTAGCCGATATTAAAAGTGGTAACCGTGAAAGGCTCACCTTGCTTCAGTGTGTTAAGGTTGTTGCTATTATTGGTATGTAGTTCTGTTTGTTGTGGTGGCTTATAGTCCATCACGGTAATATAAACTAGGAAGATGGCAACCAAAGCAACTATGGTTAGCGCGAACCATCCCAGCCATTTAAGTGTTTTTCTGAACATTAGGTTATTCTTACCCCCTGATTTATAATCTTGCGGTGTGACTTCATCATTCGAGTTACAGTGAAATTACCATAAATAAGAAGAAGGTGCTAGCATAGTTTTTTTCGGTACAATTTGTGCTGGTGTGCGATGTAGTGTGTTCATGTAGCGCACTAAAAAAAAGGAAAAAATTTCTTTACATTCATGTATCAAGCGAATACAATAGGAACAAATATGTGAGTGGGTGGATAAAGATGAATAAGATTCAGACAGGAACTATCGACTATCGATAACTGAATAAGTGACGAACGGAAAGGGATTCGAACAAGTGACTAGTTATATTGTTTGAATTGTCCACGTTTGTGCACTCTCTGTCATGAACTTTCATCAATCTTGTATCGCATACAAGGAATAAGCATCGAGTACAATTACTTATGCCATTTTCTTAATGTTATAAGCTGTAGATGGACTTTTGTTCATCTACAGCTTTTTTGCGTCCAATCCTGTTTTCCCTCCACATGGAAAGGAGAAGTTTAGTAGTTCGAGTTAATGGTTTAGGGAAGAAAACTAAAAAGAAAAAGGTGATACATATGATATTTATGAAAAATAGTCATGATGTGTTTCGGGTAGTAAAAGTCTTGTTACATGATTCTTCTTAGCGAATCAACAATACGACATTCCAATGATGGTAAGTCATATCTCAGATGATTTCGAAAAATGATGGGGGTGGGCAAATTGCCCAAAAAAGACAATATTTCGATGTTGTGGCTGTTTCGATATTTGAGCCCAGTCAAAGGACGGTTAATAGTACTCCTAGTGATGCTATTAACTTCTACGGGCTTGCAGTTGTTGCATCCACAAATTACAAAACGCTTTATTGATACGGCTGCTGGTGGAGGGCTGTTATCTAGTTTAATTCAGCTTGCAGGGTTATTCTTGATCGTTGCAGTAGTGAATCAATTGATCACAGTCGGAGTTAGTTATCTTGGAAATGATATTTCGTGGAGAGCAACGAACCGTCTTCGAGGCGATCTGCTAAAACACTGTTTACGGCTGGATATGCGATTTCATAACATGAAAACGTCAGGTGAAATGATTGAGCGAGTAGATGGTGATGTTACAAGTATTTCAAACTTTTTTGCTATGTTTATTGTCCAGGTTATCGGCAGCTTTGTCCTGCTCGCTGGTATTTTAGGCTTTATGTTTACTGTGAACTTGCCAATTGCTATTGTGATGACGGTCTTTACAATAATATCGATTATGTTCATGGTGTTTATTCGTAATCTTGGTGTTCATTCATCCAAAAACGAACGTGAAGCGAGTGCTTCTCTGTTCGGTTTGATCGAAGAGCGGATTGCGGGAATTGAAGATGTTCAGGCAAACGGTCATGTTCCTTATGTGATGAATCGGTTTCATCGTTTAATGCGAGCTGTATTTCTCAAAGGAAGAAAGGCATGGATGCTTAGAGTTGTTCCATGGAATACGACTGTCGTTCTGTTTGCGCTTGCTGTAACTGCTGTACTCTTAATTGGAGTTCGTTATTATTTGATCGGTGAGATTAGTTTAGGTACGCTGTTCCTCATCTATCAGTATACGCAGATGTTGAATGATCCTATCGAGATGCTCGGCGATCAGGTTCAGGAATTCCAGAAAGCAAAATCAGGTATGCTCCGTTCCAGAGAACTACTCTCGAACCGCAGTGAGATCGTAGATGGGAATCAAGAGCAGCTTCCAGATGGAGCGCTAAGTCTTGAATTCGAAGGAGTCAATTTTAGTTATAACGAAGATAAGCCAGTGCTAAAAGATATTAACTTTACTGTTAAACCAGGTGAGCGCCTTGGCATTATTGGACGTACCGGGAGTGGGAAATCAAGTCTCAGTCGTGTCCTCCTTCGCTTGTACAATATTAACAGTGGGGTTATTCGAATTGGAGGTACGGATATTACGAAACTGAAGATCTCGTCACTCTATCGCAGGGTGGGGATGGTAACGCAAGATGTACAGTTGTTCGATGGCACACTGCGAGATAATCTCACGCTGTTTGATCATAATGTATCCGATGATTTCATTCTGGAAACAACAGAACGCTTGGGACTACGGCAGTGGATTGATGCCCAGCCTGAAGGGTTGGATACTCATTTGACAACAGGTGGTGCATCTCTATCAGCTGGAGAAGCTCAGCTATTTGCGTTAACCCGAGTATTTTTAACAGAGCCTAGCCTGGTGGTTCTTGATGAACCTTCATCACGGCTTGATGCAGCTACGGAAAATTTGTTACAGGTGGCAGTGGATCAGATGATGAGTCAATGTACGGGGATTATCATAGCCCACCGGCTGTCTACGTTAGAGCAGGTGGATAAGATTATGGTCATTGGTGATGGACGGATATTGGAATTTGGGGAGCGCGAAGTATTAGCACAAGATCCGTCTACACATTATGCCAGACTGCTCATCTCAGGAAGAGAGGAGGAATTGGCATGACGATTGGTGGATTTATAGGGCGGCTATTTCGGTTTAAACCTTCATTGTTTCTTATAAACGGATTGTTATGGTGTATATTTCACTCGTTGCCGCTCGGGATCGGACTTGGTATGCAGTGGTTTTTTGACAGAACTTCCTCGAACTCAACGAATTATATGTGGCTAGCTGTACCATTGATCTTCATCGCTTTAGTAAGGGTATCGAGAGTTGGGGTCTTTTTTGCAGCGTTCTATCAATGGATAACGTATATTTATCACATTCAAGCTATTCTTCGTACGAATATGCTCGCGGGTATTATGCGCTGGCCAGGAAGGAATTTGCCGGCCTCACCAGGAGAAGCGATGAGTCGCTTTCGGGATGATGTAGATGAAGTGGTCGAATACGTGGAATCCTGGGTAGATTTCTGGGGACGATTTGTATTTGCTCTCGTTTCGATTATCATCATGGCAAGTATCAACTGGAAGATCATGTTGGTTGCAGTTCTTCCGCTTGTAGTGGTGACACTGCTTAACAATTTATCGGGTAATAGAGCCCGTCAATATGGACAAAAAAATCGTGAGGCTACCGGACGTATAACAAGTTTTATCGCGGAAACATTCGGTGCGGTTCAAGCTTTGAAGCTGGGGCAAGCAGAGGATCATGTTCATGAGCGTTTTACCAAGTTGAATGAAGACCGCCGCCAGGCAGCGCTGAAGGATAATCTGTTCAAACAGTGGATGAGATCACTCAATCAACATGTGCTTAGTATTTGTACTGGTTTGATTCTTCTAATGTGTGCAGCCGAAATGCAGGCCGGACGCTTTAGTGTAGGGGATTTCGCTTTGTTTACCACTTATCTGGGGAATATAGGAATCAGTATTTCTTTATTTGGATATATGGTATTTCAACACAAGCGCCTTAAAGTATCTTTTGATCGCATGCGGACTCTGTTTCGTCCTGGAGAAGAAGATAGGATTATTGAAGCTAGGGAAATTTATCTGAACGAGGATCCTCCAGAGCTAATGGTACACAAGAGAGAAGCTTCGGAGAAACTGAGAGAGCTTGAAATAAGTAACCTATCGTATCACTATCCTGACTCGGAAAAAGGGATTGAAGATATTAATTTCCGGCTCGAACGCGGTAAATTCATTGTCGTTACAGGACGTATCGGATCAGGTAAATCCACACTTGTCCGTGCGCTTCTTGGATTGCTGCCTAAGCAGGGTGGCAAGATTACATGGAATGGAGAAGAAGTGGATCCGGCTACATTTCTTATGCCGCCTAGAGCGGCTTATACGCCGCAGGTTCCTCGCTTGTTCAGTGATCCTCTCAGAGAGAACATCGTGCAAGGGAAACAAGATCAAGCTGAGGAATCCTTGGAACGAGCGATTCGCCTATCCGTTTTGGAAAAAGATCTAGACAACCTGGATCAAGGATTGGAAACTTACGTTGGCTACAGCTCGTATGTTGATGACTGGTGCAGATCTATATATCTTTGACGATCTGTCCAGCGCGCTTGATGTGGAGACAGAACAGCAGGTTTGGGATGGGTTGTTTAAGGAGCATGATGTTACTTGTATTGCTGTATCACACAGGAGAGCAGCCCTTAGCAAGGCCGATCATATCATCGTTATGAAGGATGGGCGGATTGAAGCCGAGGGAAGTTTATCAGAATTACTCGCTACTAATGAAGAGATGCAGCTCCTATGGCAAGGTGAAGCTACCGCTCAAGAGTATGCAAATGTTGCTGATTAAGAGGGGGGTTAACTCTTACTAACTTCGAGAGAATAATTGAATAGAAATGGAGATAGAGGCGTTAGAGATATAATATCTTTAACGTCTCTTTCAACGGAATTATAAACGATTAATATTGGAAAATGTTACGATGATCGTTCATTTTCATTACATAACAATTCAGACAACAGGGAGAAGGACAAATCAATGAAGTTAAAAAAGATTTTTAAATGGGGTTCCAAGGCATGTCTTAGTTTATTTTATTTAACGCTGGTGGTAGGGATCTTTATAGTTATGAATTACGTAAGCTATTTATGATTCCCGGGCAGCGCATTCACGCAGTTCTTAGGAGGTTTTGAGCCTGTATTTTCCTATGTCGATCTCTATTTCGATCAGGCTCCTGAATATTACAGTAATAAATCTTATATCACAATAGCTTTTATATCTGACATGGCCATGGTAGTTTTTCAGGGGAATATTCACACAGACAACTTGTAAATGCATGAGAACCTAGCTGTTTTGTATAAGTTGGGGTTTTTAACCATAATTTTTGATACTATATACGAATATACAGATGGTCTGCTGTTATCCAAGCATAAATGAACTGGATATGACAAATTATATTAACCTAATTTTTTTATACAGCGAATATATTATAAGCGGCCTGATCATTATGATTATCGCTTCAGCTTTAAAGGTTGCCGTTAGGGCAGTAGAGGGAAAAAGTACAGTTTGAAAATAAAATAAATATGATCTAATGGCGCATGTCCCTAGCTCATAATTGGAATGGTCGGCAGGAGCGCGGCTCAGGCAATACAAATAAGGAGGCGAGATGATTATGAAGGAACGATGGGAACGAACAGAACCTCCTATATACTTTAAGCTTGCAGAGATGTTAGACATCAATCGACGGGATTTTCTAGGAAATCCAGTCATAGATAACGAATCGGAACCGGATTTAGCATTTCTAATTATAAGAATTAGGCCAAGATTAATAATCTCGAAAGTTTTATTCGTAGATTTATGTTAAATACCTTTCAGCGATAAAAAATGTGTTTTCGGAGCAAGTACTTCTTCTTCGAGGAACGTCTTTATTGCTCGTTTAATTGATTCTTGAAGAATTACTTTGAGTTGTTTTCTCTGTTAGTTGCTGTTTTGTTAGATGGTAAGAAAAATAGTTTGGAGTTTATGTACACTGATTTAAAAAAAATGAGGAAGAGAAAAGCATTTTAGAAAAAACATTGTGAACCCAGCTAGGGACGCAGTTTTTTTGCTGTACATAAACCTTAGCAAGTTTAATGTAACAGATTATAAATAGAGTAATCATTTGGAGGGAATTAGGTTTGTTTTGTAGAATTATGTATTTTAATGTAGAACAGAATAGGTCTAATCATCAGATGATGCTGTTTAAAGGTACAGACGAGAGAGTTGGAAAATGTTTATTGTTCAGTAGGGAGTAGGTTATGTGTGTAAAAGATTTGAGCAGTCTGGCATTAGAGTAGCAAGGCAATAATGAAGAAGTTAAGTATTATGAGACACTACTTCATAAAGAGGAAGGATGAAAGTAATGCTGCAAGAAGAAGTGATTCTGGGAGCAAGAGCTTTAGGAGATCAAATAGTTAATATCATGCCAACATATCAAATTATGTTGAAGCAGTTAGATGAAATAAGAGAAGCGGTTCATCAAGTGAATGTCTCACAAAGAAATCATGTCAGTAAAGTCCAGGTTTATAATAATACAGTTGGAATCTTTGGACCAAGAGGCGCAGGTAAAACTTCTGCTCTATATACTTTGCGAAACGATCTAAATGAGAAGTCTAGTGTTATATTTCCCCTCATCGAACCTGATAATTTTGGTGAGAATACCAAGATTATCGGATCTATCGTAGGCTTTATGAAAAAAGAGGGAGAATCTTTATTAGAGAAATTGAAAAAAGAACGCCTGACAGAAGACCAAAAAGAAGATTTGTCAGATTACTTTAATGCGGGAGTATACAAGCCTAACAATAAGCTGAAACAGGTTATAAATGAAACGATTGAATATCACTTATACACAGAAAGTCAATATAGAAATATACTTTCCCAGCATTATGAGGATTTAGCTGCATATATTAAAAATTCTTCTCGCGTGCTTAGTCCTGACATTGCTTTCAAAGAGAAGTTAAATGAGTTTATCGAAGAAATAATACGTGTTAAGCAGGTGCTAGACTTACCTAAAGAACCAGTACTAATCTTTATTTTTATAGATGATATCGATCTAAAAACCTCTAAAACGAGAGAATTAATGGAAGCTCTGTTGAAATATACGGATCACCCAAATATTGTAACTGTACTATCAGGAGACTACGATATCCTGCTAGAATCGCTTACTCTGTCATTATTAGCAGATGAACCATTAAGGGAAATAGGATTAGAAGCATATGATTCATTAGAAGCACTGGATCAGCCTTATAAAGAAATCCGTAATGATACAAGTAAATTGCTTACCATTATGGAACGTAAATCAGAGTTGGCTCATGAGTATTTGAAGAAAATCATTCCGTCAGCGAGAAGGCATCAGTTGGTAAAATGGAATACTGGAACAATCCCTTACTTCTCATTTGGTCAGTACTACCTGATGGACAGAATGGCTCAGTTAATGGGTGACCGGTCAATTTTTAATTATATAGCTTTTAATGATAGTACAACTAATAAGAATAAACAAGATGTCTATCTTCCAATTAAAAACAGCTACGGTGTGTTTGATGAGAGACCCCGTGGACTTGTATACGCCTATTATAATTTAGTGCAGTTGTTAAATGATATTGAAAGTCACAGCACAAATTTATTTAGAGCTGTTAAGGCTTTTGTAGATACGTTGATCCTATCTAATACGAAATTATTAAGGCAACAGCAATGGCTTTTCGAACAATTTTTGCAGTGGGGTGGTAATGAACAATCTACTTATATTAATTACTCCGCTAAGCATACAGATGAAGAAGAACTGGACTTACCAATCTTTATAGTCGCAGAAATTGTAAAGAAACTACTACCTAATGTGAGATATGAAGAAACAGCCTTCCAGACGTCCAAAGTCAAATTGTTTGAGAAATATATTCGTGGGTATAACAAGGGAAATATATTTTCCTATTCCTATTCCTATTCTAATGAGTACAGGCTATATCTATTGATGCGAGGATTAGTATTACATACTGATGTGCCCGCTGCAATGTTGATGTTAGAGAAGCTTTCAGAGTCTATTTACGATCCTTACTATTATGAGTATATATGGGACAATGAAAGAAGGGATAAAGATCAATTTGTTGTTAAGTGTATAACCCAAATTCTTGAACAGTATCCATTGATATTTGAACCGCTTTATTATAAAGCTCAATATGATAAAAATTACGAGATTAACACTGCGCTAAATATATTGCATGATCTATGTAACGTACCCGCTGAGGTTGAAGTGACGGAGCGAATATTTGAAGGAATATTGCGCAATTCAGTTTTTTCTAAAACTACAAACTTGGTTAAAGACAAGGAAATAAAAAGGACTTTGTTCATTAACAATTTAACAAGGATTAGAAATAAACAACCGGTAGAGTTAACTAAAAATAAACGTAGAGACTTAGAAAGTAATATGATGATTTTAGTAAAAGACTCCCATCACAATCTTGCAAACGGATTGGTGAGAATTTTGAAGAAAATATCTGAATATCCAGCAATTGAGCTTCCAAAGAGCGTGACTCAAACTATAGAAGAGGATATGGAAAAATTTTCATATTACTTACTTGGTAAGCTTATGGAAAGAGATATTAAGGTGTACATTGAACTAGCGGGATCTACGCAACAGGTATTAGATAATTTTGAGGATGGTTACGCAGGGAAAAGTAAAACGACTAGATATCGAGAATGTAAGGATATTGTTACAATGCATCTCAAAAAAGAAAAAAAGAGTATCTTACTGAAGTTTAACGAATACAACGAATTACTAAGTAGTTTAGAAGAATTAGCTTCAAATGTGTATGCATGGTATGGACGAATAGAAGCTAGAAATTTGTACAACGCATTGCAATACTCCTCAATCATAGCTGAGCGCGATACGAACAACCCTGAATATAGTAGGGATTCGTTCTTCACTGGTAATGACATATTAATCCTGGGGTTATATTATCAGTATTATACTAGCACCCGAGAATTTTCAGAAGAACAGAACTATGAACATGCAAAAGCAAGTATTAGGAGAAATCTGGATAAGACCTTTAGGAGTGTTAGAAGGCAATCTGAATTGGAGCTTCATGAGTTTGATTTACTTTTGGAAGAGATTGAAGAATAAGTGGAAATAGTGGTGAAATAGAATGTTGTCAAAAATAAACCTGCTCATCAATGTCTCTTTATTTCCCATTCAGAATCTAAAGTTCTATTGTCAGCAAGAACTATTGGATGTTGTGGACTATACCGGTACGGGAAGTGTAGCCAAGAAGAAACGCGAAAATGCGCAACGCAACTTTCGACGCAAGCTGTATGCTGAGCTTCTCGCCAAAGCTAGCCCAAATAGTCTTGATGAAATCAATCTTATGATACAGAAATTCTATCCTATGCTAAGTAGTGAGAGGGAGGCAGAACGCTACGGCTTTGTACCGTTGCTTTCATCAGATAAAGTTCTAAATATCGAGAAAAAGCTGTATCAGCACTATTTTTATATTCTAGAAGAGTTCTCGGATGCGCTGTTCTCCTATCGCGATGGTGATGTCATATTCAAATATTGGAAAAATGATGCGAATGGTCACAAACGATGGAGATTCATTGATTTTATGGATCAGTATAACGGTCAGGATAAGGTTCTCTTTTTTCAAGCGTTAAGCCGGTTTATACCTATTGATCTTTTGATCGCTTTACATCATTCCAAAAATAATATCCATGAGCCTGTCCAGCTTCATGAATTCTACCAGCATATCAATCTTGCGGATGCGCCATTAGACGATATCCTCGCAAGGGGAGTGGCAGAGAATCATATCCATGCTTCAGCAGCATTCAATTTCTCCATCCTGTGGCAAATGATGATGAATGGAGTCTACCCACCACAGTATTTTAAGAAGTTTATAACGAATCATCTCGCCGCCTCTTCTGAAGTGCAGGAATATATATGGACAGCGCGCTTGCTACGCCTAATCATGTCACAGTATTTAAGAGATGCACAGGCTGGATATAACAAGTCAATGAATGAATGGATCGACGATAATCTTGCAGAAGAGCACGAGACTCGTAAGTTGCTAAATGATATATATGATCATGAGAATAGTCAGTTTTCGCCGTTAAATATGCTCAAGGATGCCATTGAGCGATTAGAGATTATGTTTATGGGAACGGATAAGGAACAGAGCTTAGATTTCATATATACGATTTTTCCCGAACATCAGTATATTAAAACATATGGGGAAAATATCTTTCTCCATCAAGTAATGGCATACAAGAGACGGATAGAAGATAAAGCCAATTTATCGAGTCATTATGAGTATTTTTTTCGATTGTTTTTTATGTATACTTCGATCAAAAATGAATTCTATCAGCAGGTAACACAGCCTACAGTGCTGCATGGTTTGGATTTCTTTAGAGGATATTTTGATAGCGCAACAGATGGAATGAAGAGAGATCAAGCTTACTTCACGATTATGCTAAGAACACTCTTTCAAAACAGGTACTTACGAAAAATCGAGCTTCGGATATCGATATTAAATAGTGAGGCGAAGAATCGTAGAAATCTGTTACATATATTGGAATCATACAGACGAATTCTAGATGAGGACTATAAGGTGAATGATGATCCCAACTCCGAATTTCCATTGATCGGCATCGTCTATCATTTGATTAAGCGTCCAGACAAGTTAGACAAGGATAGTGCGTGGTTTGATGAAGATCGCAACCATACATTCAAGCATCTTTATTATGGCGAACATCAAGAAACATACATTAAACAGGTACAGATGGTACAGCAGCTTCGTAAAAACGTTCCTATGACAACAAATTTTATCGTTGGTTTGGATGCGGCGAGCGTGGAGAATCATACGCCTGTACAAGTGTTTGCCCCTGTATTTGAAGAGGCGCGAGATAGCAGATATGATGCGTTGCGAATCGTTGATCCGGAAGGGAATGTTTTGCCTAGACAAAGCTTGTTCTTCACGTTTCATGCAGGAGAAGAATTTCGCCATCTGAATTCAGGATTAAGACGTATGGATGAAGTGATAGATTACTGTAAGCTACATGCCGGAGACCGAATAGGTCATGGAATAGCTCTGGGTGTAGATGTTGAGGATTGGATTCGAAGGAACCCTATTGTGATTATTCCTAGGGGCGAATATTTGGACAATTTATTATGGATATGGGGAGTTTATAGCCGTACAACACAGTTACGTACTGAGACATTGGTTTATTTAGAGAGACGGATTGATGAAATGGCTAGGTACATTTTTGAGGATGTACTGTCGGCAGGTGAGCTTCGAGTGTCAACTCTCTTCAATACGTACAAATTACGCTTCAAAAGAATAAAGGATGAAGTAAATCGTGTTTATAGCAAATATAAGAATCAGGACACAGGTGCGATAGAAGGATCTGCTGTTCCCTTACAAGGGATTAAGGACGCTGAGGATAGATTATTCGTATGCTATCACCAAGAGTGCACCTTAACCAAGATGAATGAACCCATTTATGTAGCGATGAATGAGATCGAACGTATGATGGCTGTAGACATGCAAAATTATCTGATTCATAAAATCGCGAGTATCGGCGTTGTCATTGAGGTGAATCCATCATCAAATGAAGCCATTGGGGAAATAGACTCGATGTTTAGCAATCAGCTGTATAACATTCAGTCAGCAGGGAATCGAGATCTATCCAATATATTGGTCAATATTAACTCTGATGATCCAATGATCTTTAATACGAATGTCAGTAATGAATTAGTCTACATCTACTACGGTATGCTGCAGCAAGGCATTGGACGTGAGGCTGCTCTAGACTGGATTGAGAAGCTCAGAAAGTCAGGTATGGAAACTTCCTTTATTAGAAGGACTAGAAGTCGAGCGGAATATTTGCGAATTCTGGATATGACCATTCAAGCGTTGCAGGATCCATATTATTGTTAGCTAGTTGGGGATGAGGGAAGCTTGGATCGATCTGCGGAATAGAATATAAGGAGAGATTATGCATTGTGGAAAAAGTAATGGATTACATCTATGATTTTATTGGGATATTCATACCGGGTTTTTCCTTTTGGCTCTTACTTTGGCTTACAACTGTCTTGTTCCTTCCTATTGAAGCCATTCATTTTCTCTCTACTCTGTTTCCAACAAAAATGTTGTTGTCGGACACATCGCATCCTTTCGTTCAGGCTATTGCTTCTCGAGAAGGTCTTGTTCTTGTATTGGTATTTATAGTTTGTTATATATCTGGGGTTGTTTTCTCCGAAAAGCATAGATTTGATAGCAAGAGTGATCATGAGAAGAATACAAAAGCTATGGTGAAAGGTTTAGACCTAAACTCTACAGATGCAGTTTCATCAGATCATTATAACGATTTAGAACTTAATGATGTGTATATGGAAAATAAAGCGTTAACTGCATTAATTGATAAAGAGTTGCATTCTCAAATGAAAGTTAACTGGGATGCTGTGAATTACAATAATAAATGGATTGTCTATTATCGATGGGCAAACATTCTAAGCCCCAATTCTTCTGATCGATTAAATTTGCAACTAATGTTGGCAAAAATCATCTTGCACCGCTCGTTTACGGGAGTGTTTAAGTTGTTAAGCTGGTATGTTTGTATACTAATTTTTCTAGGTGTTTTGACGGATGTTTTTCAGTTGAGTGTCACTTTTGCTAAATGTGCTTATTACCTAATCTGTGGAGTTTCAGTATTTGTGTTTTATAAATACTTTTTATCTCGTTTCTTTTTACGGACGAGCGAGAAACAGCGTAAGCTTTTGCAAAACGAATCCATAATTATACTTTCAAAATATTATTTAGACAAGAGAGATTAAAGGAGTTTGTTACATATAAGAAGCACAAGTAATTAGCGATATGATTAATAATAAATGCAGAGTTTGCTTGCGCGTCAGACATTTAGAATTTTGCTGAATGGATATTTTTATATAAATACAAGATAGAGTGAAAGCCTGTGTCATACAGACAAGTTGGTTTGATTTTTAGTGTATAAGCTCCATAAAGTGCCTGTTCTCATAAAATGAAAATCAAGGCATGGGATGAGTCGCAACATAGTTTATATGAAGGACAAAATTGTCCTACATATTAATTCTGATTTGTTACGTATTCATGAAGATGATTGTAAAAGAGGATTATTCCAGGAAAATGATATATGTAGTCGCTTTTTTTGGCATAGAATATCGGCAATGGTTCAATGATATTGAGAGATTATTTATTTTTACACCAATATATTCAGAAACGATTCATCAGGGGATCTCACGAGTTGAAGCCAACAATTTTTTAGCATAAGTTAATGTCGTATCACGTACACAACTATTACGAATAGCAACTTGTCCCCTAGGGTAGTTAGGAATATGGCAAAGAATGTGGGGTCCGGTGCTTAGTCATGAGCAACAAATGTTACTTACAAGGTTAATTATGTAGCTAGACTCAACCATCCTTGATTGGGTGGGAGCCCGCAAACGTTAATGCTCTATGGCTGTTTAAATAAATATTGCTACTGAGCATTCAATTTCAAAATGGATGTATACAGCAAGTAGCTTAACCCGATTCTTTAGTAAAGACGACTTTCAATTCGAAATATGAGTTGAAAGTCGTCTTTTTTGTTATTAGATTTTTCTAAGGAAAGCAATTAGGAAAAAATATCTAACATAATGATTGAATTTTTATGCAACCAGTCGTATAATTCACTTAATTAACGTTAATTAAATAATAGGATGTGAAGATTTATGACCAGAAACAAGTTGAAGGAAGCAGCAATGCTGCTCTTCGGACAGAAAGGATATGATGGTACGGCACTGTCTGAAATAGCCAAAGCGGTTGGGGTAAAGACACCAGCTATATATGCTTTTTATAAGAATAAAGAAGAATTGTTTATTACAGCCTTCAAGGAAGCAATGCTTGCCTATAATTCATTTATTCAGGATTTGTCGGGCAACGGTGAGTCCGTAAATGCGAAGGTAAGGCTTCATGGTGTGCTGCTACGACAGTACGAGTACTACATAAAAAGCAGGGAGTCCAATCTATTTGTTGTGCGTACCCTCTTATTTCCTCCGGATTTTCTTAAAGATGGAATAGAGGAGGCTTTTTCAGAGTCAGACCAGCTGTTATCTAAGACGATTGAACAGTTTATGATACAAGCGATGGAAGAAGGTTTATTACCGGATCAGCCTGTACAACCGCTTGTGGATGCTTTCTTGAACTTGATGGATGGTTTGAGCATGCAGTTTTTTTATTACAACTCTAAAAAAGTGTTTGAACGCAAATTAGAAAATGCCTTCGAACTGTTCTGGAAGGGCGCCCATTCTGGAACATCTCTATAGGAGTAAATTCAACAGGGGGAGTCATAGATGAGCGTGGTCAATAGTGAGGTAGAACATAGTAATCGAAGAAAGAGCGGTAAGATTGAAGATTTTGAACGGCAGCCAGTTCCTCAGCATTTACGTAAGCATTGGTTGTCCATGGCTTTTGTATGGATTGCAATCGGGATAGATTTATCGGCTATGTTTTTAGGTGCGGAACTCGGAGCAGGAATGAATTTATCAAGTTCATTGACAGCGACTTTTATCGGTTCACTAATATTAGGACTCATCGGTGCTCTATGTGCATACGTAGGAGCGAAAACAGGTCTTTCCACAGCCATGATCAGCCGCTTTTTGTTCGGTAATAACGGTGCTCGTATCGTATCGGTTGCACTTGGCATCTCGTCGCTTGGTTGGTTTGGGGTACAGACAGGCTTTTTTGCCTCCAATATGCAGACTGCTTTGCAAGATTTATGGGGAATAAACTTGTCCCTCGGAATTTTGTCTTTCATCGGTGGTGCCCTTATGATGTCAACAGCAATATGGGGTTACCGTTCCATTGAAAAACTGAGTGTATGGTCTGTCCCACTTTTAGTTATTTTTATTTTGATCGCTTTGTTTGTAGCTTTTAGTATAAAAGGAACTTCAGCTATTTGGGAGCCCATTAGTGTTACTCCGCTTCCTATGGGTACAGCTATTTCTCTCGTTATTGGCATTTTCATGCTAGGTACCGTACTGTCGCCTGATATTGCACGCTGGGCGCGTACACCTAAACATGCTATATATGCTGCATTTGTCGGATTTTTTGTAGGGAACAGTTTTATGACGGTTATCGCCATATTCCTGTCCCGAGTGATGGATTCAAGCGATTTAACAGGGATATTCCTGACTATCGGTCTTGGGCTTCCGGCAATCATTGTGCTGACACTGGCCCAGTGGACAACGAATACGAATAATTTGTACTCCGCATCACTCGGATTCTCTGTTGTATTTTCACGCATACCCAAGTACGTTATTACGATCGTAGCAGGGCTGCTAGCAACGCTTCTTGCTGTATTCGGTATTTATGATCGTTTTCTTACGTTCCTTACATTTATCACGATGTTGATCTCACCGGTCGGTGGTATTTATACAGCGGAATACTTACTTATAAATAAATCGAAATTTACGTTTGATGGATTAGATCATAACAAAAACTGGGTCGTTCGCTCACTTATCGTCTGGGCTGTATCAAGCTTTTTCGCTTATATGACGACTTCGGCACCAGATGGACTAGGTTTATTCCAGTTAACGCAGGTTCCTGCGCTGGATGGATTCATTTTTGCTTTTATAGTGCAGTGGCTGGTAGCTAAAGTAGTTAGCTCGAAAGGATGACAACATGATGAACAAAAGTGTATTAACCTTATTGGATGAAAAAGCAGTAGAATATATCGCTATCGGCGCCGCTGTGCTAGGGACGGGTGGGGGCGGCGATCCTCATATCGGTAAATTAATGGCGATCGAGGCAATCCAAAAGCATGGCCCCGTTCGTGTTGTAAGTCCTAAGGATCTGAACGATGAGGATTTGATCGTGCCTTTGTCTATGATTGGTGCCCCTACTGTTATGAATGAGAAAATTCCGGCCTTAACACAAATGACGAAACCTTTGGAACTAATTGAAAAAGAACTCGGCCGTGAAATTACAGCTTTGATGCCCATCGAAGTCGGTGGTGGGAATTCTCTCATTCCAGTTATAGCTGCAGCTGAACGAGGGATCCCTGTGCTTGATGCGGACGCTATGGGACGAGCATTCCCTGAATCCCAGATGGTGACTTTTTACTTGGATGGGATGGATCCCAATCCGATTACGATGGCAGATGAGCGCGGTAACGGAGTTCTTTTACATGCGGTTGATGGGGTGTGGGAGGAGCGAATCGCAAGAGCCATTACGATACAGATGGGTGGTTCGGCTTCAATATGTGATTACCCGGCAACAGGAGCACAGATTAAGCAAAGTGCTATTCCGCATACGTTGTCGCTTGCGTATGAAATTGGCAAAACTTTGTTTGAATCTAAGGAGAGAAAGCAGCATCCTATTGAGTCCTTGCTTAAGCAGTTAAATGGCTATGCATTATTTCATGGTAAAGCTTCTGATATTCGTCGCCGGATGGAAGGTGGATTTACACGTGGAGAAGCATCGTTTGAAGGAACAGGTGAGCATAAAGGCCGCACGATGAAGCTGTTTTTCCAAAATGAGTTTTTACTTGCAACTGAAGAAGGAGCTTCACTAGCCGTAACACCAGACCTTATCTCCCTATTAGATCAGGATACCGGGATGCCGATTACGACTGAAAATCTGAAATACGGTGCCCGTGTAACTGCAGTCGGCTTTCCATGTGATCCAAAGTGGCGCACTCCGCAAGGCCTTAATACCGTGGGTCCAAAGTATTTTGGTTATGACGTTCCTTATATTCCTATCGAAGAGTTAACATCTACGAAAAAAGGAGCGGATCTGTAATGACGAACCTAAAAAATGCACGGATCGATGAACATGAAGTCTACCGCATCGGCATTGACGTTGGTGGTACGAATACCGATTCAGCGTTACTGGATTCGAAACTAAACACTATTCACACGGTAAAAGTGCAAACAACCCGTGATGTAAACGATGGGATCGTTGAAGCAATTAGATGCTTGTTAACTGAGAGCGGTGTGAATCCGGCGCAGATCAAATATGCGATGCTTGGAACGACGCATTGTACCAATGCCATTGTCGAAAGAAAGCATCTGGGTAAAGTCGGACTGATCCGTCTCGGTGCCCCGGCTACGACAGCGATTCCACCACTTGCTGGGTGGGATCATACACTGAAGGCAGCTGTTGGAACGCATGCTTATGTGGCAAAGGGCGGCTATGAATATGATGGCCGCACGATTGTGGAAATGGATGAATCAGAGATTCAGGGAATATGTGAGCAGATGAGAGGGCAGGTTGATGCAGTCGCAGTATGTGGGGTGTTCTCACCTGTAAATACCTCACAAGAGAAACGTGCGGCTGAGATTGCTCAACAAGTGCTTGGGCTAGATATGCCTGTTACGCTGTCACACGAGATCGGCAGCATCGGATTGTTGGAACGGGAAAATGCTTCGCTGTTAAACGGTGCTTTACTTGGCGTTATTTCCGGGGTTGTAAAGGGATTCGAAGCGGCTTTGAATCGTTTTGGGATTCAAGCCAGTGTTTATATCTGCCAAAATGATGGGACTTTAATGCGAAGTGATTATGCGCTTCGTTATCCAATTCTGACAATTGCCTGCGGACCAACCAACTCCATTCGAGGCGCTGCTCATCTGTCTGGACTTCATGATGCGTTAGTCGTTGATATTGGAGGTACCACCACAGATATCGGTGTGCTGACGCAAGGGTTCCCTCGTCAATCTTCGACAGCTGTAGAGCTGGGCGGAGTGCGGACAAACTTCCGTATGCCAGATATTTTATCCATTGGAATCGGCGGAGGAACTATTGTTCGTTCGGGGGAAGAAACAGATGCCAAGTCAGGAGTAACTGTTGGTCCAGATAGTGTAGGATACGAACTTCTTAAGCGTGGACGGATTTTTGGTGGTGATACGTTGACGGCAACAGATGTCGTAGTAAAGCTCGGCAGAGTTGAATGGAAGGATGCTCTTATTCAAGATATTGATGAAGAGGTATGCCGTGTTGCTGAGACGTTGATAGCTCGAGACCTTGAAGATGCCATCGATCGAATGAAGACAAGTGCTGATCCTGTGGATGTCATTTTGGTTGGGGGTGGTAGTATCCTCGTTCCAGATCAGCTGTCAGGTGTATCCCGTATTGTTCGGCCAGATTTCTATGATGCGGCTAATGCGATCGGTGCAGCCCTTGGGGAAGTGAGTGGAGAAACCGAACGGATCTATTCACTGGATGACATGACTTACGATAACGTCATGATAGAGGCTCGTCGTCATGCTATCGAACAGGCAGTGCTTGCGGGTGCTGATCCAGAGACTGTGCAGATTGTCTTCACTGAAGACATTCCAATTGCGTATCTCCCAGGTAACGCTTTACTCGTGAAGGTAAAGGCAGCGGGCAGACTTGAATAGATAGACAAACTGCGTATTACCAGTAAAAATAGAGCAAAGAACAGACGTTTTTAAGAAGAGGGTGACTCTTCGAGGAAGACGTCTGTTTTTTTATGCTTCGACAAAAAATGAGATCAATTTCAGCCATAGTCTCTTAAATATAACATCCTAATGTTTTGTAATAAGGAAGGTATTAGGCGTGCATATCAGGAATAAAGTTATTTACCATATTAAGAATGTCAATCTCATGAGAGGTTAAATGGAAGTCAGTGTGGAAGGGGTACTTACATGAACGGTTTAGAGCAGCGTAAATATTGGGTGGATATGATGATTAAAATTGGTGATCCAGTGTTATCCTCATTGGCCGAAAGAACGCTTAAGGAAAAACTGCCGACTGATTTTCATAGTGAGCGAAGTAGATTTGCACATCTTGAAGCTTTTGGCCGTTTGGCTTGTGGCATGGCTCCTTGGTTTGAGTTGCGTGGGCTAGAAGGTGAAGAGGAGCAATTAAGACTGAAGTACATTGAATTAATGCTTAAATCATTGGATGCAGCTACCGATCCAGATTCTCCCGACTATATGGATTTTGATTCTCTAGGTCAACCGTTGGTGGATGCGGCCTTTCTTGCTCATGCTCTTGTTCGAGCCCCACATAATATAACCAATAAGCTGAATAGTCGTGTGAAGAACAATCTGATCGTTGCTTTCAAAAAAACTCGCCGTATGATTCCTGGAGCGAATAATTGGCTTTTATTCAGTGCGATGGTGGAAGCGGGTATTCATGTCCTTGGAGATCAAGATTACGATAAAGTGCGTGTTAATTACGCGATACGCATGTTTATGGAATGGTATTGCGGAGATGGCATGTATGGCGATGGACCCGATTTCAGATCGGATTACTATAACAGCTTTGTCATCCAGCCCATGTTGGTTGATCTTATTAAACTCTTTGAACAAGATTCACCTATCTATACAACATGGAAGCCTGTTATACAGGAGCGGGCGAAGCGATACGCGTCGATTCTCGAACGTATGATTTCACCTGAAGGAACGTATCCTTTGGTTGGTCGATCCATTACATATCGTTTTGGCGCCTTTCAGCATCTATCACAAGCTGCTTTACAGCATTTTTTAGACGAACAGATCCGCCCTGCACAGGTGCGTTGTGCCCTTACTTCTGTTATTAAACGAACTTTGATGGTTCCTGGTAATTTTGACGATGCGGGTTGGCTTCGTCCGGGAGTCTACGGTTATCAACCCAATCTGGCAGAAGAATATATTAATACAGGTAGCTTGTATCTATGTGCTACTGTATTCCTTTCCTTAGGTCTTTCACCATCTGATGAATTTTGGTCTGCTCCGAATGAGAAATGGACATCTCAAATTTTATTGTCAGGGGATAATATCCCGGCTGATCATGCGTTATATCATTAACACATATAAATTCGAAACAACCCATATAGATTTGGAGGAATGTTCGTGACATGGCCAACTCATATTGTTGCTGTTAGCGGTATTGTGGAAAATGAACAAGGGCAAGTCCTTTTAGTGAAAACTCGACATGGCGGTTGGGTGTGCCCAGGGGGACAAGTAGAAGTAGGTGAAAACTTAATCGAAGCTTTGATTAGAGAGATAGAAGAGGAAAGCGGAATAGACGTGCTAGTCTCGCATTTATTTGGGGTCTTCTCGAATACAGGAGTTCATAAATGGCATGACGGTATAACCGATGTTCCAACGAAAGTGATGCTGGACTTTGTCTGTAAGCCCGTTGGTGGGCAATTATGTTTTAGGGGAAAATTATACTGATTTATACCAATTTGAATCTGCACAATATTCTGATTTAATCAAAATCCTCTAAATGAAATGAATTTTTCAGAATTGGAGGCGCCAAATGAATTCATATCATTACTTCAAGAAAACGCAATGAAAGATATAGCTTATCAAGCTCAAGGAATTTACATATAAATAGTGGTTTTATCGATAATACTTCATCGGACTAACGGAAAACGATAGCTCAATAAAAACAAGAAGGCAGCTGATCTCAACATGATTGGCTGTCTTTATTCAACTAATGGCAGGTTAGTTAAACAAATCATTATTTACTGTCTAACCAACGTGTCTCATAATAAAATAGAATGTTATACCAAGAGAATATTAGGAGTGATAATTCCAATGACCAGCCTAATAATCCAAAGTAACAATATCCCTATCAAATCAACCGAGAATCCTATTGTATTCATATCTGATTTGCATTTTGATTTTACGAAAAGAAAATTTAAGCCGAAAGCAGCTTTGCGAATGAAGGATGATTTTATTACATTTGTAAAAGAGCGTTACTCTGATAGCATATTATGCTTGGCGGGAGATTTTTTCAATAGCTATAAAAAGACACTTTCGTTCGTGAAAGAGCTTGAGAGAAATCAAATAGTAGGTTTCTTTGTTCTTGGAAATCACGATTATTGGAACAATGGTTCAATGAGTCATCGGGATATTATCAATCTTTTTTCTGATGCAACAAAAAAGAATCAATATTTCAGATTTCTTGTTACTGGTCGCAAATATTATTTTAACGATATTTGCATTATTGGAGATACTGGTTGGACGAGTTTTCGGAGGGGGAGACGACAAGTCGAACTGAATCAGTTTATGTGTCTTATTGATGCTGTGCAAGTTAAGGATTTCAACCCTAGAAACATTATAGATTTGCACAATGAATGGGTGTCTTTTGCCAACGATGTGCTAAAAAAAGAGGAAAAGGTATTAATAGTTACCCATTACCCTATGGTTAATTTCACGAAAGAAGATAAAGATTGTTGGTGGAGTTCAACAACCGCACTTAAAGGTGATAATAGTTGGCGGATATTTGGTCATACGCATAGAAGTGGTCAGCAATTTAACAATATTTCCTCACAACGCGGATATGAGAATAAAGATGCGAAAGACTTGGAACGACAATGGGTGATGCAGTACACGTCCGATTCTTTTGGTAAAATCGAAAAGTCCGGTTACCAAGATAACACTAGTTCTGTGAGCAACTTTGATTCCATATCAAATTTTCATTCTCCTATTGTTGTAGAAAACGTCACAGAAGAAGTGGCATTAATTTTAACCGTAAAACAAAGGGGTTACAAACGATGTGCTGCAAACAAACATAATTTCACCACTCTTGCAAATTCACCAGAAACTTATCTTGAAATAGTAAAAAAGGTAACTAAGGGGTATTTAAGAGATACATATATCGGTTATGTTTTGTCAGGACCCTTACCCCAAGAAGTTATAAATGCCATCCAACACTCAATTGCAATCATAGAACGCAGGGATATGTCTGATGTAAGAGCTTTTATCACTGCTGCTGTAATAACTGGTTATGTTTTTAATGGAATGCCCCTCCTTATAAAAGACATGCGCCCGTTGGATGATTACGATATATTAAGATTTTGGTTAATGCTATTAACAATAAACCATTATGGAATTAAGATGGAGTCGATTAATACTGTGCGGAGCGACAAAAAGAACCCTATTAGATTTTGTAATGTTGATTTGTATGTACCGGCTGTAAACGACTTGTCATTGAGTACAGATGAGGTAGAGATGTTGATGCATAAAACGCCGTTATCGCCTCGACCAGTCGTATTATTAGAATTGGTGGATGATTGAATCTTCCGTCTTCCACTCTTAATTCAGCAAGGTTCATTACGCTAACGGGGAACGTTAGTTTAATAAAGACAATAAGGCATCCGGTCAGATTGATTAGCTGCCTTAAATTTAATTTAATAAGGAACTTACGAAAGGGAGCCGACATATATTTTGTGTCAATGAGAAACTATCAAGGTGAGTTGTTGGGTGACAAAAACAGGATTCCTGATTCGATTTCATTGATGGCGAATAATTAAGATGTTTAGAAGCTTTATATAAAATAACGGACAAACACAGTTAGGCATGAAGAGGACGGGGAGAGATTTGTGTTGAATATGATCTCTCATATTCACAAAACACCGGGTTTTAGACATTTCTCGATGGATGAATAATTTTCAGCTGTATTGTATAGTTGAGCAAATGGAAAAAGAAGGTGATATTTTTGAGCTTTGCTTTTGTATTATTTATTCTAGCTGTGATTCAATTTGTTTTGGATAAAACGATCACGAAAAATGATGAAAAGATATCACATACGGACGGTTGTATCCCATACAGGTGGTTCATGGTGATTGGGGCTATTGTGGTAATTTCGTTAGCTTTTTTTGTCCAAGAATCCTATCGTTATATTTGTAATGGTGTATTACTTATTTTAATATTCGGTGTTCGATCTATCTTTGAATGGAAATATATCCGAAGCTCAAAAAAACATGTGATGTCATTATTGATGATGGGTATATCTTTAGTTGGTACAGTAGTTTACGTTTTAATGTAACAAAATCGCACTAATTATGCGGTTTTTTGTGTACTTTTATTGATGATAACATTCACAGAAGAAAACTAGTTTATTCAATGATCTATGATCATTAGCACAAAAAAAGAGAGACTCATCGAGTCTCTCTTTTCAATATGTTAGTTTAATTGTCAATTAACGAAGAACTTTCAGTGCACCGCTCCATGCAATAACTTGATCAAGCATACCGTTCAAGTTTACGAGGTGCAATTCAGCCGGATTGAATTTAGCATTGGGTGAGAAAGCATCTTCAAAATCAGTGAATAGCGAAAGTGCTGGGTGTACACGAACATCCGCTACAGAAACTTCACCCAAGATTCCACGCAAATGCTCAGCAGCACGAGCGCCACCTACAGAACCATAACTCACGATACCAGCAGCTTTATTGTTCCATGCCTCACGAGCGTAGTCGATCGCATTTTTCAAGGATGCAGTAATACTGTGGTTGTACTCTTGTACAACGAATACGAAACCATCAAGGCTTGCAAGCTTAGTGTTCCATGCAGTTGCTTGCTCAGTAGCATCAGCTTCACCCAAAAGTGGCAGCTTGTAATCAGCGATATCTACGATTTCATAATTAGCATCTCCACGTTGATCAGCGATGCTCTTTACCCATTCACCAACCTGTGGACTTAAACGACCTTGACGTGTGCTTCCCAAAATAATACCAATGTTCAATTTAGACATTTTTTCTTCCTCCTCAATTCATTATTGGAATGTGTTTTTATATCGTTTATCTCGATATTAAGATAATAACTCACGGAGTGTATTAAGTCAAGAGTCTATATAAAAGTAAGTGTTATTTTTATGGATTATTTCAATTTACTACAGATAACAACTGTTAATTTTATGTATGGCGTAAACGAAATAGCACAAACCGCGGGGATATAAAATAAGGAGTATATTTAATATAGTGAAAACTACAACATATGAAAAATTAACAATAGAATACAATAATTCATAATCACTCTCTTGTCTCTTCGCACATAAACAACAATCGTTCACACTTACCTACTTATCTTGTATAAAAAGAAATTCCACAGACCCACAAATAAAACAAGTGATTAAGATTCAAATAGTGATTTGTTGTTCATTATATTTTGACTGTACATTTAAACAACTATATATTGAACTTAATGTACAAAATTAGAGAGGAATATCAATGTGACTAAAAAACTATACTATGAAAATGCGTATTTGACGGAGTGGGAAACAAACATTTTAGAGACCATTGAGAAAGAAGATGGTTATTATGTCATTTTGGAAGAAACGGCTTTCTATCCACATGGGGGAGGGCAGCCTTGTGATACAGGTTCGATCCAAGGGATATCGGTTATCGATGTTCTCAATGAAGATGATCAAGTTCTACATAAGGTTGCATCTCTAAAGTCTATACCCCAAGAGGGAACAGTAACATGTAAAGTGGATTGGAATCAAAGATTTGACCATATGCAGCAGCATAGTGGACAGCATTTGCTCTCGGCAGTTTGTCTGGATTTATACAAAGCCATGACCTTGAGCTTTCATCTAGGAACTGATTATTGCACGATTGATGTGGAAGCTTCTGAACTGAGCACGAGCCAACTTGAATCAATAGAGCGCGAAGTTAACCGCCGAATTTATCAGAATCATCGTATTCTAAGCTATTGGGTTAATGAAGAAGAAGTTAAATCACTGAATCTTGTCAAACAGCCCAAAGTGACAAAAGATATCCGCATCGTAGAGATCGAAGATGTGGAATACAATGCTTGTGGAGGAACGCACGTCTCTTCAACGGGCGAAATCGGAATGATCAAACTTCTAAAGGCAGAGAAACATAAGGGAAACACTCGTATTTATTTTAAAGCTGGATATCGAGCTTTAGAAGAGTTCAATGATAGTCAGCGTATCTTAGGAGCCTTATCTGCAAAATTTAAAACGGGCAAACATGAGATCATGGATCGGATTGAGAAATGGGAGTTAGAACAGAAACAGCTTCAAGCTGAGCTAGCCATTCTTAAAGAACAAAATGATGAATATGTTGCAGCGCAAATGTTAGATGGCCAGGAAGGGAATTTAATTGCTCATATTTTTGAAGACAAAACACTAAAAGATCTACAGAACTTGGCAAGTAAAATCACTTCACAAAGTGACGCATTCGTACTATTAGCCACTGCTGCCGAGAATAAAGTTGTCCTTGCTCAGAATAATAACTCAGGACAATCTTGCGGAGCATTCTTCAAAGAACATCTCGGTAACTTCAATGGTAAAGGTGGAGGCAGCAATATTCTAGCGCAGGCAGGCTTCCCAACATGGGAAGATGCTCAAGCGTTTTATGAATTTGCATCACAGCAGATAAAAGACCAAATGTAATCACTCGAATATATGATTAACTGGGATGCTGATCATAATATTGTGATTACTAAATAAGAAATTAAGATCAAATGTAGAAGGATTTTCTACGAACCTAAGAGAATTCATAAATTGAAATTATGGAATTTTCAGGGGGGGAGTGGTAGGATGGCTGCTGAAGTGATTAAGGTGTATCGAGAGTATCTTCCGAAGTTGCGTTTGATAGGTAAGTTATATACTGATAAAGATCGTAATGCGGTAGGGAGTTTTGCGGACAAATGGGATGAATGGATTAAGAATGGATGGTTCGAAGAACTCGTGAAACTTGGTGCATTGCCTGAATCTTATGGTGCAACATACGGCATGATGAGATTCAATGAGGATACATTTGAGTACTGGATCGGCATGTTATTCCCTGAGCAGACAGAAGTACCAGAAGGTTATAGCTACGCCGATATTGAGGACGGAGATGTAGCTGTTTGTTGGATTTATGGCCGAGATGACAATGGAGAAATTTTTGGAATAGAACCTCATGAGATGTGTATGGAGAAGATTAATCAAGAGGGCTGGCAATTACAAGATAAGCCATGGTTTTTCGAACGGTATGACAATACCCGTTTTACTTCTCCAGATGAAAAAGGTAATGTTATTCTGGACTATGGTGTCTATATTAAGTGATACATATGTAAATGAACCCCTGTACCTTTTGTTAAGGTCAGGGGTTTTATTATTTACTCAAAACTGATAGGTCTTCTATGGATCGAACGTTTTAGATGACTAATATTAACCGTTGAAACGACAACACTTAGCAGTACCAAGGCTGCACCAATAAATTGTTTCGTATCCATTAGTTCCTGTGCAAACCAGAAGCCGAACAAAGCTGCGAATACTGGCTCTAATGAAAAAATAAGTCCTGTTCGTGTAGGAGTTGTGTATTTTTGTGCAATGGCTTGTAATATAAATCCTAAGGCGCTACACACCATGCTCAAAGCGAGAATTGCAATCCATCCTTCACGTGTGCTTGGGAATACAGGGGTTTCAAAGATACTAGAAAAGATCAATCCATAGAAACCTGCAAATCCCAATTGCAATATACCCAGGTTTAACGTATCCACCTTCTGTGCAGCAGAACCTAATACGATGATGTGAATGGCATAGAAGAATGCGGCTGCCATACATAACAGATCACCGATCGTAAATGTAAAAGGAAGCTGTATAGTTAGAAATGCTATCCCAGACATTGCTAGGATAACACTAATGATGAGCTTGTTCTCTATCTTTTTCTTAAATATGAAGCTACTGATAAGTGGAACAAACACAACAGTTAAGCTCACCAAAAAGCCAGCATTTGATGTTGTCGTTGTCTTAAGACCAAAGGTAATTGCTGTGAAGGTTAAGAATAACAGCAATCCTAATAACATGGCATAACGTAGTGTCGTTAGATTAACCTTCCTTAAACGGCGGTGAAATAATGCGCCTGCAACGATAAAGGCCAGTCCAAAACGTAAGGCAATCAAATTAAACTCTCCAAGCGAACCAAGTCCCATTTTCATGAAGAGATAAGACGATCCCCAACCAATGGTGACTAAAAATATGAGTAGGTCAGCCTTCAACGGTTTCAATATGTATTTCCTCCCTATAATGATTGAACTAGAACAGTATACTCACGTACAATATACAAGTAAAACGAATGTTACTTATGGTATACATGAGAATAACTAATGTAAATTGAAACAAGGGGAGAAGTCATTGAGCATTAATAAATATAAAGTGTTCATGAAGGTTGTCGAGCTTGGAAGCTTGACGAAAACCGCAGAAGCTATGGGGTTCACACAGTCTGGAGTCAGCCATATCATGAATAGTCTGGAAGATGAATTTGGATTTTCATTGCTCATACGAAACCGATCGGGCGTACAGCTAACTACAAACGGTGAGCAGATTTTGAAGACGATACGAGAAATATTGAAATGGAATGAACATTTAGAACAAGAAGTCGCTTCTATACATGGTATCGAACTGGGGACCGTTCACATCGGTACTTTTACAAGTGTAGGTGTGCATTGGCTGCCAGGAATAATAAAGGATTTTCAGCAAGATTATCCGCAGATAGAGATTCGCTTGTCTGAAGGGGATTATCAAGAGATAGAGGACTGGATCGCGGAGGGGAAGATTGATTGTGGCTTTCTATCACTTCCAACCAAAGAGGCGTTTGATGTGGTACCGTTGCAACAAGATCGTATGCTCGTATTATTACCTATGGATCACGCTCTTAGTGCGCAGCCCAATGTATCATTATCTCAGATTGAAGATGAACCGTTTATTATGCCAAGTAAAGGCTCAGACAATGATGTGAATCGGATCCTTGCGAATACATCGATCAATCCTGTGATTAAGTATACTGTTGGAGATGATTATGCCATTATGGCTATGGTTGAGAAGGGGCTAGGGATTAGTATTCTTCCTGAACTTGTCCTGCGTGGACAGCAACGAAATATACGTCTCTTAGAGTTAAATGATCCTAAATATCGTACTCTTGGTATTGCGGTAAATTCGATGAGGCAAGTGTCTCCTGCAACAAAACGGTTTTTGAATTACGTTAAGAAATATCCGAAGTTATAAAAGTAATTGTACAAAGGTGATTTCAGGCAGTATACTATTAACAATCTTTTCTAATGAGGTGAAATGGATGTCATTCCGTATTGTTCGACGTAGTTAGTTATCGGGCTGGGTAGAACGCGTACCAGCTATCAAGGGGGTTCTCTGCCCTTTTTGATTACAGTCGAACTAATATTGAACGATGAACTCATAGAGAGGATTTGAGTATAAATGAACGAGTTAGAATATAAGGACTTTTACAATCGTGTTGGTAAGTTAAATGGCTGGGACTTCAGTAAAGTTAAATGTGCATCTGAGGGTGTGAAGTGGGATTTCTATCATGAAGTTACTCAAAGATGTAAGCAGTCAGACGCCTTGCTGGATATTGGAACAGGTGGCGGAGAAGCTTTACTATCAATTGCTAAATATGCTTTGAGATTAGTAGGAATAGACAATTCAGCAGGAATGTTTGAGAAGGCGAAGTCCAACTTGCGTCATTCAGGGTACACCAATGTGAGCTTTATGTTGATGGATGCAGACAAAATCGATTTTCCTAACAACTCATTCCATGTGGTATCTTGTCGCCATTCACCCTTTAATACAGCAGAAGTGGCTAGAATCCTAGTCGACGATGGCATATTCTTAACTCAGCAAGTGAGTGAAGCGGATAAACTTAATATCAGGCAAGCTTTCGGGTTGAACCAAGGATCTGTCCAAGATGGCACATTAAAAAATAGATATATTTCTGAATTATATGAGGCTGGATTTACAGAAGTTAAGGCTATTGATTATGATGCTACAGATTATTATGAGACCTACGAAGATTTAGTATTCCTGCTCAAACACACTCCGATTGTCCCTAACTTTGGACAGGATGAACATGACTTTGTCATATTAGATCAATTCATCAAAGCTAATCAGACGAGCAAGGGGATTAAGACGAATTCCAAACGTTTCATGATCATTGCAAAAAAATAAAGTGTTAAAGGACGGTGGCCAGAAGAGTCAATTGACTCTTCTGGCCACCGTCCTTTTTATTTAAGATTTGTTCCGCGAAGCGGGACTAAGATAATGAATCTGATCTTCTAAGACTCTGCTTGCTTTGCCTAAGAATTGCGTAATGAGTTCAAGTTCTTCAGGTGTATAAGAAGATATTAAATTAACCATAGCGTTATGAAGTGGAATGTATGTGTTGATGATTTCTTCTTTATTTTCATAGTCGGGGACGATAATGACTCTACGGCGGTCACTAGGATCATTCTCCCTACGAACATATCCACTTTTTTCAAGTCGGTCAATGAGTGCGGTAACACTACCGGTAGCAAGTCCGATTTGTTTAGATAGTTCTCCAGCAGTGATTGGACCAGTTTCGCGTAGAATATCCACGGATATTAAATCAGTATTATATAACCCTAGAGAGGCAGCTACATTCTGCTGATGTAAAATAATTCGAGTTCCTAGTCCACGCATGAGTGAGACAAATTGTTCCTGCTGATCTGTTGTGGGTTCTTGTTGATTGCTTGACAAAAGATAAACCTCCTTCTAAGATATTCATTATCTCGATGATCGAGATGTTTTGTTGTCTAGATACTTGATATTGGAGTAAATATGGATTAATTGTATCGAAATCAATCCTTAAAAACAAGGAATACATGTAGATTACCTCGGGAAAATAGAGTTAGGTACGTTAAAGTAGGGAGGATATTTTTAGTGAATGAATATATCGTTATTAAAGGTGCACGAGAAAACAACCTAAAAAATGTCTCGCTATCGATTCCTAAATACAAGCTCGTCGTTCTGACAGGACCCTCAGGTTCCGGTAAATCGACGCTAGCTATGGATACACTTCAGCGGGAATGTCAGCGGCAGTATATGGACTCTATGCGAATGACGTCAGATACCATTGGCAAGCCAAAGGCCGAATCGATCAAGGGACTATCTCCGTCGATTAGTGTTGGACAGCATGTTACCAATCGTAATCCGCGCTCAACAGTCGGGACAGTGACAGATATTTATACCTTCGTCCGGTTTATTTTTTCGAGACTTGGGAAGAGGATTTGCCCTTCCTGCAACGAGAATATCCCACCAACATTTGAGCCTGAGGGTATGCTTGTGGAGGAAGAGGAAGAATGGGGACATCCGTCGATAGACTGTCCTCATTGCGGCGCAGAACTTGAGCAGCTTGGAATGCCACACTTTTCTTTCAACAAACCTGAAGGAGCCTGCGAAACTTGCAGTGGCCTTGGGCATGTAGCAAGCATCAATGAAACAGCTGTTTTCAATCCTGATCTCAGTATACGGGATGGAGGAGTAGCCTCGTTAAATGGTGTACATAGAGATATCCAGATTCGAATTTTAATGTCGGCTGGAAAACATTTTGGCTTTGATTTTGACCCGGATCAGTCTTTGGGAGATTATGGAGAGGTTCAACGTGATTTGTTATATTACGGAGTTGATAGTGAGGCATTCAAGCGCCATTATCCCAATGTGAAGCCGGTTCAAGGAACGAAGTTTGAAGGTGTTATCCCCGGTTTGTGGAGACGTTATAAGGAGAAGGATGGGGAGGCTTCAAGTCAGGAGAAAGACGGAGGTTTTTTCAGTGAAAAGGTATGTCCTGAATGTCTTGGGACTCGTCTGAAGAAACAAGCAAGACTCGTTAAAGTAGCCGACGCAACCATCACCGATGTGCTAAGTTGGTCTCTAGGCGAGGTATACGAGTGGACTAATAATTTGCAGTCAGTGCTACCAAGTGAAGGTCTTCATCTATTAGAGCCGATCCTTGATGAAATGCCCTCACGTTTAAAGAGAATTATTGATGTTGGGCTAGGTTATCTATCTATGAATCGGCAGACGGTAACTCTATCTGGAGGAGAAGCTCAGCGCCTACGGCTCGCATCATTGCTTGGTTCAGGATTGACTGGTGTGCTGTACATTCTGGATGAACCGACTACTGGCCTTCATCCGCGTGATACAGCTGGACTCATCAGGGTGCTTCAAGAGCTTCGTGATCTGGGAAATACCGTACTTGTGATCGAACATGATGTTGAAATGATGCGAGCTGCCGATCATGTGATTGATATTGGACCGGGGGCAGGATTGAATGGCGGGACCGTCGTGGGTGAAGGCAGGTTGGAAGACCTAATGGCAAGAGAGCTTTCCATAACAGGAGCATATTTGAGAGAAGAAAATCAATCGGCTACTGCACGTCTTCGTAGGAAGGGCAACGGTCAATTCATTACAATCCATAAAGCGCAGTCCCGCAATGTCTCTATTCCTGTTGTTTCTATTCCGCTTGGCAGTCTAGTATCAGTTACGGGCGTTTCAGGCTCAGGAAAATCCACCCTTGTCTTCGATATCCTTGCACAAGGGAGTCCTCAAGGAGATAAGCAAACGGGATGCAATGAGATTACGGGGTTAGAGAATGTAGGGAACATCGTGATCTTTGATCAATCACCCATGGGGAGAATTCAGCGTTCCAATGTAGCTACCTACACCGATGTGTATACACAGCTAAGACAACTGTTTGCCGGTTTACAAGAAGCTAAAGCAAGAAAGTTGACCGCGAAGCATTTCTCGTTTAATACGGCTGGTGGTCGTTGTGAGACATGCCAAGGGCTCGGTGTATTATCTGTCGATATGAACTTCATGCCTGATCTGGAAGTTAAATGCCATGACTGTAGAGGTAGAAGATTTACAGATGAGGTCTTACAGGTGAAGTATGATGGTTATTCTATATCGGATTTGCTTGATATGTCGGTGCAGGAAAGTTTGTCCATCCTCAAGACAGAAACGAAAATTGCAGGAATCATCGAAATGCTATGTGAGGTCGGGCTAGGTTATCTAAAATGGGGCCAATCGGTCAAAACGCTATCAGGCGGCGAGGGACAGCGCATCAGATTGGCTAAGGAGTTAAGTAAGCCTTCCAAGAACCACACGCTCTACCTGTTGGATGAGCCGACAACAGGACTTCATCCGACAGATATTAAACAGCTTTATACCCTGCTAGATAAGTTAGTTGATCTGGGAAATACCGTTGTTGTGGTTGAGCATAGCTTGGAACTCATTAGGGAATCCGATTGGGTTATCGATATAGGTCCAGAAGGCGGCGCCGCTGGTGGGCAGCTTGTAGCCGTAGGCACACCAGAACAGGTAGCGGATGTAACGGAGTCACATACTGGCAAGTTCTTAAAAGCGATATTAGCTTAAGGACGTAAGATAAAATATGAACGAGGTATAGAATGCACGTAATGTCCGTAAAGGTTGCTGTAGTACCTTCAGGAATAATAATAACCACTCTGTTATAGTCACAGGCTATAACTAGATATAGTTTATTGGAGTTACGCTATATCCAGCTGAACATGGTATCTTTCTTGTAACAATTTGAAATAGGGAGTGTTACAAGATGGTGCAAAGTAGTGTATTGGGATATCCGCGTATTGGTGCAAAGCGTGAATGGAAGAAAGCGCTCGAAGCATTCTGGTCTGGAAAGCTTGAAGAAGAAGATTTTCATAATCAGCTTCAGGAGATCCGTCTGAATCATTTGCGTAAGCAGCAGGAGAAGGGGATCGATCTCATCGCAGTTAATGATTTCAGCTATTATGACCATATTCTTGATACAGCTACAATGTTCGGAATTGTACCTAAGCGGTTTAATTATGAAGGTGGTATTGTACCTTTATCTATATATTATGGAATTGCCCGTGGAACCAAGGAAGCAACGGCAAGTGAAATGACAAAATGGTTTAACACAAACTATCACTATATCGTTCCGGAATTAGATGGAGCAGCTCCTGCACTTACTGAGAATCGTCCGCTTATAGCATACCGAGAAGCGAAAGAGAAGCTCGGAATTGAAGGGAAGCCAGTTCTTGTAGGACCCTTAACATTCCTGAAATTGTCTAAGGGATACCAGCCATCTGAGACGGATGCTTGGTTAGCGCGTTTACTACCACTTTATGTTCAAATCCTTCAAGAGCTAGAGAAGGAAGGGGTTCAGTGGGTTCAAATTGATGAACCGATATTAGTAACGAAATTAAGCGAGTCTGATCTTGAACGTTTAAAAAATGTATATGAAACTCTGACGGCATCAGCTCCTTCTCTCAACATTATATTGCAAACTTATTTTGAATCGGTAGAGAACTATAATGACATTATCCAGTTGCCTGTTAAAGGTATTGGGCTAGATTTCGCTCATGGATCATCTGCTAATATTGAATCCATCCAAGCATTTGGATTTCCTAAGGATAAGATTTTGGGTGCAGGTGTCATTGATGGACGAAGTATTTGGAAAGCGTCACTTCATGAAAAACTGGATTTATTGGAAAAGTTATCGGAATATATAGCGAAAGATCAACTTATTGTGCAGTCTTCATGCAGCTTACTTCATGTGCCAGTTACGGTGAGCAATGAAACGAAGCTTTTGCCCGAACTTAAAGATGCACTGGCATTTGCTGATGAGAAGCTGGATGAACTAGTCCTTCTGACCAAAGCCATTTCCACAACTAAAGATTCTATTAGTAAAGAATTGGAGCAATGTGATCGTGCTTTACAAGCGCTAAAAGAATCTGGCGAGCGCAATCGAAATGACGTCCTGCAAGCAGTTGAGGCCATCCGTACACAGGAACCGAAACGTAGTCTTCCTTTTGTTGAGCGTCATATTCTTCAACAGGAGAAATGGAATTTACCTATATTTCCGACGACGACCATCGGCAGCTTCCCGCAATCATCTGAAGTGCGTAAGGCACGTCAGTTGTGGCGTAAGGGCGAATGGAATAATGAACAGTATGAGAATTTCATCGAGGAACAGATCGACACATGGGTTAGACTTCAAGAAGAGATTGGACTCGATGTACTCGTACATGGTGAGTTTGAGCGTACAGATATGGTTGAGTTTTTCGGTGAGAAGCTTGAAGGATTTGCATTTACACAGTTTGGTTGGGTCCAGTCATATGGTTCCCGCTGTGTCAAACCACCTATTATCTTTGGAGATGTAGCATTTGACGAAGCCATGACGGTGAAGGAAACGAAGTATGCCCAGACTAAGACGAAGCATCCTGTCAAAGGGATGTTAACTGGTCCGATCACGATTATGAACTGGTCTTTCGTCCGTGATGATATCTCACGTGAGCAGATTGCTTATCAGCTAGCGTATGCTCTTAGGCAAGAAGTAGAGGCGCTTGAAAAAGCCGGTATTGGAATGATTCAGGTAGATGAACCAGCGGTACGTGAAGGGTTACCTCTTAAGGAGAAAGATCAAGCAGAGTATCTGTCGTGGGCGGTCAAAGCATTCCGCATGACGACTTGTACGGTTCAGAAGACAACGCAAATCCACACACATATGTGTTACTGCGAGTTCCATGACATGATTGACTCCATCGAAGCGATGGATGCGGATGTGATCTCGATTGAAACTTCACGCAGCCATGGTGAGCTGATTCAAAGCTTCGAGGAAAACACCTATAAACTAGGAATCGGATTGGGTGTCTACGATATTCATAGTCCGCGTGTTCCAGAAGTTGAAGAGATGACAAGCATGATTGAACGCGCTTTGCGAGTTCTTGATCCGAAGTTGTTCTGGATCAATCCTGATTGCGGACTTAAAACACGAGGACTTGAAGAAACCGTTGATTCATTACGTAATATGGTGGAAGCTACGGAGATTGCTCGTTCGAAATATGCACTCAAGGTGTAATCGAGCTAAGATAATCATATAAGATGTATGGGTGAATAAATTAGGGTTATAAGAGCAGGCTACCGTGGTAGCCTGCTTGTTTGTTATCTCTGTTGAATAATGCCGAATATTTTCCTAACTTTATATTTCGTTCATGTGTTATCTAAAAGGAGACGATGATATGTAAGGGGGAATAATATGAGTGTAGAAATTTCAATATTAGCTTTGTTTCTCGTCATCATTCAATTCATATTAAGAAAAAAAATCATAAATCAGGAAGCAGATCGAATGTCTGAGACAAGCGGAAAACATGTTTCGAGATGGGGAAATATCATACTAGTAGTTATGGGGGTTCTCTTTTTCATCTATCTTGATCTACCTGATTTGAACTTAAAGAAATTGTATTGGCTGGGTCTTTTGATAGTTGTGCTAAGCTTTAATTTTCTAATCGAATGGAAGTATATTAGGGAATCAAGAGAACATATTGTTACGCTTATAACCCTCGTGTTTAGTCTCATTTATAGTATAGTTATTGAATTTTAATATGATGATGGTGAAATATACATAGATTGCTTCTTTGAAGCCAGGCTACCTGATGGTTAAGGAGCTTGGTTTTATTTTGTTTAATATAACATATTTTTGTATGCTATATTGCATTTCGGTTGATTATTGCATACAATACAGGAAATGGTCGATCAAATTCAGTTCCGAGGAGGAAATCCACATGGCCAGTCATTCATTAACCTCTTTTCTTCAGCAAAATCTTGAGGGGTTAAAACAGCAGGGGCTCTATAACACCATTCAGCCGCTTGAAAGCCCTAATGGTCCTTTAATTACGATCACGGGCCGCGAATTCGTAAATTTATCCTCGAATAATTATCTAGGATTGGCAAATGATGATCGCTTGAAGGAAGCTGCAATACGAGCGACAAAACTTTATGGAACGGGCAGCGGCGCTGTTCGCAGCATTAACGGAACGCTTCAGATTCATGTTGAGCTTGAAGAGAGACTCGCACAATTTAAAGGTGCAGAAGCAGTGATTACCTATCAGTCAGGCTTTAATTGTAATATGGCGGCGATTTCTGCTGTGATGGGTGCGGGTGATGCGATTTTATCTGATGAATTAAACCATGCTTCCATTATCGACGGTTGCCGATTGACAAAATCGAAAGTTATTCGATTTAATCACTCGGATATGGAAGATTTGCGGAATAAAGCTAAGGCAGCTAGAGAGTCTGGCCAGTATGATAAGATCATGGTCATTACGGATGGTGTATTTTCCATGGATGGTGATATTGCAAAGCTTCCTGAAATCGTTACCATCGCTGAAGAATATGATCTTATTACGTATGTAGATGATGCACATGGATCAGGTGTTTTGGGAGACGGTGCTGGAACCGTAAAACATTTTAGTCTGTCAGACAAAATCGATTTTCAAATCGGAACGCTCTCGAAAGCAATAGGTGTTGTTGGTGGATATGTAGCAGGTTCACATGATTTGATTGAATGGCTTAAAGTACGAAGTAGGCCATTTTTATTCTCTACAGCTCTTCCTCCCGGCAATGTCGCCGCTTGTATTGAGGCTATAAATATATTGCAAAACAGTACGGAACTTCAAACAAAGTTGTGGGATAATACAAGGTATTTTCAAGAAGGGCTTAAGACTCTTGGTTTCTCTATCGGAAGAACAGAAACACCGATCACTCCGTGCATTATTGGAGATGAGACAGCAACGCAAAGATTCAGTGAAAGACTTTACGAAGAAGGCGTGTACGCCAAATCCATCGTGTTTCCAACTGTACCAAAAGGTACTGGTCGTGTTCGGAACATGCCGACAGCAATTCATACACCAGAGATGCTGGATCGAGCGCTTACCGCATATGAAACGATCGGACGGGAATTGGGTCTCATATAACAGGAGGGTTCTGAGATGAAACGAATAATGGTAACCGGTGCTCTTGGTCAGATTGGATGTGACTTGGTAAAGAAGCTTCGACAGATCTACAGTGAAGAAGCTGTATTAGCTACAGATATTCGCCGTATAGACAATGAAGCCTGTCAGTCAGGTCCTTTTAAAATATTAGATGTAACGAATAGTACAGCATTCTTTGAAGCGGCACAGGAACATCGAGCAGATACGATTATTCATCTCGCTGCATTACTTTCCGCCAGAGCAGAAAAGGATCCTGCCCTCGCTTGGCGCTTGAATATGGGCGGCTTGTTAAGTGGGCTAGAGACAGCGCGCGAGCTATCTTGTCAGTTCTTCACCCCTAGCTCAATCGCAGCATTTGGATCGGATACACAGAAGAGAGGAACACCGCAGGATACCCTGCAACGACCGAAGACCATTTATGGTGTAAGTAAGGTAGCGGGGGAACTGTTATGTGATTACTATTATCATAAATTTGGTGTGGATACCCGAGGGCTGCGTTTTCCAGGTCTCATCTCACACTCGGCACCTCCTGGAGGGGGAACAACCGATTACGCCGTTGACATATATAGAGAAGCACTCGTTAATCGCAGTTATACCTCTTATATTAAGCGTGGAACGTTCCTCGACATGATGTACATGCCGGATGCGATTCGTGCAATCATTACACTTATGGAAGCGGATTCATCCAAGTTGATACATCGTAATGCTTTTAATGTAAGCGCGATGAGCGTCGATCCAGAGATGATTGCCGCAAGCATTCGAAGGCATATCCCTGATTTCATACTTCAGTACGATGTGGATCCGATTCGTCAACATATTGCAGAAGAATGGCCAGATTCAATCGATACAACAGCAGCGCGCGAAGAATGGGGCTTTGATGTACAATATGATTTAGAACGCATGACCGATGATATGGTAATGAAACTTATGGAGAAGTTACAGGACGACAAGACAAAGATCAGTTAATAGTAACGCGGAGAGAAGGAGGCAATTTAGCGATTGGAACCCATTCATAAAAAAGTAGGTAAAAATTTGCAGTCCATACGTAAATCAAGGGGCTTAAGCTTGGATAATGTTGCGGAATTGACAGGTGTAAGCAAAGCGATGCTCGGACAAATCGAACGCGGGGATTCGAATCCCACGATATCGGTATTGTGGAAGATCGTGAATGGGTTGAGTATTTCATTCACAGCACTCATAGAAAAGGCTGAGTTAGATGTGAATGTTGTGTCACCTGATGAAATCGAACCTTTTGTGGAGGAAGAAGGAGCTTATCGTTCTTATCCGTTATTCCCCTACAATTTGCGTACGAAATTCGAATCATACATGGTTATGATGGACCCGGGCTGCGAACATGGATCGGAAGCTCATAATGAGGGAGTAGAAGAATATATATTTGTGCATCAAGGTGAGTTAGAACTTAGGTTTGACGGTGAGAGTTATAAAGTGCCGGCCGGTAGTTCTGTTCATTTTGCAGCCAACCGCCCTCACCAATATTGCAATCCGGGGACGGAGATAACCAAATTCTATACCGTTATGTATTATGCGGATGCAGCAGCAAGAGGTTAAAGAGAATTACTATTTAATCCGCTCAACTGAAATTTTTCGATAGTTTACGTTTCAACTATGATAATTCAGTTACAGTTGGGGGAACTAGTAAGATGACCAGATGGAATGAAGCATACTTCTTCAAGAGAAGAAGTATGCTTCATTCCATCTGGGTTATAACACGATTCTGGAAAACAAAAAGCTCCAACAATATAGCTAAATACAAAAAAAGCCTTACCGTACGAATTACGGTAGGGCTTTTTTAGAGTGAAGGGATAAATCACTACGCTCCTTGCCCTAACTGAGGAAAAAGTCTCCTGAATTTCAAAATCAGAAATTACAATGTGCGGAACCTTTTACATGGTATCAGCGGGGATGAGCTTGAGTGGTTCAGTCACAGCGACCACAAATTATTCTGGATAATCGATATGAGGGCCAACTAATAAGATATACCTGTTTCGAAATAAATAAAAAAACTCACTTTTCAAAAAAGATATTACATCGTGATTTTCGTAAGGGCAAGATATAATGAACTCGAATTTGACGAAAGTAGTCAGTCATAACAACAAAATCCAGAGGGGGACTGCAAATAGAATAAAGAACTTAAAAAGTAAATTTTTTTATAGTACATTTAGAAAGCGCTTTATTTCTAGCTTATATCAAACTTAAGGGAGAATCAGCGTAATGAAAAAAAGACTTATTTCCTTTCTAACAACGATTGCATTATTGCTGAATTTGGTGCCAGCCGGATTCATTTATGCAGAAGAAGCACTCGAAGAAACGGGGATTGCCAATAACCCGATTATTTGGGCTGATGTACCGGATCCCGATGTCATTCGTGTTGGTGATGCCTATTACATGACCAGCACGACCATGCACATGAACCCTGGAGTTCCGATTATGAAATCTTATGACCTTGTAAATTGGAATATTGTTAATTACGTATATGATATTCTGGACGAAGGCGACAAACAAAGATTGAGTAATGATGAAAATGAGTATGGAAAAGGATCCTGGGCTAGCAGTCTCAGGTATCATGACGGAACATATTATGTTGCATTTTCTTCTAGTACAACAGGGAAGACGTATATTTATCAAACGAAGGATATTGAAAATGGACCTTGGACACACTCAACGCTCCCTTTTTATCATGATATGTCCCTTCTTTTCGATGACGATGGACGAGTATATCTTGTTTATGGAGGCGGCGATATTCGTATTGTCGAGCTCACTTCAGACGCCACTGCGGTGAAAGAAGGCGGATTGAACACAATCATCATTAAGGATTCAAGTCTGGTAGCAGGCCCTAATGTGGGACTCCTTGCTGAAGGTGCTCATATTCAGAAAATCAATGGGAAGTATTATATTTCACTGATTACCTGGCCTAGTGGCAGTATGCGGACGCAGCTGGTTTTTCGCTCTGACAAAATCGACGGCCCATATGAAGGAAAAGTCGTGCTGCAGGATGCTGGCATTGCTCAAGGTGGTCTGATTGATACGGTTTCTGGAGATTGGTATGCTTTTCTCTTTGGGGACCGCGGTTCCGTTGGACGTATTCCTTACTTAGTTCCCGTGACATGGGAAGACGACTGGCCTGTATTCGGTGTCAATGGCAAAGTCCCGACCGAAATATCTCTTCCGTTACATAAAGCGGAATCTAATATCGTAGTCTCAGATGAGTTCTATAATCAGACAGAACGGGTAGGTTCCTCGAATATACTTACAGACAGTGCACCAAGTGTATCTTCGGAGTTCTCTGAAGTGAATATTTCTGCTGCGACTGGAGGATCTGGTAAGGAACTTCTGGTTAACGGCAATATTGAGAGTGGTATTTATCCTTGGACTGCATTTGGCGCAGGATCCGTGTCAGTTTCAAATGATGTATTCAGTAGCGGTACAAACGCACTGAAGACGACTGGACGCAAAGCGACCGGGGACGGTCCCATGCAAGTGATTACCGGAAAAGTAAATACCAATGTCACTTATTCCTTCTCTGCCAAGGTAAGATACGAGGAGGGGCCGGATCAGAAGCAGTTCAATTTCAACATTCAGAACGGCCCGAGCTGGCAGGGAATCAAAGTGCTTGGTTCAGCTACGATCAACAGAGGAGAGTGGGGAACGGTGCAAGGCACTTACACGCTCCCTTCGGACGTGGATTTATCCCGTACTTTTATTTTCATTGAGACACAATGGTCCGGAACTCCAGATCCAACCACGGATCTAATGGACTTCTATGTCGATGACATTTCATTTGCAGACAACTCAGTTTCGGAGCTTATTATCAACAGCGATATTGAAAGCGGTATCGAGCCTTGGACTGCTAATGGAGCGGCATCCGTGTCAGTTACAAATGACGTATACAGCAGTGGTACTTCAGCATTGAAAACGACCGGACGCAAAGCGACCGGGGACGGTCCCATGCAGGAGATTACCGGAAAGGTAAATACCAATGTCACTTATTCCTTCTCTGCCAAGGTAAGATACGATGAGGGACCGGATCAGAAACAGTTCAACTTCAGTATTCAAAATGGTCCGAACTGGCAGGGAATCAAAGTGCTTGGTTCAGCTACGATCAACAGAGGAGAGTGGGGAACGATACAAGGCACTTACACGCTCCCTTCGGACGCGGATTTATCCCACAATTTTATTTTCATTGAGACACCATGGACCGAGAATCAGGATCCAATTACCGATCTGATGGACTTCTATGTTGATGACATTTCGTTTACGGCTTCGAGCACTCCAGTTGTTGATAATCAGAAGCCAGGAGAGAGTGAATATAATGGCTCTAATCTGGCGCTGGCGTGGCAGTGGAACCATAACCCAGATAACAATAACTGGTCGCTGACTCAGCGCCCTGGCTACTTACGCCTTACAACTGGAAGAAAAAGCACAGGAATTCAAGATGCACGTAATACGCTGACACAGAGATCCTTTGGACCGGAAAGTTCAGGCTATATTGCCATTGAAACAGATCATATGAAAGATGGAGATGTCGCGGGCCTTGCAGCTTTCCAGAAAAACTATGGTTACGTTGCTGTGAAAGCCTCCGGGACCTCTAAATCTATCGTAATGGTCAATGGTAGCGGCAACCAGTCGCAAGAAATCGCTAACATTCCACTCACTCAGGATCAAGTTTATCTGAAGATTGATATGGATTTTAAAGAACGAACAGATAAGGCATATTTCTATTACAGCCTAGATGGAGTAAGTTGGACAGCGATCGGAGAACAGCTCCAAATGTCATACACTCTGCCGCATTTTATGGGTTACCGTTATGCTTTATTTAATTACTCCACAAAAGTAGTAGGAGGGTACGTTGATTTTGACTACTTCAGAACAGACAACAAGATGACAGGAACGGGAGAATCAGCCCCAGTTCTTACAGCGAGTCTGGGGAATGTCTCAGAGGTTCTAGGGGGCCCGAATACAGAATTCGAAGTTCCGGTAAAAATGGAAGCATTGCCTGACGGAACTTACAATGGAATTTCTGCTTCCTTCGATATTCCGGAATTTGTATCGGTAACTGGGGTGTCATTTAACACAGACAATATTAGGGGTACATCATCCTATGCGTTTGCTGACCGCAGGCTGGAACTGAAGGTATCCGGCAGTAACGTGGGATTCACGAATGCTTCATCCGACCTGTTCGCCACCATTAAACTTAAAGTTAAAGATTTTGTTCCGAAGGATCAAGCGGTTAAAATTCGGACGGATTACATCAAAATCGAAGGTGGCAATGTGATTTACAACGTGAGTAAAGCGATTGCTAACATTGATTTGAAAGCTCTGGACACGAAAGCCCTTGCCAAAGTACCTGGATATGCGAATCCGCTCGTCAGTCATAAATTCGGCGCAGATCCATATGCGCTTGTCTACAACGATAGAGTATATATTTATATGACAAGCGATGCTTTTGAATATGACGCGAACGGAAATCTTAAAGATAATAGCTATTCCAAAATCAACACAATCAGCGTCATTTCATCTGCTGATATGGTTAACTGGACGGATCACGGCGAGATTCCAGTAGCAGGTGCGAATGGCGCTGCTAAATGGGCCAACAACTCATGGGCTCCTGCGGTTGCCCACAAGGTAATCGATGGCAAGGATAAATTCTTCTTATACTTTGCCAATAATGCTTCCAGCATTGGCGTTCTTACCGCCGATAGCCCGATCGGACCATGGACTGATCCGCTAGGAAAATCTTTTATTAATAGCAGCATCCCTGGAACGAACGGGGTTGTGTGGATGTTTGACCCGGCTGTTCTGGTGGATGATGATGGTACCGGATATCTGTATTTCGGCGGGGGTCTTCCCGGCGGGAACAATCCCACACAAGAGCAGATTGCAAATCCGAAGAGCGGCAGAGTAATCCAATTGGGAGAAGACATGATTAGCACCGTGGGTTCAGCGGAGCTCATCGATGCTCCTTATCTTTTCGAGGATTCTGGAATTCACAAATATAACGGTAAATACTATTACTCATATTGCTCCAATTTCGCCGGCACACATCCGGAAGGATCACCGCCGAAAGGAGAAATCGCATACATGGTCAGCGATAACCCGATGGGCCCATTTACTTATGTCGGTTCCATTCTGCAAAATCCAAACGTATTTTTCAATGTTGGCGGAAACAATCACCATGCCATTTTCGAATTTAATGATCAGTGGTATGTTGCCTATCACGCCCAGACTCTTGGTAAAGCTATGAACCAAGCAAAAGGGTATCGTTCTACACACATTAATAAAGTGGAGTATTATGACAACGGGTTTATCAAACCGATCAAGGCAGATATGGAAGGAATTGAACAGATCATTCCTCTTAATCCTTATCAGCGCAACGAGGCAGAAACAATCGCATGGCAAGCTGGAATTGCGACGGAGAAATCCTCACAGCCCGGAAACATGGTAGACAGCATCAATTTGAACATAACGGATGTGGAAGATGGGGATTGGCTTGCTGTTGCAAATGCAGACTTCGGTACGAGGGGGGCAGGTGACTTCGAAGCAAGCGTTGCATCAACAACCGTTGGCACCATCGAAATCCGGCAGGACAGTCCGGTTGGTGATGTGATCGGAACGCTGGAAGTGACACCAACTGGCGGAGCGAATCAATGGAAGACGCTTAAGACTACCGTCAAACCTGTTACGGGTGTTCACAATATTTTCTTCATGTTTAAGGCAGGAGGCAAAGATTCCTTCCGCATGGATTATTGGGAGTTTACACAAAGCGAAATCGAACCGGAAGTCATCCCGCTGGAGTCTGTCTCGATCACCGGAGGAGCCGCTTCTGTTGAGGTGAACCATTCACTTAAGTTTGGTTCTCAGTTGAATCCTATCAATGCGACGAACCCGGAGTACCACTGGGAAGCGTTTGGTAATATTAAGATTACAGGTGACAGCGATAAAGACACAGTGAATATACAGGGCGCTGCTCCAGGCAATGGTACCTTGACTTTAACAGTTAGGGCCGGCGGCAAAGAGATTACCACTCATACTGCTATTACGGTAAACGCTGAAGACGGCGGAAGTGTTACACCGCCTATACCTGGTCCTAATCCGTCTAATCCTTCTACTCCACCTCCAACATATACACCTTTGACCCCAACAGAGCCATCAACAGCATTACCTGCTAGTAAAGATGCGGCAATAAAGGTTGGCGGTAAAGAAGTGGATTTGGGTACGATAGGAACGACTACTCAGCAAGGTCGTAAAGTAACGACAATTGTACTTGACCAGAAGAGGTTAGAAACTTGGCTCTCCTCAGCTAGTGAGGCCGATGTGATTTCCATTACGGTTACCGCGAATTCAGACAGTGCAATCGCTCAATTAAATACTGATATGCTGAAGGCACTTCAGGATAAGAAGATCGTAATCGAACTGCGGAACGATGGGGGGATCTACAAGGTTCCGGCCTCCAAAATTAGCTTGAACACATTGGAGACAATGGGAGAGGGAACCAATACAAAGATGACGATCCAAATTGAGATTGCTTTACCGGAAACATCGATGACTAAGGTTGCGGAACAGGCGGCGACAGCAAAAGGATTTAAGCTTAGCTCGGTTCTTCTCGACTTTAAGGTTTCTGCTATAAGTGGATCTACTGTTAGAAAGATCGCTTCATTTAATGGATATGTGGAAAGTACTATCATTCTTCCGAAAGGTACAGACGCTAGCCGTATTGCCACCGGCATTCTGATCGATCCAGATGGTATGGTGCGTCAGGTGCCGACTCAAATTGTCACAGAGAACGGCAGAGTGTATGCGAAAATCCACAGTTTGAACAACGGCACTTATGCGGTTGTCTCGAATTCGGTAGAATTCATGGATATGACCTCGCATTGGGCGAAGGACAGCGTCAATGATCTCGCTTCACGGATGATACTGAGTGGAACAGGCAGCAACTTGTTTAATCCAAATGTGGAAATCACCCGTGCAGAATTTGCCGCACTGCTGGTGCGGGCGTTTGGACTTCAATCGGATGGAGAAGAGCAGGTATTCTCCGATGTAAAAACATCGGATTGGTATGCCGACAATGTAAGAATCGCACAAGCATACGGCCTAATCACTGGGTTCGAGGACGGCACCTTCCGTCCTAATGAGAAGATTACGCGGGAACAAGCCATGGTCATTACTGCTAAAAGCATGGAAATCACCGAGCTTAAGAAAGTTGTTGGAGGTCCGGCTGCGGAAGAGATACTGAGCGAGTACAACGATGCTCTTAGCGTCTCTAGCTGGGCAAAATCCGGAGTTGCAGATAGCTTGCAAGCTGGTATTGTCTCCGGAAGAAGCGCATCCGTTCTGGCGCCAAAAGCACGTATTACCCGTGCTGAAGCAGCCAAACTGACTCAAGAATTGATGAAAAAATCAGGACTCTTTTAAAAGAAAAGCAACCAGATTATATCACCCTTTAGATTGCTGGGGTCCTGCTGCGAAAATATTCTTCGTGGCAGGACCTTGTCGTTAATCTGCTTACCATTGCTCACCAAAAATATAAACAAAGGGCATTTCCCCTGAGGAGAATGCCCTTTGTTTCGTTATGAACCGATTAATTGTGTATTTCTTTAATTTCCGTATTAATAAACTCTGATGAAGTTTCATCTTGAGCCAGCTTACGCAAGGTATTAACGATAGCTTGACCCCAATTTTGCTCATTTTGGGAGATAATGCGGGTAATTTGTCCGTTCTCGATGGATTGATTGACAGAGGGGGTAAGACCGAGTGCTACATTATATCGATTAAGCCCTTTGGCCTTCCAGACCAAAACAGAACTTGAACTCGACACGAAATCCAAGTTGATCAGTGCACTAAAATGCGGATGTGCCGTAATCATTTGTTCCAACTGCAGTATCGCATTTCCTTCGCTCCCGTCGTTATGACGAACCTCAAGCACGTCTATATCGGTATGCTCTGCCACATAATCCTGAAACCCCTGCAGTCTTTGAGTCAATCCAAGCATTTGCGGCATCCCGGATTGAACCAGGACCATACCCTTGCCCTCCAGTAGTGTGTCTACGGTCTGGCCAATCACAGTACCGGTCTTATAGTTATCCGCTCCGATAAATGAATTTCGTTCACTGTTCGGGGAATCGGATTCGAAGCACACAACGGGGATCCCGCTGGACACTGCTTTGTTTATAACGCCAATTAGAGCCTCGGAGTCAACTGGATCGATAGCTATGCCGTCAACTTCCTGCTTGATCATCATCTCAACGATCCGAATCTGCTGCTCCAGATTTGCCTCATCCGGAGCTTGAACGATAAGATTGATATTATAGTCGCTGGCGGCGGATTCGGCATTTTCCGTTACCATTTCGTATGTGTCGTTTACCATAGGATAGATTATACCGAAAGTTAGCCTGGTTCCGGCGTCTGAAGTGAGAGGGGGGACCTCGTCGTTCTGTTTAAGGACGGTCCCCTCACTCTTCGTATCCCAGCATCCACTGAGAATAAAAGCAAATCCCAGTATCAACGAGATCGTTTGAATGGCTTGGAATCGGGAAGTCACAAATGCTGTCCTCCTTTGGCGATGGTTCCAACCGGCACACTAGCACTCCCGTGTTTGCGGTATTCCATTGGTGTCATGCCGGTCACTTTCTTGAAAAGGTTAGAGAAGTAATGCTGATCACTATAACCTACCTGAAAAGCAATTTCGAAAGTTTTGCAGCGGGTTGTTTTAAGCATCTCTTTCGCTCTGCCGATCCGTGTGGCTGTTAAATACTCTGTCATTGTTTGCCCGGTTTCTTGGCTGAAGACTTTGCTGAGGTGACTGGAACTGACTCCGATCTGTTTAGAAGTTTCATGAAGGGAGAGCTGGTCATTGTGATAATTCTCCCGGATATAGAGTTTGACCTTCTCGATTAACTCTCCATATTTGTCAGAACCTTCAGACCGCCATATCCAAAGCCGCTCAAATACTCCAAGAAAATAATCTTGGCACTCCTCAGCATTTGCAATATTCCGGATTTTCATCTGCAGCTCTTGAATCATTTTCGCTTGATTTCCGTCTGAACGAAAGGTTAACTTTGCCGTCTGGACCAATTCTAGGGTAATGTCGTTAATCAGGTAGTAGGCATACATGGAATTCCAGCTTATCTTATGAAGACCATCGGCAAATTGATGGATAAAGCCCGGAGCCTCTTGAGAATTACCCAACTTTAGAAAATCAATTAGACGATTACGGTCGAGCAGCACACTATCCGGGGAATGATCGATCGAGGCCTGGATCAAAGCCTCTTTGTTCTGCCTCGACAGCTTTTTGATCATCCGATCGTCCTCAGCCTCCTGAAAAGAAAGATGTATACCTTGAAGACGTTCGTGAACACCGCCGCAGCTAACAGACAACTGCAAGTCGAAATGGGCATTTCTTTGCTCCAGTACTCGGATGAGATCATCAACTCTAGCTGATATTTGATCCGGATGGCTGTTCTTCAAAATGATTACCGTTTCGGTACGACTCCGCCTAAAGTAGTTGAGTTCCGGATATTCGATCAGAGTGCTTTCCAGCAGCAGTTCAGCAGCTTTAACCTGAGAATGGGAAAACTCGGATTCATCCAGAATTGATGGAACAAAAGACAAGATAACGGTTGCGTAATAAGGAGCGATAAGCTGAAGATCCAATTGAGCCGCTGCCTCGATGGCAGCCCCCGTGTTGATCAGTCCCCCGCAAAGATCAGCAAACAGCTTATCAGGGGTATATGTTTTTTTTTGTTTTAGCCTATGTTCTTCATCAATTTTGGCACTTACAGCATGTAGCATCTGAATAAGTTCCACAGCGCTGATCGGTTTCAGGCAATAATCCTCAACACCAAGTCGAAGTGCCGTCTGGGCATAATGGAAATCATCATGTCCACTTAACACGATAATTTTGGTTTCGGGAAACCTTTGCCTAACGACGGAAGTCAGTTCCAGACCATCCATAAATGGCATTTTAATATCAGTAAGCAAAATGTCCGGCGTTTGTTCTTCAATAAGTGGAAGTGCCAACTCTCCGTCGGGAGCGTCACCACAGTATAAGAAGCCTTCCTTTTTCCAATCTATAGAATCTCGAATGCTTTCACGGATCAAAATTTCATCATCGACAAGCACAATCTTCTTTATGGCAAGTCCCCCCTGTTCTTAGGTATCCGTACCGAGATTGTCGTACCTTTTCCTGCTATACTTTCCAACCGAAGTCCATATTCGTTACCGAAATAAAGCCGTAAGCGTTGGTGCACATTCTGCAGCCCAAAGCCTCCTTCCGTTTGTTCTTCTTCCTGAGACAAGATTGGCTGCTCGAGCTGATATCTCAGCGTGGCTAGACGTTCTGTTGAAATACCAATACCGTTGTCAGTAACGGTTAGAATAACGGCTGAAGCCTCTGTATAACTACCAATAACGATCAAGCCTTTACCTCTTTTATTTTTGATTCCATGGTACAAGGCGTTTTCTATCAATGGCTGGAGAGTCATATTTAAAATCGGATAATCCATGAGTTCAGGATCGACTTCAACTCGATATTCTAGTATATCTCGGTAACGCATCTGCTGAATGACAAGATAACTTTGAGCATGAGCTAGTTCAGTGCGAATCATCACCCAATCTCGTCCTTTGTTTAAGCTAATCCGAAATAAATCTGACAGCGCTTTCACCAATTGAATTACAGCATCGTTTTTACCCGCTTCGGCCATCCAGACAATGGAATCAAGCGTGTTGTATAAGAAATGCGGATTTATTTGAGCTTGCAGCGTTCGCAGTTCCGCTTTTTGCAACTGCTGTTGTTTCCTTATACTTTGCTCAAGAAGCTCTTTAATCTTCTCTACCATGATGTTGAAGCTTTGTCCAAGATCGGCGATTTCATCCGTACCGACCGGCTTGACTTTAGCCTCAAGATAACCGCTTGCGGTAAGTCTCATTTTATGCTGAAGAAGCTGGATAGGGCGAGTAAGTCGCTTGGTCAACAGGTAATGAAGAGTAATAGCAAATACAATGCTGAGCACTACGCTGATTATGATTAACTGCCTGATACTGTTCGCTTCGGCAACGATCTCTTGCAATGGAGCGATCCCGATAATCGTCCAGCCAGTGACAAGAGAAGCGGTATGGACGATGAATCGTGGCTGTCCGTCTGTCCTTAGAACAAATCCGTCTCCGCCGGGTTGATCTGACAAAGGAAGTTTAGTCTCTCGAATAATATCCCAGTCAGCGCTGTCTATAGGAGGAACGTAGATTGGATTGCTGTGCTGATCGAGAATATAAAAAAATCCTGTCTTGCCGATCTTGACCTCATCACAGAACGACTTAATAAAAGAATCGTCTAGATCCACTGTAATAAATCCAATCACTTCATGGGTAATTTGCTGCCTGACTGTTGCCATAATCGAAATGACACCCCGATCTTCATAGGTGAAACCGTCGATTCGATCTAGGCTGGTAATCAGCTCAGGAGGAATTCTCAGCACGGAATCAGGGTTCTGCGCGAGCGTCTGAAAATGGTGATTTCGAAGCGGATTTATATGAGTCTGGAAAATCCCTTTGCGTTCACTGATTCCTTTGCCGTAAAGATTAATTAGGCTGATGTTGAGTACGTTCTCATATTTGTAGGTGTCACGATAAAGAGAAAAAGTCCGAAGAATGTCTTTGGCTTCCTCGTAAGTCTCCGACTGAGAGATGAGAAAATGGATAACCATAGGGTTCTTACTTAGCTCTAGAAGTCTCTCGGTATCTTTAAACATATTATCGATATTTGTTCCAAGCATATCAGCCTGGAGCATGCTGGAGGCTTTACTGTGACTGGAAACCGAATTGTAGGATTTCTGATAAGAAATTACTCCCACAGTCATTAGCGGTATGGTGGTGAGTACGATAAACAAGGCCAGCAGCTTTGCCCTCAGGCTGGATGAAATCCAGCGCTTGATCCTCATCAGTATGTTCCTCTCAAGTGGGGTAGGGTTCGTGCAACTTATAGTTTATACCAACTATGACCTATTCGGAAGTGAAAAAGAAAGCGCAACCAAAATTCACAACTTTTAATAAAAAAATTACACCAAAAGAAACTAATCTCTTGTGAAAACCCAAAAAAATGAAAACAAACGCTAAAGATTGCCCATGTAAAGTTCATTTGTAAGCGGTTTATAATGAGGCCAACACCGGATAATGGTGATTGATAAAGGGAGGTCAACAATTCATGAAGAGATTTGGAAAGATGGGTGTAGTGCTTGCATTAACCTTGTCTATGATGTTGGTAGGAGCTTGCAGCAATAACAACGGTGGCGGAGGAGCTGCTGGAAATAACAATGCTGCGGGGGAGAATGCTGGGGACTCCGGAACAAAACCGGCAAAGACGATCACGCTCGGCTTCTCGCAAGTAGGAGCAGAAAGCGGCTGGCGCAGCGCGAACACAAAGTCGATACAAGACTCGGCGAAAGATGCCGGCTTTACCCTGAAATTCTCAGATGCACAGCAAAAACAAGAGAATCAAATCAAAGCTCTTCGCTCATTTATTCAGCAAAAAGTGGATGTGATCGCTTTCTCACCGGTCGTGGAATCCGGATGGGATACGGTACTTAAAGAAGCCAAGGAAGCAGGGATCCCAGTGGTCCTGACTGACCGTGCCGTCGACTCGAAAGACACATCTCTATATGTGACATTCCTAGGTTCCGACTTTGTGGAAGAGGGACGGAAAGCTGGTCAATGGTTGTCTGAACAATATAAGGATGCTACAGATGACATTAATATCGTCGAACTACAAGGAACGACAGGCTCCGCTCCAGCTAATGACCGGATGCAGGGATTCAAGGAAGAGATCGCTGGCAATCCAAACTTGAAGATTATAGCTTCCCAAACCGGAGATTTTACACGAGCCAAGGGAAAAGAAGTAATGCAAGCTTTTCTGAAAGCGCACAAGGATATTGATGTTCTCTATGCGCACAACGATGATATGGCTCTGGGAGCAATTCAGGCGATTGAAGCTGCCGGACTAAAACCTGGGGAAGATATCAAAATCATTTCTGTCGATGCGGTTAAAGACGGAATGCAGGCTGCCAGCGAAGGAAAAATTAACTTCATCGTGGAGTGTAACCCACTCCTCGGACCTCAGTTAATGGAGGTAGTTCAGGCTGTTGTTGATGGAAAATCGGTTGAAACCCGTATTGTGACTGAAGAAACGACGTTCACTTCCGAGCAAGCCAAGGAAGCTCTGCCGAGCCGTCAATATTAACCTTAACCCTAAATAAATATCGTTTACATCGCCACTCCGCAGCGGCTGCAAGGCAGCGGAGTGGTTTCACTAAACCAAGGAGTGGATGATGATATGAGCGGTGAAACGCCCCTACTGCAAATGACTAACATTCATAAACGATTTCCGGGAGTCAAAGCGCTTAGCGATGTAAGTCTCCGCCTATTTCCTGGAGAAGTGCATGCACTTATGGGTGAAAACGGCGCTGGCAAATCAACGTTGATAAAAGTACTGACCGGCGTTTACTCCATCGACGAGGGGAATGTTGAAATGGAAGGCACCCCTATAACGGTGCATAGTCCACTGGAATCACAAGCGGTCGGAATCAGCACGGTGTATCAGGAAGTCAATCTATGTCCCAATCTGACGGTGGCAGAGAATATTTTTATCGGGAGAGAACCGCGTAAACTAGGCCGGATTTTATGGAAAGAAATGAACCAAAGGGCGGAAGAGCTACTAAAGGATCGCCTGAATCTGAATTTAGACGTATCTCAGCCTCTGTACATGTATTCTGTTGCTGTCCAGCAGCTGATTGCGATCGCCAGAGCATTGAATATTTCCTCAAAGGTTCTGATTCTAGATGAACCCACCTCCAGTCTGGACAAAAACGAGGTAGAGCAGTTATTCCGTGTAGTGAGGAAGCTGAAAAGTGACGGGCTTGCGATTCTATTCGTTACTCATTTTTTAGACCAGATGTATGAAATTTCTGACCGGGTGACCATTCTGAGAAATGGCGAATTTGTAGGAGAATATATGGCAAAAGATTTAACTAGGCTGGATCTTGTTTTGAAGATGATCGGAAAGGAACTGAATTTGCTGGAGGAGCTGCCTGTTCTCTCAGAAACGTATAGGAATGAAGCGGGAGAAGTGCTCATCAAAGCTGAAGGTCTTGGCCGGAAGGGAGCAATCGAACCGTTCGATCTGTCTATTGGTAAGGGAGAAGTAGTTGGCCTCGCTGGCCTTTTGGGTTCGGGCCGTACCGAAATTGCTCGTTTATTGTTTGGTGTAGATAAGCCCGATACCGGCAAGCTGACGTTTACAGATGGAAGGGAAAGCGTGCATTCGCCGCGCGAAGCGATTCATCGGCGTATTGCCTTCTGTTCTGAGAATAGAAAAACGGAAGGCATCATTGGAGATCTTACGATCAGGGAAAATATCATTCTTGCTCTGCAGGCTAAACAGGGCTTGTTTAAGACAATTCCCCGCAAACGCCAAGATGAAATTGCGGATGAATATATCCGTTTGCTAAATATTAATCCGCCAAATCCTGATCATCTAATCAAGAATTTAAGCGGAGGTAATCAGCAGAAAGTATTACTCGCCAGATGGCTATTGACAGAGCCAAATCTGTTTATTCTGGACGAACCGACCCGTGGTATCGATATCGGCGCGAAAGCTGAAATTCAGAAGCTGGTACTGTCACTTTCACGCCAAGGGATGTCCTTTGTGTTTATTTCATCCGAGCTAGAAGAAGTGTTACGCGTCAGCGACAGAATCGCCGTGCTGCGTGACCGGCATATAGTAACAGAAATTTCTGACAAGGATATGAGCCAGCATACAATCATGCAGGCGATAGCAGGGAGCTGAGATCATATGAAAACCATTTACAAACATCATTTATTTTGGCCGCTGTGCGTTCTGGCTGCACTGATGTTATTTAATCTTTTTTATTCTCCTGATTTCTTCTCGATTACGTTTCAAAACGGACATTTATACGGCAGTCTGATCGATATTCTCAACTTTGGCTCCCCTCTGATACTGGTGGCGATCGGGATGACTCTGGTGGTAGCTACGAGCGGGATTGATTTGTCTGTCGGATCAATCGTGGCTATTTCGGGAGCTGTTGCATGTCTTTCCATCAGCAAAGGCACGGATCAGAATACGCTGTCCTTGATTATGCTGTCGGTACTTATGGCAATGGGGCTATCTCTTCTTCTGGGGATATGGAATGGGCTGCTGGTATCAGTCGCTGGAATTCAGCCGATTATTGCTACGTTGATTCTTATGGTGGCCGGGCGTGGAATAGCCCAATTAATTACTGGCGGGCAGATTATCACAGTGACCAGCGAAAAATACGCCTACATCGGCTCTGGTTCACTTGCGACTTTACCGTTCTCCATCTTTGTGGTAGCAGCCGTTCTTATTGCAGCAGTGCTGCTTACACGCAAGACAGCCTTAGGGCTGTTTATTGAATCGGTCGGTTGTAACCCGAAAGCAAGTCTGATGTCAGGTATTCGTGCCAAATGGGTCTTGATATCCGTATATATGTTCTGCGGATTGTGCGCCGGCATAGCTGGATTGCTGTTAAGTTCAAATGTATCTAGCGCAGATGGTAACAACGCAGGACTGTGGTATGAACTTGACGCAATCCTAGCAGTCGTTATCGGCGGAACTTCGCTAAACGGCGGACGATTCTATTTGCTCGGAACGGTTGTCGGCGCTTTGATCATCCAAACGATGACCACAACCATTTATATGATCGGTGTTCCGCCGGAAATTACCCTGGTTGTCAAAGCTTTCGTCGTGCTTACGGTCTGTTTAGTCCAGTCATCTGCCTTCCGAGCCGCTATTGCCGTACGCTGGAAGACTCGGCATTATCCTGGAGAGAAGGAGCTACCACGCCATGTTTCTTAAGCGCAAGCATATTCCAATTGTCGTAACGGTCACTCTATTTCTGGTCATGTTTGCTGCTGGTTCTTTCCTCTATACCGGCTTTTTCTCACCGCAGGTGCTAATGAACCTTTTCGTGGATAATGCTTTTCTGCTGATCACTGCCATAGGCATGTCCTTTGTCATCCTGTCCGGCGGTATTGATCTATCCGTTGGCTCGATCATTGCACTCACAACAATGGTATCAGCGAGTCTAGTTCAGCAGCAGGGGTGGTCTCCATTAGTCGTTATTCCGCTAGTACTTCTTATGGGATCCGTGTTTGGGGCCGGAATGGGAGCCATTATCCACTATTTTAAAATTCAGCCTTTTATCGTGACCTTAGCAGGAATGTTTTTGGCTCGTGGATTCTGCTATGTAATCAGCATTGATACGATCACGATAGATAATGCGTTCTATACGGCTGTAGCTCAGACCAAGATCACACTACCGGGTGGAAGCTTCATTTCAATTAGCGCAATTGTTGCATTGGTTGCCACAGCAGCCGCGATCTTCATTGCACATTATACCCGGTTTGGTCGCAATGTATATGCGCTTGGGGGAAACGAGCAATCGGCGCTGCTCATGGGGCTTCCGGTTGCACGAACCAAAGTACTCGTATACACGTTTAGTGGATTCTGTTCCGCATTGGCCGGGGTTGTGTTCACATTCTATATGCTGTCAGGTTACGGGCTTCATGCAGTTGGGTTTGAGCTTGATACAATTGCTGCAGTCGTAATAGGTGGAACTTTACTTACCGGCGGAGTAGGTTATGTTCTTGGAACATTTTTCGGGGTCCTGATTCAAGGTGTAATTCAAACCATAATCAGCTTTAATGGTACGCTCAGCTCCTGGTGGACTAAAATTGTAATCGGCCTGCTGCTCTTCGCTTTTATCCTGTTTCAGCGGGTGCTAAGTGCAAGGCGATCTGCTATGAAGCAGTAGCAGTTGCCCTTACATCAGGAATATTGTTACAATTAATATCGGGAAACCAAGATAATGGATTCCCGATATTTTTTCATTCTCTATTGTAACCGCTAACATGCTGGAGGAGAGTTCATGAAAGTAGGAAAATGGTTAATTTGCCTAGTGATTGTGTTATTGACTGGTTGTTTCGAAACAGGTGAAAAGAATGCCCAGCCTTCGATGAGTTCTTCTACGGATCTTCCATTGAATATTAATACTCCTACATCAGCGGATCTTCCTGCATCCAAAACTATCGTTCTCGGTTTTTCCCAGTTAGGCTCAGAGAGCACATGGAGGGCTGCGAATACGAATTCAATTAAATCGGCGGCCCTTGAGGCTGGTATTTCACTGATTATGAAGAATGCTGAGCAGTCCCAACAAAAGCAGGTGGAAGCAATCCGTTCGTTTATAGAGAGTAAAGTAGATATCATTGCCATCGCGCCTGTTGTGCAGACCGGCTGGGATGACATTCTGGAGGAAGCCAAGCTCGCAGGCATCCCAGTTATCATTCTTGACCGCTCTATTAATGTAAAAGACCACTCCCTTTATGTTACCTACATTGGTTCCGACTTTTTTGAAGAAGGTGTTAAGGCCGCCAAATATATGCTCGATAAAATGCGTCACCACTCTGGACAGATAAAAATTGCCGAACTGCAGGGTACAATCGGGTCGACTCCTTCAATTGACCGTGGGCGCGGATTTCGAGAAACGATCAAGGGCCAGAAGAACTTTAACATTACGATGACCCGACCTGCTGATTTTACTAAGGTGGGAGGGAGAAAGGTCATGCAGGAATTTCTGAGCCTACCTGAAGATGAATGGCCGCAGGTGTTATTCTCCCATAATGATGACATGGCAATTGGTGCAGTCGAAGCGATTGAGGAGGCAGGACTGAAGCCGGGTACTGATATTATTATTATTTCTGTTGACGGAACACGGCGAGCCTTTGAACAGATGATTGCAGGGAATATTAATGCGGTTGTTGAATGCAATCCATTTCTGGGTCCTTTATTGATGCAGGCTACCCAAGAGATTATGTCGGGAAGGACCCTGCCCAAGCGAATGGTACCTGCGGAAGATATTTTCCCTCAGGAACTGGCGGCAATGGAAGTGGGGAACCGTACATATTAGCCTGACAATAAGGTGTTGTAGAAATTTCAAATGGATTTGATATAACTAGTCAAGCCGAACAGGCTGCCGATGATCATCGGCAGCCTGTTCGGCATCTGTTTGATGAGATAAGAACAATGAGATATAAAAATTTATCAATAAATTATATAAAGAAGCGGTTGGACGAGAAATCAAACGGAGCGGCGTTCCAAAGGAAGATACTTGTCACCTTCAACTTTCAGGAGTGAAACCAAGAAGTAGGGACACTGCCCCGTTTGTGTTATATAGTCTTCTATTTTACTAAATAATCGTGATGTTCATAATGAATATAGCAAGATAGAAGGTTGTAAGCGATTTCGGATGGTCTTACAATGTTAACAATTAATCACGAAAGAAGGTTGGTGCTGTATGGCTATCCCCGTACCTTTACCTAGAGTCGTAAAATTTGAGAATGATGCTTACGGCATGTTTATTCATTGGGGAATTTATTCCCAGTTGGGTCAAGGCGAATGGATTCAACATCTGAAAGGCATTCCAATGGACGAATATGTTAAATTGAAAGATTCTTTTACGGCAGATCAATTTGACGCATACAAAATTGCAATGACTGCTAAGAATGCAGGGATGAAGTATATTGTACTTACAACTCGGCATCATGATGGATTCTCGCTTTATGATACGCGGGGACTCTCAGATTTCGACGCAATACATAGCCCGGCGGGACGAGATTTGATCGCAGAGTTCGTTGATGGCTGCAGAAAAGCAGGAATCACGCCATTCTTTTACCATACAACTCTCGACTGGTATCAACCGAGTTTTAACGAAGATTTTGACGCGTATCTTGAATATTTGCGTGCATCTATAGAAGTATTGTGTACACATTATGGACCTGTCGGTGGGTTTTGGTTCGACGGGAATTGGAGCAAACCTGATGCTGATTGGAAGCTTGATGAGTTGTACGGAACCATCCGCCGATTACAGCCTGAAGCCATGATCATCAACAACACCGGGTTAAGTCATCTGGGCGAACTGGGTCATCCCGAGCTTGATAGTGTCACCTTTGAACAAGGGCGTCCAACACCACTAAACCGAGAAGGCATGAGTAAATATGTCGCAGCTGAGATGTGTCAGACGATCAATGGACATTGGGGTATTGGTAATCATGATTTTTCTAATAAGTCGACAGGAGAATTAATTGAAAATCTTTGTGCTTGCCGTAAGGTAGGCGCTAACTACCTGCTGAATGTCGGGCCGACTGCAGGAGGACAAATCCCGAAACTTCAGGAAGCAACACTTGAAGTGGTCGGGGATTGGATTCGCTTGCATAATAAACCGATTTATGAAGGGAAACCAAGTCTGATTAAAGGGCAAGGAGATAATTTTGCGCTGGAAACGGAAGATGGAAGAACTTATCTGTTCATTCATCGTCTATCAATTGACGGCCATGCCAACGTGACAACGGGTGATGGAGGTACGGGCCCTAAAGCGTTTACTGGTGTGCACCAAGAGATTTCGAGTGTACGTTGGTTGGATAACAACGAAGAGTTATCGTTTACTCATGATCCACAGTCCGGGCTACTGTGCTTCCAAGCGACCGGGTATCCTTACGGTGATAATCTAGTTGTACGGATTGCCGTCATATCCTAATATATTTAACACCCCAAACGGCTTATAGCTGTTGTGGGGTGTTTTCCATTTTAATGTACAATCCCTATCATTGTGATGAATGTTTTCTGTATTGCATGGGTGTACATCCACGATGTCGCTTGAACAGCTCATCCAAGTAATGAATGGAGCCAAATCCAGCAATTTCAGCGATTCGAGTGATCGGCAAATCTGTCTCTTTTAATAACTCTTCTGCTTTACTCACGCGGTATAACTGTACATATTCATTAAATGTTCGACCAACGGCGTCTTTGAATACCCTGCAGAAATGGTATGGGCTGATTTTAGCGATATCGGCTGCTTGCTTTACCGTTATTTTATCTTGATAGTTTTCATTAACAAATGAGATAACGTCCTTCAATCGCTCCACCTTTCGGCGGTTAGCTTCCTGCTTGTGCACGCTGTCTTCGGAAGAGGAACTATATAACCTAGCGAGTTGTATCAACAGAATATGTAAATAAGATTTTACAGCAGGCTCAAAACCCTGATCGCGATGTAAAAATTCATCCACTACAGATTTCACGATCTTTGCTAATATATCATAATGAGCATAGTCAGGCTGAAGAAGGATCGGTAAATTAAGCTTCCCTGTAAGAAGAGCTGCATAACCAACACTACTTAAATCGGATCCGACCATTCGGTATCTATCAAGCAAGATCGTATAATAACGGGGTGTTTCAAGGGTGGCAAAGCCACTATGTATCATACCTTCGCTAATGAAGAAAAGGTCTCCGGGTTCAGCGGTATAAGATAATCCTCCGATATGGAGCTCAGCGGTTCCCTGGGTAAAAAATATGATCTCCAAACACTCATCATGCCAGTGAGAAGGAAAAAGCGTCTTACTGGAACTGTCCGGAACAAACATATTAAACGGGTATATATCGTTTAGTGTCAACATGTATTGATTAGATATCTCCATTTAATAAATCTTCCTCCAAACCGCAATATTGTTTAATAATATCGCAAGAACAGTGATATATTGTAACCCGATTCTATACTATCATAGTCATGATAAGAAGGGTTTATTTGACTATTAAATAGAAGTTAGAAAGGAATAGAGATCCTTATGACACAAAATCGACTTGAGATTGAAATCCTACAAGATGAGTTTTGGTGGGGAGGAGATATCGATGATGGTGTGAAAATGCCTTTCGGTATGACAGCGCATACAAGGGATTTGATCAATGAAGGAAGAGGAAATCAAGCTGTTCCGCTGCTTATATCAAATAAAGGACGCTATATTTGGTCCGACAAGTCTATTCGTTTCCACTTTTCTGGTGAGTTGCTTAAGGTAGAAAGTGAGAATGGAGACATTGTATTAAGCGAAAATAACGGGAACCTGCGGGAGACGTTTCTAGCAGCGGCAAACTCCCACTTTCCAGCCTCTGGTTCTGTTCCAGATGAACTTTTTTTTACAATGCCTCAATATAATCTATGGATTGAGCTCCAATATGAACCAACCCAAGAGAAGACACTTGCCTATGCAAAAAACGTACTTGAACAGGGTATGCCGCCAGGCGTTATTATGATTGATGATAACTGGATGGAAGATTACGGTGTATGGAAGTTCCGCAAGGATCGTTTCCCAGATCCAAAAGGGATGACAGAGGAACTGCATGCGCTTGGATTCAAGGTGATGCTGTGGACTTGTCCTTTCATAAGCCCCGATAATGCAGCAAATTTCCGTTATTTGGAGCGAGAAGGATATTTGCTCAAGGACGAACATGGAGAAACAGCAATACGTCGGTGGTGGAATGGTTATAGTGCCGTACTCGATTGTACAAACCCATCGGCCGTTGAATGGTATGAAGGTGAACTGCATAAATTGATGGATGATTACGGTATTGATGGCTTTAAGTTCGATGCTGGGGATCCGCAATTTTATCGTAAGTCTGATCAAAGTGTCGTTCAGATGCATCCGAATGAACACTGCGAGGCATGGGCTAAAATTGGACTGAATTATTCACTGAATGAATATCGTTCATGCTGGAAAAGTGCAGGACTTCCGCTCGTTCAACGATTAGGCGACAAGAGTCATAGCTGGAAAGAAGATGGACTTGCATCATTAATACCAAATGGTTTGGCACAAGGGCTATTAGGCTACGCTTTTACTTGTCCAGATATGATCGGTGGCGGTCAAATCGCCGATATCGAGAATAATCCGAACTACAAACTCGATCAAGAGCTATTCGTTCGTTATGCTCAGTGCTCGGCTTTATTCCCGATGATGCAGTTTTCTACAGCACCTTGGCGTGTGCTTGATGAGGAGCATTTAGCATACTGCGTCAACGCAGCTAAGCTGCATGAGAATTTTGGACCGATGATTAAAGACCTTGCGCATGATGCTGCCCAAACAGGCGAGCCGATCATTCGGCATATGGCATATGTCTTCCCAGAAGGTGGGTATGAGCAGATTAAAGATCAATTTATGCTAGGTGATCAAATTCTCGTTGCTCCAGTTATAGTAAAAGGTGCGAGAAATCGAAGTATTGCGTTTCCGAAAGGGAGATGGCAGGGGGACGATGGAAGTATAGTTCAGGGCCCTTTTTCACAAACCATTGAAGCACCGCTCTCCCGGTTGCCATGGTATCGTATGATTTAGGTTTATAGACTTGTTAACTATGGAGATATTATGAAGTCTGTACGCGGGGATGATACAGTTTGCATCTCCGCGTTTTTTATATTGTTCATATACATTTTTAGTGTGTAATAGATATAGTAGCCTTATCATATTTTCTTGCTTGAGCATATGATGAGGCACAATTATCTTTTACGATTGGAATATGTTAAGATCATACAGATTTCGAGACTAGCAACATCAAAGTGAGGTGGCACATGAATAGCGACGATTGGAAGCAAGCAGAAACCGCATTATCTTATATAGAAGTTCGAAAGAATGATGGTAATGAACTGGTGACCATTGAAGGGGAATCGGATGATCTGGAGTGCATTGGTGTAGGTACTGATGCAGCTGTATTTGTCTATAAACCGATACCAGCTTATGCATATAAATTGTACGCGGTGGAGGCTCTTTCCAAGAAAGAAGCGGAGATGAAAGTATATCAAGCATTGGTGGGATGTCCTTATTTTCCAGTGTTTTATGGAGCTGGAGACCGATACATGGTGATTAGCAATGAAAAAGGAATAACGCTATATGATTGTTTGCTTCAGGGAGTTCAAGTTCCCAAGCAAGTTATCGATGATGTTGAAGCTGCTCGAACGTTTGTCCGTGAAAAAGGGCTAAATCCCCGCGATATTCATTTGAAAAATATATTATTACAGGATGGGCGAGGTAAAGTACTAGATGTGTCTGAATATGTTCAAAGTGGCAACGATCAACGATGGGAGCATCTCCGCTGGGCGTATGACAATTTCTACCCTTTATTTGAAGGGAAAAAGTTGCCGATTTCAATACTTGAAGCGGTGAAACAGAGGTACTATCGATTAGATCCAAGCAACGAAAATCTCATGAATTTTGCAGCTCATATTAAGAAATTGTTCTTCAGAAAGTAGAATAAATTGAATAACTACAAGTTGTAGACTTTAAGAAACTGCGTAAAATCGCGGTTTTTTTTGTTATCTAGAATTGACAAAACCGCAAGAATCCAATACATTAAAAAAGCTTATTAAAAGACTTTTAAAAAGTATTTTATTAATGAGGTGCTTACAGTGAAAAGCATTCGCGGCAATGCAATGATTATTAAAGAGGTGAATATCGGTCTCGTTCGTAAGGTATTAAAGGCAGAAGGAGAAGCCACTAAACAACAAATTGCGAAAGCGACCGGTCTTAGCGCCGTTACGGTAGGAACGATATTGCAGCAATTGCTACAAACATCAGAGGTTATGGAAGCCGATCTTAGTGCTTCTTCAGGTGGCAGACCTGCTCAGCGGTTTAAGTATAACGGAGACTACGCTTTCGCACTGATTCTTTTTCCGTACGAAACAGATGGACGTATAGTCGTTCGCAGTACTGTAGTTAATCTCCTGGGAAACGTGGTCTATGATCAAACGGAAGAAGTCGAGCAAGTGGATTTGGCTTGTTTCGAGCAAATCATTGATTCGTTGATGAGGTCATATTCTGCGATTCGAGCGATTGGATTTGGATTGCCCGGGGCTGAATGGGAAGGGAAAATATTTGTTTCGGATTACAAGTCACTAATAGGCGTTTCATTTGTGGAATATTTCAGGCAAAGATATGAAATACCAGTCATTATGGAAAATGACGTGAATTCAGCGGTGGTTGGTTATTGCGAGAGGTTTGAGGTACAAACAAGCGCAACGGTAGTTTATCTCTATTTTCCAGATCGATTTCCACCTGGAGCAGGGATCTTCATTAATGGAAGGTTGTTTAAAGGACGACGGAATTTTGCTGGAGAAGTTAGCAATATCCCTTTAGGCATTCCATGGGGGGAGGAAAGCTTGATAGCTTCTTCGGAAAAGATTGAGCAAGCCATCGTTCGATTGATCATTTCCATAAGTGCTGTTCTAAATCCAGACTATGTCGTTTTAAACGGCAGCTTTATTGAGAAGGCGACAGGAAAGAGAATGGCAGAATTGTGTAGTAAAGAACTGCCGGAAAGTGCGATACCTGAAATTATTGTATCAGAGGACTTTACAGCTGATTATTTACAAGGGATGGTCGTACAAACATTAGCTACATTAGAACCAAGTATCGTGTTATCTAGAAATGAATAAGTAAGGGGACTGCAGACAGTGGCAACATTATTCTTAATTATTATTTACTTATCGTTTATCAGCTTAGGATTGCCGGATACGTTACTTGGAGCCGCTTGGCCGGTTATGCAGGGAGATTTCGGAGCACCGTTCAGTGTTGCAGGTGTGATATCAATTATTATTGCAGTCGGAACGATTGTATCAAGCTTAGCAAGCGGCACATTATTAAAAAGACTTGGAACAGGGCAAATCACTTTGATTAGCTGTTTATTGACAGCTTTAGCTTTGGTTGGATTTTATTACGCACCATCGATTATATGGTTGATGGTTTTAGCATTTCCGCTTGGACTAGGAGCAGGTTCCGTCGATGCAGCATTGAATAACTATGTCGCAGTCCATTATAAAGCGCATCATATGAGTTGGTTACATTGCTTCTGGGGTGTCGGAGCAACACTTGGACCTATTATTATGGCTGGTTTTATTCGTGAAGATAATTTATGGAGGGACGGATATCTAACCATAGCTATTATTCAATTAGCATTAGTGATTCTGTTGTTTGTTACACTTCCGCTGTGGAAACGGATGGAGAAAGTTCGGACTCAAGGCATGGAAGTAGGGGGAGGTCATCAAGATACTCAGGATGATCCTGAACCTACGGTTCGACCTTTACGAATGAAGGGAGTTAAGCTCACTTTAATGACCTTCCTCTTTTATTCGGGTGCAGAAGCAACAGTTGGCTTATGGGGGAGCAGTTTTTTGGTAAACATTAAGGATTTACCAGCAGCTATGGCAGCGCAATGGATCTCCATGTATTACGGTGGTATAACGATAGGCCGGTTTATCACTGGATTTGTAACTTTAAGAGTGAGCAATCGTGTTCTGATTCGCAGCGGGCTACTTATTGCTCTTACGGGGGCATTACTACTTATTCTGCCGTTACCAACCTTTTTTTCACTCATTGGCTTTATGATGATCGGTCTAGGTTTTGCGCCTATATATCCATGTATGCTGCATGAAACTCCTGAACGATTCGGTAAGGCGCAAACGCAGCATTTAATGGGATTTCAGATGGCAGTAGCGTACACGGGAACAACACTGTTGCCTTCGATGCTTGGGTGGATAGCTGCACCAACAACGATAGCGATATTACCATTTTTTGTGACGATCTATATTCTGTTTATGTTGTTTGGATCTGAAGGTGTCAACCGGATCATGAAACGACGGAAACGAGGATCAGTGCCTACAATGACGCAAGAACTCACCCATAGCTAAATGACAGTTTAAGGGGAGAGTCTAGTGGAGAAAGTAAAAACAGCCGATCAACTGATCGGCTGTTTTTATATTCAGCTGAGTGAGGGTCAACGTGTTAGCTTGACAAATATTAAAAGCCGTTCACTATCAAGAGCAGGCTCAAAAATAAGACCAATACAATAGTTCCGACTGATGCGATAATGTTCAATATTTTGAAAGCTTTTAATTCTGTTCGAACCAACTTAAGTAGTAAATGATACAACCCAATGCCAACGATGCCACCTAATGTATTGTTTATAAGATCCGTTATATCACTGGCACCGATTGCGAATATAAATTGGAGCGATTCATACACTAGACTTACACTTGCAATGAAGGTTGTTCTTTTTAAAATGGACCATTTAGTCAGCATGCTTATATAAATTCCAAAAGGAATAAACGCAAGCATATTATATAGGAGCTCCTGAATGTCTATTTCATTGTTAACGATGACAGATTCACCAAAAGGTATGAGGTTAATGTTCCTTATTTCAGGTAAATCCTGAAAAGAATACGCAATTTTGAATACGATGATCCATGTTAGTAACAAAACATAGAAACCAAATAAAAAATAAGTGAGTTTAGATCTGTGCTCTGGCTGTGTGCGTTTCATTTCATTTTCCCTTTCTAGATTAAAAATATTTGAACCTCTCTTTAACGATTGTTGTAACATTTAAGTTTGAGTCAAAAGGTAGAAATAACTGCTAATGAATGACTTGCAACCTGTTGCTTATTGTTTTTACTCCGATGGAGAGTAGTTCTTCTTAAGAAAATCACTAATTATAGTTTGGAGCTGTTCATGTTTATCAAAATTGTTGAACATTCGAGAGGCTACCGTTTGAACACTCCCGAAGAAAAAACGTTCAAATTGGGTCTGCCGGCGTCCAAATGAACTTGCTCCAAGATCCCATGCTAGCCTGAATAGGGCGATTCTGTCTTTTGCCTCAGAGCATTCTCCCCTTAAATATTGATTTAGGTAGGGTGCTGAGTTTGAAGCGAAATCAAATTCGGATGGGATCATGATCAGTCCGCTTGAAGCAAGTATCGTAATCGTTTCTACCATCTCAGGATATAGTTGCGGGAATAGGATACTTGAAGCTAAGAGAGGGGAGGTGGCAGGAACGAGGAAACCGAATTCATCATGAAATGCATCTTTCTCAGAAGCAAGCCTTAACGCTTTAAAGGTCTCCAAATACGCAATCATCTTAGAGGTATTTATGACTACTTGTGAATTAAGTGCTACATTTTGCTCGATAGCTAGTGATTCTAGCAAACCGAGCAAAAACTCTGTTTTTGCAATATAACGTGTGTTTATTTGGTGGGCGATATGCGTATGAAAGTGACTCTCTACAAATAAACGAGTGCAATACTCCTCATCACCGTAATAAAAAATACGATTGTGAGGAACCATCACGCGATCAAAGATAACAAGTGTATCCATTTCCTCATATCTTGAACTCAAGGGGGAATCAAAGGTGGATGATTGAGCGAAGCTTTCTCGGCAAATAAATCTTATGCCTGGAAGATTATTGGGTACGGCAAAGGCAAAGGCAAATGGATTTACATCTTCAAAGATGGCTGGAGAGGGAGTAGGAAAGACTAACATTTCATCGCATGTAGCTCCCTGTGTAGCCATCATAAAAGCGCCGCATACAACCATACCTTCATCATTGATCTCTTCAACTTTAGCGGCGATCGAATCTTCCGTTGAATCCGTTAATCCTGATAATTTGCTTGCAAATGGCTGTATAAATGCATGGGATAATGTAATGTCATGATCCCGGCAATATTGGTAATAATTCTTGAGATTCTCAGCATATAACGGATTATGCTCTTCAAGAATATCTGCAGCAGTGAATAGTGACATGATAGCCGTATTCATATAATCGGGAGAACGCCCCAAAAATCCATGATGCTTGTTCGACCATAGTTCCATCATTATTCTACGTTTTTCTAAATCTTCACTTGTGCGGGGTGGAAGAAAAGATAAGCCAACGGGTTCTCCGGTATCTGGTGAAGGATAAGTCATCAGATCTATATAACGTTCATCACATTGCATGTCATAGAGTTCGGCTTGCGTTTGAATGAGACCTTGAAAAGCAGGATGCTTTGATAATGGACCAGTTATACGCTCCCCTTTGTACCATATATTGATATTTTGACTATCAATCCGTTCCGTATACTCTTTTCCTGTTTTTATTGGCACATCCTTCACCTCTTCACGGAATCTCAAGTCACTCACATTTTTGTCTTTTGTTGTCAATGTACGTGTGCATTAGATTTAAAGTACTTTGTCCTATATGTTCCATTAAAAATGTGCTTATACCTCATTGAAAGAAATGTATCCAAGAAACGAGAATCTTTCCATAACTTACTTGGTGTCGTAATCATCAAGTGACGCTATACTATATTCCTGAGGACAAGGTGCGAATTTATTCGTAGCCTTTTCTTCTTCTCCTTTTTGGTCAGAATCGTACGGGTAACGTTCTGACCACACAATGAATAAGGACCAGTAACGGTGCTCCTATCACCGCTGCTGGTCCTATTGTGTTACCAAAAAATAAATCTAACGATGTGCATGTTTCATTTCAATGCTAACTGGGTAATTGTTTACTACATATTATTACAGGTATACAGACCTGATCGATATAGGTTTGTTACTCGCTTATGCATTTTTCATTTATCCATTTGGGCTGAGAGAATCAGGGGCTGCTTATAGACTCAGAATGTTTTGAATGGATGTAACGAGGATTTGGCAAGCTACATAGCACATAATGATGAATTTTTGGTATGTAAGTCACCGTTGTAGCGAAGATTTTGGCTTGAATTTTTAGTTCCCCCATAATTCCCTCTATAATCTATTGCCATCGTGTAATAATCCTTTTCCATTTTTGTTAATGCTAACTTGCTTGGACTTGTCTTTATATTATAAAGCTGCGGCTTTCCCTCAACGTTGTAAGTACCTATTCTTTCAATTGTTTATGGTTCTCAAATGGATGATATGTCAAATGCTCCGATAATATGGATATTGCATACAAAGGGGCGATTGAATGATAGTGCTTGAGAATGTGAACAAGGTTTATGATAATGGCTTTCATGCGCTGAAAGACATTAATCTCGAATTCAAAAAAGGAGAAATTACTGTTCTGATCGGGCCGAGCGGATGTGGAAAATCGACGACGATGAAACTCATCAATGCTCTTAATACACCGTCTTCGGGTAAAGTATTGATTGACGGTAAGGATATCTCAAGATTGAATCCGGTAGAACTGCGGCGCAATATCGGTTACGTCATTCAAAGCGTTGGATTATTTCCGCATATGAATATCACCAAGAACGCAGGCGTGGTTCCACGCTTGAAGAAATGGGATAAGGATAAAACAGATTTAAAAGTGAATGAACTTCTCGACATGGTTGGACTGGATCACAGCATTTATGGAAGTCGCTATCCCTCAGAGCTTAGTGGAGGACAACAGCAGCGGGTAGGTGTTGTACGCGCGCTAGCGGCTGATCCAGACATCATTCTAATGGACGAGCCGTTCTCGGCACTAGATCCCATTAGCCGTGAACAACTTCAAGATGAGTTGATAAGGCTTCAACAAGACCTCCATAAAACGATTGTTTTTGTTACACACGATATGGATGAAGCGATTAAGATTGCAGACACCATCATTCTGATGAAGGATGGTGAAGTGATTCAAACGGGTAGACCAGACTCCATTTTACGGCATCCTGCAAATGATTTTGTACGTGACTTCATCGGTTCAAAACGACTGCAAAATGAAAGTGAAAATACCTATGAAATCCCGCTTGTAGATGAAGTGATGATAACGAATCCGGTTACTGCATTTCCGGGCAGGGGATTAGCTGAAGCCATCAAGATGATGGAAATGAAGCGTGTTGATTCACTTTTGATCGTGGATCGTAACCGTCAGCTTCAAGGTGCGGTGTCGATCTACCGTGTTCTTGACCAATACGGCGAGGAAGGTAAGACCGTGGCTGATGTTATGCATCCAGTCCGTTATTCTGTTTCTTCTGGAAGTACGCTTCCTCAGGCAATTGAAATCATGGACAGTCATCAGCTGAGTAATCTGCCTGTTATCGACGGCAATAATCGTTTCCTCGGATTAATTACAAGAGGCAGTGTGGTAAAACATTTGGCCGAAGTATATCCAACAATGGTCCCTCCTCTGCTGAATGGAGAGGATGAGTGATATGAGTGCATTCTGGAGTTTTATCACGGATCGCTATCCGGATATTCTAAAAGCATTACAGGAGCATTTAGTTCTATCGTTCACTGCTGTAATTCTAGGGGCGATAGTAGCAGTCCCGATTGGTATTTTGCTCGTTTACAACCGGGTAAGGTGGATAAATAGTATCGTATTTTTCGTTGCAAATCTGTTTCAAACAGTCCCAAGCCTTGCGCTTCTGGCTATCCTGATTCCGCTGCTTGGCATTGGTATGAAACCAGCCATATTGGCGCTATTTCTGTACTCCCTAATGCCGATCCTACGGAATACATATGATGGTTTTAAATCTGTGGATAAAGGCGTTCTCAATTCTGCGAGGGGAATGGGATATAATTCAGCCCAAACGATTATAAAAATTCAACTACCCTTATCGCTTCCTTATATCATGTCAGGGATCCGTATTACGACGGTGTACATCATAAGTTGGGCAACACTCGCATCCTTGATTGGTGCTGGGGGGCTTGGCCAACTCATTGTATCAGGACTTGGCGTAAACAAGCCCGAAATGATATTCATTGGCGGGATTGGTGCTATTCTGCTGGCTCTTGTAGCTGATGGATTGCTTGGCCTGATCGAGGGTTGGCTTAGCAAGCACTACCACCAGAATCAGACTAGGGACGCGGCTATATGATTAATGCCTACCAGATGCAGAGAATCAGATTGAATAAGGGACGTGATGAAACTGAATAAGCTTAAAGTTATAGCTGTATTGATCTGCACCATTGTGATTGCTTCTGTAACTTCCGCCTGTGGAATCCAAAGCGAAATCACGATAGGGACTCAAACCTATACGGAAACAAAGATTCTTGCTGAAATGTATAAAGCACTGATTGAAGAAAACACCGATCTAAATGTGGATATTATCCCGGATCTTGCATCGAGTTCACTAGTTATTAATGCAATGAAAAGAGACGATGTTCAGATGTCTACATTATATACGGGTGAAATTTTCAATAATCATTTTGCGATCAGTGGTACCAAGGACCGCCAAGAGGTTCTGCAGGAAGCCCAAGAAGGATTTCAGGAACACTTCGGTTTCACCTGGATGAATCCTCTTGGCTTCGAGAACACATACGCGTTTACGGTAAGAAAGGAACTCGCTGAAGCGAATGGGTATACTCAAATTTCCGATGTTAAAAAAGACATGGATAGTATGAAACTTGGGGTAGATACCACGTGGCTGGAGAGAAGCACGGATGGATATCCGGCATTCTCTAAAGCTTATGACATCAAATTTGGTCAAGTGTTCCCCATGGAAATCAGTTTGGTATACAGCGCGGTAGCCAATGAGCAGGTCGATATCGTTCTGGCGTATTCTACGGATTCGCGGCTTAAAGCATACAATTTGCAGACATTACAAGATGACGAGCAATTCTTCCCTCCATATGATGCGAGCCCAGTATTGCGTTCGGATCTTGTGAATAAATATCCTGAAATTCAAGATGCTATTGCGCCATTAATCGGTAACCTGGATGCAGATACGATGATATCTCTAAATTATCAAGTGGACATTGAGAAGAAGAGTGAGCGGGAAGTTGCAATCACGTATTTGAAAGAGCAAGGTCTCTTGAAAGGCTAAAGGAGGGTTCGTATGGAAAGTGAACATCTAACATTTACGGATTTTATATCTTATATATCACGAAATAAAGAGATGCTCTGGGAATATTTTATTCAGCATATTACGATGGTGGTGATCGGTCTGGGATTGGCGGTCATCATCGGAGTGCCTCTAGGCATCCTCTGTTCCAAAAATAAATGGGCAGCCAAGGTTATTTTGTTTATAACAAATATCCTTCAGGTCGTACCAAGTCTAGCTATGTTGGTGGTTCTTATGTTATGGATGGGACTTGGAACAAAAACGGTAATGGTAGGACTTTTCCTGTATTCACTGAACCCAATCACACGTAATACGTATGTTGGCTTAAAACAGGTTGATCCAAGCTATCTTGAGTCTGGAAAAGGAATTGGTATGAGTCCTCTCCAATTGCTCATGAAAGTTCGATTTCCGCTTGCACTCACTTATATCATGTCGGGTCTCCGTATTGCAGCTGTCATTGCTATTGGTGTGGTGACGATTGCTCCTCTCGTGGGGGGAGGCGGTTTGGGCCGTGAGATATATGCAGGGCTGAATAGTAATAACTCTCTTCGAATCTTCGCGGGTGCTATTCCTGCTGCAGTTCTAGCGGTTCTGGCAGATCTGGTCTTAGGAATGTTGCAGCGTAAAATGGATTTAGCAAAACGAAAGTCTGTTGGTGCTGCTCCATTACCTGCCAAGACACAAAATATGAATATATGATAGTATCAGTACTCTAAACAGGAGCTCCTTCGTATGAAGGGGCTTCTTTTATTGTTTGAAAATTCCAAAATGAATTCGTAACCCTGTGGGTATTTTCACGTATTAAGATGTGAACATGATCCGACGAAGCTCGTACGGTTTATAATATAATTTATATTCGTCAAAGGAGAACTAAATTTATCTCCATTTGCATACATGTTTAACAAAAATAGAAGTTGAGGTAATCCATCGATGAATGAACAAGTTACAGATCAAGCTGATCTATGGTATCAGGAGGCTGAACAGAAAGCAGCTCAGTATTTTGCAACATTATATGCAGAGGTTAGGGACAAAACGTACATTTCCAACCTAACAAAAGATATTCAATTGTGGAAAAAGAAACATGTTCATCGATCATGGTTATCTATTTTTTCAGGGAAGAAGAGAAAGCCAGATTCTAGAGATTATCATCGATATTTGAGCTGGCTGGATTATACAGGTAAGCTGGATGATTACTTAGATCGAAGTGTATCTTATATGTATATGAGAGATTTAGGCAAAACACTGGATTCTGAACATACACAGAATAGAGCGAAGCGATTGGTGAACGATATCAAGAAACACTTGATCTATTCCTCTAAATCTCCTTCTGATAACCAACCGAATTATATGAGTGTGTCTGGATTTTATAAATGGGCACAGAAAGAACGGGTCGAAACTGCTGCGATCTGGGTAATCGGTAAACTTAAGCATGTATCGAACCACTTGCCTAAGGAGATGAATCCGGAGCACGCTCAGCGCAAACTGATCAAAATAATCATTGGTGTTGTCATGCATGTGATTGAAGAAATGGATGAAGATACATCACCTGCGGAACGTTCTTTAAGACTTGATAAAGCTATTAGGTTAGGTTATTCCTATGGTCTTACCTATCCCTATATCGATGATCTGCTTGACTCCGGGGTTCTTACCCCACAAGAGAAAGAGCAATACTCTGAAATGATACGCACTACACTTCTCACAGGAACGGTTCCGGAACTCGGGGAATGGACTGGAGAGAACAGAGAAATGATCCAGTTCATACATTCGGAGTTACGAGATGCCTTTGAGTGTATAAAGGAGCATCAGCGACCGAATACCCAGCAAATATTCTTCGAGCAATCCTATGTGTTCTTTCAATCTCAAGATAAGGATCGAGTTAAAGATCTTTCAAATGCAAAATACACGAATGAAGAGCTGTATCTACCGGTTATTCTAAAATCTTCTTCTTCCCGCTTGATTGTCCGATCCGTTATAAGCGCTCCTACTGATGAAGGCTTTGATCACCGGACTTTCTATTACGGCATCTATAATCAATTGGCAGATGATTTTGCGGATTTGTTTGATGACATGAGAGACGAATCGGTAACACCTTATACGTATTATTTAAAATATCGAAATCAGCGAAAGGATCTAGTGAATCCCTTTGAATTATATTGGGCGGTCATTTCCCATTTGATTCATAATGTATATCAGTCAGATCATAAGGCTCGTGAAGTATTACTCGATCGTGCGATTAACGGCTTAAAACGATGTAAGGAACGGATTGGAGCTCTGAAATATAATGAAATTATGGAAGTGTTCGCATCTGGGAACCCCGAGTTCAATCGATTAATCCAGCGCATGGTTTGCAAAGCGGACGATGTAGACTTCTTTGATAAACTACTTCGTGATCAGATGGTGACTGTTCTGAAACAGGAGCAAGAAGAAAAAGAGTTCTTCTCGAATACGATCAAGACAGTTCGTGCGCAGATAAATGATTTGTTGCCAATTTCGAAACCAACGGGAATCTCTCCTATGCTAGAGCCTCTTATCGATGCTGCAAATTATAGTCTAGAAGGAGATGGCAAACGTTTAAGACCTGTATTGACCTGGTTCATGGGTGTAAATGAGTATGGTATCGATGCAGCGAAGATCGCACCACTACTTAGATCGCTAGAATTTATGCACACGGCTTCCTTGATCTTCGACGACTTGCCTTCCCAAGATAATGCACCTACACGCAGAGGACGTCCAACGCTTCATCAGGTACATAACAGCTCAACAGCGGAATTAACCGGTCTGTACCTAATTCAGAAAGCAATGGAAGAACAAGCATCTCTAAGCGGATTTGATCCTAATGCTGTTGTCGCGTTAATGAAATATTCGTCGCAAAAAGCGGGCGAGATGTGTATGGGGCAGGCAATGGATTTGCAATCCAAAGGAAAAGCGCTGACACTTGAACAATTAAACATGATCTGCTATTACAAAACAGGGATCGCTTTTGAAGCATCACTTGTCATGCCTGCTATACTTGCTCAAGTTCCGGAGTTGGAAATTTCAATATTGAAAAAGTTTGCCTATCATGCAGGCATAGCCTTTCAGATAAAGGATGACTTGCTTGATTTAGAAGGAGATCTGAATCTGCTGGGCAAACCTACCGGTCAAGATATCGAGAATAACACTTCGTCATTTGTAACCATTCTGGGACAGGAAGGCGCAAGTAAAGAAATGTGGGAACATTATTGCCAAGCGATGGACGCTTTGAAGGAAATGCCGAGGAATATTTCATTTCTGAAGCATTTATTGAATTATCTCATTAATCGAGATTGGTAAAAAACAAAGGACCTCTTCAGCTAGTTGTGAAGAGGTCCTATTTTGTCATATAGCCTAACCGTGTGTTCGATTCTTACTTATATAACTCAGCGATCATACTTTTCATCACAGATGCTGATTTATTGAGCGCTTCGCGCTCCGTATCATTAAGATCAATTTCAAGGACCTCTTTGATACCTTTCCGGTTGATAATTGCTGGATTACTTAAATATAGATCGTTTTGCCCGTATTGTCCTTCCATAAGACAGGATACAGGTAAAATACTGTTTTCATCCGCAAATATCGCCTTAGTAATCCGTGTTAAACACATACCGATTCCGTAATATGTCGCACCTTTACGTTCAATGATATGATAAGCTGCATCCCGTACATTGATAAATATATTATCGAGATCGGACTGTTTAATGTTTTTCTGTTCAACGATTTTGTCTAAATCTTCAATCCCTATCGTTGCTTTCGACCATACAGGAACCTCGCTATCCCCGTGCTCGCCAATGATCGCAGCATGAACATTTCGCGCATCAACGCCAAGGAACTCTCCGAGCATAACCCGGAAACGTGCACTATCCAGCGTTGTGCCTGAACCGATAACGCGCTCTTTTGGAAGACCGCTCTCTTTCCATACGACATAAGTCATAATATCTACGGGATTAGATGCAATTAGAAAAATTCCATTAAACCCACTTGCCATGATGCTTTGTACAATGCTCCGCATAACCTTGGCGTTTTTCTCGAGCAGTTGTAAACGGGTCTCACTCGCATCTTTCTGCGGTACGCCTGCGGTGATGACTACTAAATCTGCATTCTTACAGTCAGCATAGGTGCCAGCAGTTACGCGTGTTGGTGTGGTGGCAAATGCCATACCATGTTGTAAATCCATCGCTTCACCCTCGGCACGTTTTTCGTTAAGATCGATCAAAGTTAATTCTTCAGCAATGCCTTGATTAATCATTGAATAAGCATAGCTGCATCCAACTGCACCTGTACCTATTAACACAACTCGACTAATTTTGTTATTCATCTATTCGTCCTCCTCAATAAATAATCAGATTTACTATTCCCACAATCAAAAGGAATATAATGCTGATTTTGATGGTGAATTTAAAGAGCTCATTCTCACGGCCAGTTAACCCTACTGCCGCGGCAGCAACTGCGACGGATTGCGGCGAGATCATTTTTGCCATGTCTCCACCAATGACGTTCGCAGCAACCATTGTGGCGGGTTCGATCCCAATTTGTGTAGCAGTAACCGACTGCAGTGGCGCAAATAATGAGCCGCTGTTTACAACCGATCCAGTCAAGAATACGCCGATCCATCCAAGGATTGGAGAGAATAAAGGGAACAATCCTTGGGTTGATGCAAATGCCAATCCTAAAGTTGATGACATCCCAGAGTAATTACAGATATACGCAAATGCTAAGACGCTACAAATTGTAATGATTGGAAATAGCAATTCCTTAACTGTATCCGCCGCTGACTCTTTAACGATTTTTCCTGGTATACGGAAAATTAAAATCGTTAACAATGCGGCTAGAACAATCGCTGTAACCGTTGAGGAGAATAAATCTAAATTGAACACGGCTGCGTATGGTGTCTCTTCAGTAACGATCGGAGGATGCTTAATGATTTGATTGTGTACGCCTGGTATAGGCATTTTTATAATCAAATTATTAAAGGTAACCTGGGAGAACAGAATCACTAATGCGGTCAGAATGATAAAAGGAAGCCATGCAAATGCAACCTTTTTCAGATCACTCTTGTAACCACCTTTTTCGCGAACAACCATGAAGATCGTTAAAGCGATCAAGCTTATGCTTGCTGCCAAAATATCAACCAATACGGCTCCGATCAGATTCAAAGTGATGTATTGAACCCCTGCAAAAACCCCGCCACATATTAAAGTAGCTAGCCATGTCTCTTTAATGCCACGAAATCCATCGACTAGAAACACGAGCAAAAAGGCAATGACAAGACTGATTGCTGGAATAATATATGAGGTGTAAGCAGCGACATCTAGTGGAGACAAGTCAGTTAATGCGGCTGGTGTAGTAACGGGTATACCCATAGCGCCGTATGATCCACCTGCAATGTTTGCGACCAAGCACAATCCGGCTGCTTGTAATGGTTTAAACCCTAAGCCAATCAATATTACAGCAGTAATAGCGACCGGTGCACCGAATCCTGCTGCCCCCTCCAAGAATGCCCCGAAACAGTACGCAACAAGCAGAACTTGAATTCGCTTATCTGGAGTTATGGATGTGATACTGTCTTTGATGATCTCGAATTTTCCTGTTTTGACAGTTAGCTTGTACAAAAATATTGCGGCCAACACAATGGCAGCAACAGGCCAAATCCCAGCCAAAACTCCATATAAACCTGTTCCAATCACCTTAGATACGGGCATCCCATAAACGAATGTGGCAATAACTCCAGCAACGACTATACTTAATATCCCTGCAATATGTCCTTTGAGTTTAAGGATTGTTAATGCAACGATAAAAAATAAGATGGGGATTGCTGCCATTAAAGCAGATAACCAGATGTTGTTCATAGGGTCATACGATTGATTCCAAATCATCGGCTTGTCCACCTCACACAAAATAAAATACCGTACCAATGAAAGTACGGTAGTAGTATGTGAAGGCTAGTTTGTTTTATGCACGTTTGGTGATTTTTCGGAAAAAAAGTCAACCGCAGTTATTCAATGCCGGCACGAAGAATTTGAACGAAGTTCTCTGCCGCTATGGATAAATGCATATCAAGGCGTACCGCAAAACCGATGCTTCGAGGTGGGAGAGAATCTTCTATATGTAGTTCAAACAGCTTTCCTTGGTCAAGTTCTTGCTGTACAAAAGAGCGGCTGATAAAAGCAGCACCATAACCTAATCTCGCAAACTCCGCTAATAGATCTATGCTCCCCAATTCAATATCAGGCTTAACGCTTAATCCTTTAGCTGCAAACCATTGCTCGATAAATATTCTTGTGCTGCTTCCCTCTGAAAGGAAAATTAAAGGTAACTCAGCAAGTTCATTGGCTGTAAGCGAACGATTAGCCATTCCTTTATATGTTTCACCCACGACAAAACAATCTTCTAATACAGCTAAGGTTTGAATATTCAATTGCGAATCATGAACAGGCAGGTGGAGAAGGGCGCAGTCGATTTCTCCTGCTTTTAATCGCTGTGTGATATCGGGTGTTTTTCCATGTGACAGCCGGATCCGTATTCCCGGATATTTACGATGAAACGCATTAAGATGAGGTAGCAGGAGATGTTTGATTAGCGAATCACTTGCGCCGATTCGGATTTCTCCTTCTGTTAATTGTTTAAGATTTTGAAGATGTATTTGAGCGGACTCAAGCATGCCAAATGATTGCTCGACATACTCAAACAGCGCGAGGCCTTCCTCTGTTAACTCGACCCCTTTAGATAATCGGTGGAACAGTTTAAGTTCCATAGCTTCTTCCATCTGTTTAATGGCATAGCTTACAGAAGGTTGAGTGATGTGTAATTCCTTAGCTGCTTTGGTTAAATTTCGATGACGGGCTGTATGTAAAAATATTCGATACCATTCCAAATTGATCATATGTCATAGACCACCTTTATACCAAAATAACAAAAATCCAATTTCACTTATTTCATATATCTCATTATAATCGAGATATATCATTAATACCAAGGAGTTGGACTACAAGATGGTCAATCAACCCGATTTAGAAGCTCGTTCCCCGTGGTCAACAAATAACGATAAACAAATGGTGAAGATCAATCCTCCGAAGGCAGTTATCAATGGGAAAATTCGAGTTCCAGGGAGTAAAAGCCTAACAAATCGAGCACTGATCATTGCTGCATTAGCAGAAGGAAGATCTCAAATAAACGGAATATTGAAAAGTGATGACTCTTATTGGTGTATAGATGTATTACGGAAGCTAGGTGTGGAAGTGGAGGTTGAAGGAGAGACGGCTTATATCCAAGGTTCCGCAGGGAATTGGCTAAACCCATCTGGTGAGCTATATGTAGGAAGCGCAGGTACGATCGCACGTTTCTTACCAGGAGCACTAGCAGTAGGAAAGGGATCATGGTCTCTGACTGGAAGTAAGCGAATGAGTGAACGGCCGATTGCACCTTTGTTGCAATCACTTATCACGCTTGGTACGGATATTACATTCAATCAGGCAGAGGGCTGTTTGCCACTCACGATTAGAGCAGACGGACTGCGTGGTGGTGAGGTAACGCTTCCTGGTTCTACTTCCAGTCAATTTATTAGCGGGCTACTTATTTCAGCTCCTTATGCCAAAGAGCAAGTAGTCTTACACATTGACGGAGAAGTTGTACAAAGGGATTATGTTCAAATGACACTTGATATGATGAGTTCATTTGGTATCACAGCGAAAGTCTCACAGGATGGTCAGACGATCTATATTCCTACAGGAAGGTACCAAGCTCAATCTGTCCTTCTCGAACCAGATGTCTCAACTTGTTGTTATTTCTGGGCTCTGGCCGCACTTACAGCCGGTTGTGTTCGGATTGAGGGGATCTCTGCTGATAGCACAAGCCAACCCGACATTGAAATGTTAAATACATTAGAATTAATGGGATGCACCGTTCTTCGAGGTGAAAACTTTGTGGAAGTGCAAGGTGTGAAGCAGTTAAAAGGCGGATTTACAATCAGCATGAAGAAATGGTCTGATCAAACCCTAACAATTGCAGCCATGGCGCCATTCGCTGATGGACCAATTACGTTAACAGATGCGGCTCATATTCGGCATCATGAATGTGATCGGATCTCCGCAATATGTGCTGAGTTAACCAAGCTTGGCCTACATGTCGAAGAGCATCACGATGGTCTGACCATTTATCCTGGTCAGCCTGTAGCCACATTGTTAGATTCTTATGATGATCATCGCATGGCGATGGCTCTATCCTTAATTGGGATGAAGGTAGAGAACATAGGTATTATGGACCCTGGGTGTGTATCCAAGACATGTCCTAATTATTTTGAACAATTGTCGCAGCTAGGCGTAGAAATTAAATACTAGGTGAGGAGTGCTATAATATGTCAGGTAATTCATTCGGTGAAATGTTTAAAATAACAACCTTCGGGGAATCTCATGGTGCAGCGGTGGGGGTCATCGTGGACGGAGTAACGCCTGGAGTTGAAATTGACGAATCGTATATTCAAATACAGATGGATCGGAGAAAACCAGGTCAGTCTTCCGTAACATCTCCACGTAAGGAATATGACATTGTCCAAATATTATCAGGAGTATACGAAGGGAAGACGACGGGAACTCCACTCTCAGTCATTCTTTATAATCATGATATGAGACCGGAAGCTTATAATGATATCCAGCACTCCTTCCGGCCCGGACATGCAGATTATACGTATTTACAGAAATATGGAATTCGCGACCCGCGGGGAAGTGGACGTGCATCGGGAAGAGAGACAGCGGCCAGAGTTGCGGGAGGTGCTATAGCTCGAAAGTTATTAGAGCAAAGAGGGGTACAAGTGCTTGCTTTCACTCGGGAGATCGGAGGGATCAAGTGTGAAACTTTTGATGAAGAAGTTATTGAACATAATGCGGTTCGAGCCTGTGATCCTGTGGCAGCAGCAAAAATGATTGAAAAGATTGAAAATCTAGCCGCGATTGGAGATAGCTGCGGAGGCATAGTTGAATGCCATATTCGAGGAGTTGATCCGGGTCTGGGTGAGCCGGCATTCGATAAGTTGGATGCTGAACTGGCAAAGGCCATGCTTTCCATTGGTGCAGTCAAAGGGATCGAGTTTGGAGCGGGGTTCTCAGCGGCATCGATGCTTGGCAGCGAGCATAATGATGAAATGAACAGTGGAGGTTTTCTAAGTAATCATTCAGGTGGAATTATTGGGGGAATCAGTACAGGACAGGACATCGTATTCCGAATCAGTGTTAAACCGACATCTTCTATTTCTGTTGCTCAGAGAACGATTAATGTAAACGGAGAGGAACAGGAGATTAAGACAGTAGGTAGACATGATCCTTGCATTTGCCCGAGAATTGTTCCCGTTGTTGAAGCGATGGCTTGTTTGGTCCTGGAAGATCACTATAAACGCCAAGCAGCTATGCATGCATAGATAAGAATAAGATCAAAGCCTGATTTATCAGGCTTTTTTTGTTCTCTCGATAAGATCATGGTTGCTTTGGCTAATATCTGTTTGATTACAAACGATTTTGATGTTGCTTCTAATAATAGAATTATATAAATGATCGTTTTCTACTAGATGAATTAACCTCTTTTGGATGTCTATAACATTGACGCTACCTATACGTATCGTTTAATATTACCTCTGTACTTCAATGCAAAAAAGCAAAAAAGCAAAAAAGCAAAAAAGCGTGAAAGTATCAAAGCGAAAAATGTTATACATCTAAGACATAGTATAAGGAGCTCTTACATCATGAACCGCCAACTTAGTTTCTCAAAAAGTATGTTTCTAATCATTTTTATTCTGGCCTTATTATTTGTATCCATCTTTCTATTAAAAGCGGAACCGCATATTCCGCTTCTCGCCACAACTGTCGGTACTGCGACATTATTACGCTTGTTCGGCTTTTCGTGGAAAAAGATCGAATCTGCAATTATTCAAGGTATTCAAACGGCTATTATGCCGATTCTCATCCTATCACTCATTGGTATTCTCATTGCGGTATGGATGATGAGTGGAACTGTACCGACAATTTTATACTATGGAATGGATTATATTGAACCGAATTATTTTGCTGTCAGCGCACTATATGTAACGATAATCGTTTCGATGTTTACGGGAAGCTCCTTCACGACAGTTAGTACAGTCGGTGTCGCTCTCATGGGGATTGCATTAACAACGGGGATATCTCCAACTCTGGCTGCTGGGGCCGTTGTCTGTGGTGCTTGTTTCGGTGACAAAATGTCTCCATTATCCGATACAACGAATTTTGCTCCCGCAGTTACCGGCATATCTTTGTTCACGCATATTAGAAACATGATGTACACAACGGTTCCAGCCCTTATTTTGACAACTATTTTTTTCTTGCTTGTTCCTCAGAGCAATAATATCGATTTGTCATCAATTTATCCGATCAAAGTGGCTCTAGATCAAGGGTTTCAGATCCATTGGTTAACATTGATATCACCACTAGCTGTTATTGTATGTTCTTTCAAGCGCATACCAATCCTTCCGACATTAGTAGTCGGTATCGTTACGGGTCTTCTAGTGACTGCTCTTGTTCAACATCAGACGGCTATCGATGTCTGGTTCAGCGCAATGCAGAACGGATACAAGAGCTCGATTGCCAATGAAACCGTGGCTTCCATCGTCAATCGTGGTGGATTACAATCGATGATGGGATCTGTATCACTGATCTTAATTGCTCTATCATTAGGAGGGCTCTTACAGCATTGTGGAGTAATCGAAGCGTTCTTCCGGAGTATTATTCAACCATTGAAGAGAAAGAGCAGCATTGTTATGATGACTGGAGCATCATCTATTGCTGTGAATGGCATGACAGGAGAACAGTATCTATCGATTCTTTTGCCAGGCCAGATGTTTAAAGATGAATATACTCGAAGAAATATCCCAGCTAAGACGTTATCAAGAACTTTAGAAGATTGCGGTACGCTCGTTAATCCGTTAATTCCTTGGGGGGTTAGTGGGGTGTTCTTCGCCACTACACTTGGTGTGCCAGTCATTGAATATGCTGCATTTGCAACTTTTCTGTGGTTATGCCCGCTATTTACATTTGCGTATGCATTAATACCTCAATTACAGCGATATTCGCTTGGAGAGAAAGAATAGCGTCAATTAAAACGGATCTATAATATCTTAAGTCTTGTCTCCTAATTAATTAGGGGCAAGGCTTTTTTATTGTTTATATGATTGTATTGAATCGCATCTCTAAATAAAAAATCCCTCAAAAAGAAGAGGGATGAGGACGATTGATATCATGTTTAGCTTGAGCTGTGCTTTCTATTTTTATAGTAACCATGTCCACGGGACACTTTCCTATACTTGTAATCCGAAGATGAGCCTTTACGACGTGAAAAAACGTTACTGCTGGATCTTTTTCCATAATGTTTAGCGGAGCTGCTGTAATGCTTTCGTCCATGACTGTGAGAAGAGGAGTGAAGAAACTTATTGATTAATTTTTTCAACACTATAAACATCCTCCTTTCTTGATTGCAGTTATTTCTTGTGTTGTAATCGGATATTAACATAGAAGAATCTGCTGAATCAAATGGTTTGGGAGCTGTATTGAGTATCGTAATCAAGATCAAGCTTTCGCAGATCATCCATGAAATGTTTAGAACTCTTATAAGGTTCTCGCAGGTTCAGCAAGTGTTCGAGAATTTCCCGTATTTGGGATGACAGATCGAGTTCTTCTTGCCAGCTCCGCTCCATTGATTCGTTGATATCAGCATCTGGATCAAAGACAGAGTACAACATAAACAACATAAAATGCCCTATATCCTGAAGGTCGGATAGTTCCTCGGAGGTTTTATATGCTCCTGAAGATAAAGTGCTTCTATCTTTAAACCAAGTGCGTGCTGACTTCTTGAGGGGGGAAGGTTCACCAATCCTTCGAGCCAAGCCAAAATCAATAAGATGAATTACACCGTTCTTAAACAAAACATTAGGGATCCGCAAATCAAGATGCACGTAACCTTTGGTGTGAATGTATAAAACAATCTCCATCAGTTGTATTGTTATCTTTACACACTTGTGTTCACTAAATTTAATCTTTTGTTCAAATATTAATTCCTCAAGGGTATCACCGCTTACATAAGACATAACCAGATAGGTATGACGCTTTTCAGTGAAGAGATCCTTATATGCGGGAATTTGAGGATGCTTAAGTGATTTTAAAATTACAGCCTCACGGGTCAGCAATTGTCTTGCGTCTTTGCCCTTACTCGCTCTTGCCTGTTTAACAGCTACAATATCACCGCTATTGTTATCAATACATTTATAAGTTAGTCCATAGCTTCCTTCACCAATGAGCTCTTGAACGACATATCGATTCCCAAGCACCGTCTTTGTCTCAGCCGGATAATCCCGCCAAGCGGTAATAAAGGAGCTCAGAGAAAACAAAAAGCGCATATCGACTTATATCTCCCCTTTGATATTTCGATTTCAGCCTAATTATAAGTGTTTTAATTGGATTATACGAATATGTTGTTATTCACGATTTCAAATGTTGGGTTGATCAAAAAGTAGTTGATTTCTGTACGACTACAGCAAATTTTAGAAAAAGTCTTTATCCGACCAAAGTTTTTATATATAATAGGAATCATAAATGCGATGAAGAGAAGAGTAGATAAAGAATTTCCTTATTCAGAGAACTCCGGTAGCTGCGAAGGAGTAAAGGACCCCTTATCGAACAAAGCCTCTGAGCAGCACATCGGAAACATAATGTAGATGGTGTGCCAGGAGCTCCTGTTACAGAGCTAGAGTATATGCATGTAAGATTCATGCCGTACTCGATGAGGCTTATATGGCGACATATTAGCAAATTTGGGGTGGTACCACGAGTATTCAAATCTCGTCCCTAAGACCAAGGTCTTGGGGGTGGGATTTTTTTGTAATCATCTTTACATGAATTGCTGCAATAATGTAAGAAAAGAACACCATTTCATACGGCTTGAATAGTTATCTAGAGAAGCATATTACATGATCCTTTTTCCTTAGGGTGGATCAGTAATTATGCTGAATGCATAATGCCATTATTGAAGGGATTGGAATAACAATGACAGAAAAGCTTAAAGTAGGTATTGTTGGTGGAACAGGTATGGTGGGGCAACGATTTGTTCAGTTGCTGGATGGACACCCTTGGTTTGAAGTAACAGCGATTGCAGCAAGCAAAAATTCTGCAGGCAGAACATATGAAGAATCAGTACAAGGCAGATGGAAGATGCCAAATCCTATTCCTGAAAGCGTGAAAAGTATCATCGTTCAGGATGCTTCGAAAGTGGAAGAAGTAGCGGCTGGAGTTGACTTTATCTTCTGCGCTGTAGATATGAAGAAGGATGAAATTAAAGCATTAGAAGAAGCCTATGCCAAAACAGAAACACCGGTCATTTCCAATAACTCAGCTCATCGCTGGACACCAGATGTTCCTATGGTTACTCCGGAGATTAATCCAGAACATATTGAAGTTATCGCCGCACAAAAGAAACGTCTTGGAACAACTAGAGGATTTATTGCGGTTAAACCTAACTGTTCTATTCAAAGCTATGTTCCAGCACTGCATGCATTGCTTGACTATAAACCGACCCAAGTGGTTGCATCGACGTATCAGGCGATATCTGGTGCAGGTAAGAACTTTACGGATTGGCCGGAGATGCTTGACAATGTGATCCCGTATATTGGTGGCGAGGAAGAGAAGAGTGAGCAAGAGCCACTGCGTATCTGGGGTAGCGTAGAGAATGGTGAAATTGTGAAGGCTAGTGCACCAGTGATTACAACGCAATGTATTCGCGTTCCTGTAACTGACGGTCACTTAGCGACTGTGTTTGTATCGTTCGAGAACAAACCTTCGAAAGAAGAGATCATCGAGCGCTGGAATCAATTTAAAGGCAGACCACAAGAGCTTGAGCTACCAAGTGCACCGAAGCAATTCATAACGTATTTTGAAGAAGAAAACCGCCCACAGACGAAACTAGATCGTGATATTGAAAACGGTATGGGCGTTTCGGTAGGCAGATTGCGTGAAGATTCCATTTACGATTATAAATTTGTAGGGTTGTCGCACAATACTTTGCGTGGAGCGGCCGGCGGTGCTGTCCTGATTGCAGAACTGCTGAAAGCTGAAGGATATATTCAAGCGAAGTAAACATACACATTTATATATTTCAAAGCCGATTTTCTGATTAGAGAAAATCGGCTTTTGTTTGTGAATCCATTGAGTAACCTCATTTCATTTGAAATACAGAAATGAAGTGTTTGATAATGTATATCCTCTATTTTCCCCGAGCATAGTAAAGACGAACTGTACTTAGGAAGGGAGGTTAGTTTCTATGAATGTCCAAAGAGCACAACAAATAGCATCTTCTCCCTTTATGGCGAATGTCATGTGTGAGGGAACACCGATCTATATTCAACATGTGGACGAGCAGAAAGAAACGGCACGCATTTATGCGCTGAACAATCCCGAAGATGAGCGGGAAGTGCCTTTGTATACATTAACAGAACAAGATTAAACGAGGTCGTTGTGAAATGTGATAGATAACAAAAAAAAGGAACTGGTTAATGTCCAGTTCCTTTTTTGTTATTTATCTTACCAAGCCATTCGATGGTTGTTTATCTCTCCATATCATCGTAATGAGTAGACCAATAAACATAATGACAGCAGCAAAGAGGTACGGATAGTTGATGTTTATATCAAACAACATACCACCTAGAGCGGGTCCGGCAATATTTCCTAAGCTTGTATAAGTCGAGTTCATTCCAGCGACGAAACCTTGTTCTTGGTCTGCTGTCTTAGATAGAAATGTCGTCAGGGCAGGACGCAATAGATCGAACGCTAAGAATATAAAAGTAGTGACTAGCAAAACGGCCAAATAGCTATTGATCATGGTGGATGCTACTGCAAAAGCGACACCAGCAATTAAGCAAATTTGGATGAGTCTTTTTTCGCCGAGTTTATCAACCATTTTACCGAATAGAAAGACTTGTACAACAACCCCAACGATCGAGCTTATCGTAATAATGGTGGCAATATCTCGTGGAGTGAAGCCAAACTTATCATCTGAATACAGACTAAATACCGTTTCATAAGCAGATAAACCAAATGCCAGTACAAAAACAATAATAAAGGCAATGATATAAATCGGTTGAAGCGAGCGTTTTAGGTCACTTATAAAGCTGGTATCTTTTTTAAGATTCGAAATTTCTGAGAGCTGCTCTTTGGTTAAAGGCTCCTTCAAAATAAACAGGGATGAAATACATGTTAAAAACGCGAAGCCTGCAGCAAAGTAGAATGGTGCACGTATACCTAATTCAGCAATAAAACCGCCGATACCTGGTCCAATGATAAAGCCGATACTAATCGCGGCTGAAACATATCCCATTGCTTTAGGTCGTTCTTTAGTCGAGGTAATATCTGCGACATAGGCAGTAACACCAGGCATGATAAATGCACCACTAATACCACCTAAAATTCTGGAAATATATAGTACGGAGACATGCGTCCCTAAACCAAAGATCACTTCAGATATACTAAATAGGAATAGACCGATTACAATCATTTTCTTTCTGCCGTAACGGTCGATCCATCTTCCCGCCAGCGGGGACATGATTAATTGTGCCAATGCAAAGATGGCCATCAAGTAACCCATGGTTTGTCCTGATAAATGCATAATATTCTTAAAGGAAGGCATTACAGGGACGATAAGTCCAACGCCTAGAAATACAATGAATATATTGCTAAGCAGAATGAGTAAGACTGTTTTTTGTTCTTTTAATGGTTTCTTCATGAAGCAAGACCTCTCTTTTGTAAATTCATAGCTGCGAAATACCTCTCCAAAATACGGTCCATGAGGCATTAAGTTTGTCGTTTAAACGTTTGTCATCATTCCCATATGCGAGTTCTAGCATAATCGAATCAACTACGCCTAAGAATGCTAGTGTAGGGATTGAGGGATCGTCCTTCATGATGACGTTGGCATTGATCCAATCTTGGAATTTGCCTTCAAGAACGGTTTGGATTTTATGTTCCGTATCTATGACTGCTTCATCAATCGCTGAAGCTAAATGAAGCGGAGGGAAGAATGTCATACGGAGCCAAAACTTTAAATACTCGTTCTTTTGAAATAGATCAATGACCAATTGCAGATATCCTAATAAGTCTGTATGGGGATGATAAGCATCTACTTTACTCAAATATTGTAGTTTCGAAGAGAGTTCGGTTTCTTTAGCCTCTTGTAATACTTGCAGAAAAAGATCATCTTTTCCTTTGAAATGAGAGTATAAAGATTGTTTCTTCATTCCGACTTCTTCAGCAATTTGAGACAGGGATGCACCTTCATACCCATGGATTGTAAAATACTTCAAAGCGATATCTTTAATTTCTTTACTTTTCAGTTGTAATCACCTCAATTGTTTACGAACGTTCGTCAGTTATATTATCATTTTTTAGTGAAAGTGTAAATTGGTATCGGAAATTAATATTCGAGAGGAAGGATCATGATGTACGAGCTGAATAAACAAGATTTTGATATGGTTATGCCACTTCTAGAAACGGGATTTATTCAACCAGAGGTTCTATCTATTATTCAAGGGAACAATCCAGGTTGGATATTTGTTGATTGTAAAATTGGATGTAAGACAGCTTTAGTATGGAGTCAAGGTATGCAAGGCTTTTATTTAATAGGAGATGAGAGTAATCATGAATGTCTGCAGCATCTCAATCAGTACATAACCGATCATCTTTCTTCTCGAATGAAATCGAAAGGACTTTTTTATTTTGAGATATCAGGAAGTTCAGATAAGTGGAAGCTTGATAACATCTTTGCTGAGAGAGAGCTGTCTCATTGGGTTCAGTATGTCTTCAAATATTTTAAAAATGAGAAGTTATTAGTATCCCATATTGATGGATACGATATTATTCCCGTAGTAATCGATGAGTTTCTTGCCGCGGATCTACAAAACAAACAATTATTTATGAATGCTATTGATTTATTTTGGGGGAGTGTGGATGATTTTCGGTCCATGGGTATTGGATATATCGCATTACATGGAAATGAAGTCGTAAGTGTTTGCTATACAAGTTTTATTACAAATGATACACGAGCAATAGGGATAGAAACGAAACCGGAACACCAACATAAAGGACTTGGTCGCCAACTGGCTGCTAGAGTTGTTAATACAATTATAGATCAAGGGTCCATCCCCTACTGGGACTGCACGTCAGATAACGAAGGATCGAAAAGAATAGCAGAGAAATTAGGGTTTGTTCGGGACTATCAATACAGCTGTGTAGGATTTCCGATATAAGAAAGAAGAAGGATATCTAACGTTAATACAATTAACTATACATATAACCGCAGTTTAGTGTAATCTTTAGGGGAGAGCCAAAATCTGTCATGTAATTTTTAACAGTAAAGCCTGAAAGGAATTCATCTCTATGTTTAGTAACTTACTGTTGAACTTCTTATATCTGCTCTTTCCCGTAGTTGTATTCTTAATTTTCTTCGAAAATAGACCCTATTCGTATAGTAAAAAGATACTGGTCTTATTATCGGCAGTTGCAATGAGTCTGTGCATGATCATGCCCATTAGATTAGAAATTGGATTCTTCTTTGATTTAAGGTATATACCGTTTATCATTGTGGCTCTGTTTGGAGGGTATAAGAATGTTATTCCGTTATATGTCGTATTAAATATCCTTCGATTTTATGTGGGCGGGGAAGGGATCTTTCAATCTTTTCTATTTTCAACAGCCGTTCTGCTTATCGTACCGTTATTCAATAAAAAGTTTATGAAGTTAAGTTCGAAAGGTCGGATCATAACTGCGACGGTAATTTCTTTTATTACAATGGGATGTTACCTGATTATGTTAAGTTATATTATTGATCATTTTGACTGGCAGATCTGGATCCTTTCTATTAATGCATTAACGACAAATACAGTGATGATGGTCATCCTTATGATGTTAATCGAGAAGATCATTACGAATATTGAAAATCGTGAACGAATTATACAATCCGATCGATTGAATGTGGTCAGTGAACTTGCGGCCAGTGTCTCCCATGAAATCAGAAATCCGCTTACGGTAACGAATGGTTTTCTACAGTTATTAAAAAAGTCCAACTCCTTAACAGAGCAGGAGAAAAGATATATCGAATTATCTTTACAGGAGCTAGAACGGGCTGAAAAAATAGTTAGTGATTATCTTTCTTTTGCCAAGCCACAAACAGTAAACATGGTGCTCTCCAATATGAGTACCGAATTAGAGTATACGAAAAGTGTCATTATGCCTTATGCTTCCATACATAATGTAGAAGTGGAGTTTCGATTTAACAATTCACTTAGTACAAGTTATGACCGGAACCAAATTCAACAATGCCTCATTAATTTGTACAAAAACGGCATTGAAGCGATGAGAGAAAAAGGTGGCGGTACGCTAACGATCGATATTTCGGAATGTAAGCATAATATTATGATTCGCATTCAAGACACCGGAATAGGGATGACCAAGGAAGAGATATCCCGCCTTGGGAAACCGTATTATTCTACAAAAGAAGAAGGCACGGGTCTTGGAATGCTCATGATCTATAGTACGATCAATAAAGTGAAGGGACGGATTGAGGTTCATAGTGAGAAGGGGGAGGGAACGACTTTCCTATTAACCATCCCTGCATCTTTGAACGTTAGTTGAATATGAAATAATATTATACATAACAATGATCGTGAAAAGGCTAGAGGGGTGCAAGAATCGCACATGTCATCTAGCCTTTCTTAGACTTCTCTTTTGCCTGAATTTTATGGTTGCTCTACAGGCAAATTGATGATGAATTTATAAATGTTTTTAAAGTGATGGAGCGTCAAAGTCCCTCCATGCAACTCAATAATGTTTCTAGCAATAGATAGGCCTAAGCCAGCACCTGTTTGAATACCTCCACAAGTTCGCGAATGGTCAACTTTATAAAAACGTTCGAAAAGTTTTTTTTCTTGTTCTTTCGTAACTGGGGTTCCTTTGTTTTCGACCTCAATAATAATATTCTGATTATCGGCCCTCATGGCAATACGAACGGTTCCCGGTTTTACGGAGTACTTAAGGGCGTTCATTAACAGGTTATCGATAGATCTGGCAATCTTTTCGCTGTCAACGAGCGTTATAACAGGAGAATCTCCAATCTCTTTAACAATGTTGATGCCATTCTCTTGTGCAATCGGTTCAAATTCAAAAAGCAATTGGTCGAGAAGTTGGAATAGATCGATTTTTCGCAGGTCCAAACGGGTCTCAATCGAAGTTAGCCGGGTATATTCAAACAGACCATCAAGCATCTTCTTTAAGTGAATTGCTTTGTTATAAGTGTTTTGGACGAATCGCGAATATTCATCCTCGTTCTGGAATGAATTTGTTCTTAAGAGTTCTATATAACCAATAATACTTGTAAGAGGTGTTCGCAAGTCATGTGAAATGCTCGTTATCATTTCCATCTTGGTGTTTTCTAACTCTCGTTCTTTTGCGATCTGCTGCTGTAAACGTTCCGCCATGAGATTAATATTAAACGCAACTCGTCCAAGCTCATCTTGTCGATCAACAGATACCCGATAGTTCAAATCACCCTCAGATATGATTTCAAGTCCGCGTTCCAAATGGATTAAATCTTTGACGATTTGTCTTGTTAAGAAGAAAAAAGTAAGTATAAAGATACCGATATACAAGGGTGTAATTAGATAAGGAAAGAAATTGAGGAACCAACTCCGATCCATTACCCTACCAACCTTTAAGAAAAGTAAAATAAGGATATCATTTATCGCAACCGCAATAACGAAACTTAACCCCATTCTCAATAAAATGTTAACCTGAATTCTTTTAGATTTTTTTGGCTTTTGTATATGTTCAGTCAATTTTATAGCCCACTCCCCAAACCGTTTTGATATATCGGGGTTCTCTTGGTGATTCTTCAATTTTTTCACGTAAATTTCGGATATGAACCATCACTGTATTATCTGAATACCCGTATGGTTCTTTCCATACACTTTCATATATTTTATCCGTACTAAATACTTGTCCAGGGTGGCTTGCTAGCAATTCTAAAATTGAAAACTCAAGCGGGGTAAGAGATATATTTTTCCCTTTCAACGTGACAGTATGTTTAGATTTATCAATAATAAGATCCTTGATAAGGATTAGTGAATTGTATTCTTCTTTTCCGATCAGTGATTGTCGCCGTAATTGTGCTTTAACTCGTGCAAGCAATTCCAAAGGATTAAACGGTTTAATCATATAATCATCTGCCCCGGTAGTTAGACCTGTAATTTTATCAATATCTTCTTCCTTGGCCGACAACATGATGATTGGAGCGTTTGATATTTCTCTTATTTTTAGGCAAGCATGGATACCATCCATTCTTGGCATCATTACATCCAGAATGATTAGATCAATAGATGTTGAACTCACTGCATCTAGCGCCTCCAGACCGTCTACAGCCTCTACGACATGGTACCCTTCATTGCGCAAATATACGTGAATGACATCTCGAATCTCTGGATCGTCATCTACGACAAGTACTGTTTTCATTTAATGCTGCTCCTTTGCTATAGATTAAAGCTATGGCTAAATGTTAAGATGTGGTGAGTTAGTGTCTCTCGGTTAAATTAAAGCGTCTCCCTCTTGCGACAGGTATATACAAAAGCTGGAGGGAAATTAAAAGGCACGAATTCGATTTTTTCAATGATTAAATCTTCAGAGAATTTTTTTTTCATTTGAAGAGAGTATTGAAATGCGACAAAAATACCTCCTGGTTTCAGTGCTTCAACAATCTGATTCATTAACGTATCCCGCATTTCACTTGTGAAATTAAAGAATGGCAATCCGCTAATGATACAGTCAAGCGAACCGATGCCCTCCTGGTTCATTTTTTTAACCAATTGACAAGCATTTGAATGACATGTGAAGTCTGGATAATCTGTCCTCAATTTATTTCTCATTTTCTTATCTCTTTCAAACAATAACACTTTTGTGGGACCCGATAACTGCGCTTTTATAAGGCTTGTGATAGCACCTGTACCTGATCCAAGCTCAGCGACTGCCTTAACTTCATTCCACGGTACAGACTGAAGCATTTTAGTTGCTAGAAAACGAGAACTAGGTAAAACACTTCCGACTCGTTGTGGATTGATAAGAAAACCTCTCAAAAAAAGTAATGATTCATTGATATTCATCTATTGTTCCCCCATCAAACTATAGTCTCTAGATATCTGCCGATCGTAAAAAATGCCACGGTCCATAATAAAGCGCTGAAATAGGATATCAGAGCAAATTTCTTGAATCTGACCCCGCTTAATCCAACAAGTAAAGGCATAATATATCGAACAATCGGTATGCATAACCCAAAACACATGGCTAGTTCTCCCTGCTGAATAAACATCTTTTCTGCTTTATGAAAGCTGTGATTACTTTGGAATTTTGTTCTTATCTTTAACCCGAAGAACCTGCCAGCAAAATAAGATAGCGTAATCGCGGTTAAAAGGCCGGTTAGAATGAAAATATAAGTTTTCCATGGATCTAATACATCCGCATTACTCAAAATCCCTCCTGTAATTATTGTTATTTCATTTGGAACTGGGATCCCAAATGGACCTAGTGAAAATGCTAAGAAAAAAGCCAGATAGCCGTATTGCTCAACTAACTGTATGACCGTATTACTTATCATGTTGTGACTCCTCATTGATTTCTTCAGTATGATGGTAATGAAAAAATCTGAGGATTCTACGAGGATAAATCTAAAGAAAATCTGAAGATAACTATATGTGTGAGATATATTGCCAAAAGAGGACAAATTACAGTGTTAACACTCTAACAATGTAAAAGGGGGAATGAAGCGATGTTTCTTTATAAAAAGGCTAAGTTAAGGTTGTTTATTGTCTTAATTGTTATGTTGATGGTATTTGTAATTGGATGTGAAGCAAAATCGATAGATAAGGGAGCAGATGGTTTAGAGGAAGCCACAAATGTTGAAGTTGTAGAAGTTGCTTTAAAACAAACAGAGAAATCATCAGCACAAGTCTTAAGTGAACTAGCTAATCAACAGTTTTCAATTAATAATGATGAGATTAGTGATGATGATTACGAAACGATTGTAGCCTTTGGAGAAGCTTTCGTGAATTTGTATACCGGGGCTGTTCCAGAACAAACAACCGTTACATTCGATAACTATATCTCAAATGTAAATCTTCATAAATTCACAAGTATTATGCTCGGTTTGGAACAAAGAAGAGAACTAAAAGGGGGGATAGGTGTAAATTTCAGTTTAGATAATGAGTTTCAAGAAGCAGAGCTAACGAAACTGGATGAGAATCTATACTATCTAAGCTTACCTTTTTCTAACCAAGGGTCTGGAATGAATTGCAAACTGTTGGTTCAATCTGAAAACAAATTATTAAAAATTGTTGATCTGTATTTTGGAAACAAAGATGGTGTTGATACTTTTGCTACCGGTCACCCAGCGGTTAGAAAACTAGACAATCCTAAATTATGGGATGACCAAACTTGGGTTGACGGTGTGTTTGAAAAGCTAAAAGAATATGAATAACATTTGCATCAACAGGCCGCCTAGTAGAAGAAATAATTAGTAGATCCATTGAAGAAGATGATATAAAAGATCAAAAAACCTCCGCTTAAAGCTAATTGTACTTATTAGCTTTAGCGGAGGTTTTACTATGATCTTAACCGTGTTATTAACGATGAAATATACTTCACACTCAAGTCTCTAACAAGATTTTCCCTGTAAGGGACAAATCAAACCCTGGAATCGAACGAAGTTCTTTCTTAAAGGTGTCCGATTGCATAATTTGCAAAAGGGTGGGAATCCAAGTCTGGCTCCATGTTGTTTTAAGGATTACAAGATCATAACGTTCCTGAACCAGAGGGATAAAATCAATTTTTCCTACAATAGATGCTGTTTTCTCAATGCCTATACCAACGTCGGCTTCACCTGTAGCGACTTTCGTCGCCACTCCGAGATGATTTGTCTGTATATGATCATAGCCGTTAAGATGATCTGGCTTAATTCCGTGAAGGCGAAGTTGTTCATCAAGCAATACTCTTGCACCTGATCCCTTTTCCCGATTTACGAATCGCAGACCTGAGCGACTTAAATCGGACCACCCCTTTAGAGCGAAAGGATTACCCGGCTGGACATACAGCCCTGCATTTCTGGATAGCAGATTGACGACCACGTAGGAAGATCCAACGAGTAGCTTTCGAATATATGGAAGGTTGTATTCTCCGGTATCTCCATCTAAGAGGTGGGTGCTTACGATATCAGACTCGCCTTTGTACATGGAAATTAGGCTGTCGAGACTACCGACAAACGAACGCAAAGGTCGAATAGTGGGGATTGCCTGCTCCATATGGTTAGCCAGAATATCTAAGCTAATGTCATGGCCAGTTATTACGAGTGGGCGATTCGTACTAACGGATGTCGACGTTTGGGGAGCTACTGGCGAATGAACTTCTACAGCTTGACCCGGTACTGGCACCATTCTACTCCGTTGTTTGTACGCCTCCAGATCAGCGGCGTCCACTCGCATTTGCTTGCCGACCCGATAAGAGGATAGTTCACCTTTTTTGATCAGATCATATACGGTTAGTTTTGATATTTTTAAGAGTTTGGCGATTTCCTCAGTTGTATAAGACATGTCATTGGAATTGGACATATCATGATCCTCCCGGATAACTGTAAAAGTTGGTTAACATGTAAAACTAATTATAACACAATTGAACGAAAGCAGGTGCTGCGACTATAATCGGATGAGGTGAAGTGTTGTGAATAGTTGTGTTTAATTATACATAGATATAATTAGACATAATTAGTATAATAATATTTGCTGTATAAGTATAATAGCTATGTCTAGTTATAACTGATTATATTTTGGGGGAGAATTTATGTTTAAAAAAGCAAAGATTGGTATGGTTTTATCATCTATATTAGCCTTGACATTAGTCATATCAGGCTGTGGAACGGCAACAACCGATAATACCGAATCTCAAAATGCTCAAACGGTCGAATTGACCGTATCTGCGGCAGCAAGCATGACAGATGCTCTCAAGGAAATTCAGATGGCATATGAGACGAAATATCCAAATATCAAATTGAATTTTAACTTTGGCGCATCTGGTGCATTACAGCAGCAGATTGAGCAGGGTGCACCGGCTGACTTGTTCCTATCTGCCGCAACCAAGAACATGAAAGCACTCGTGGACAAACAACTTATTGATGCAAATCAGCAGAAAAATGTATTAAGCAACGAACTGGTAGCTGTTGTTTCTACTGATGGGCAAGCAGTAGTTGAAGGTTTTGCCGACTTGTCCAATTCCAATGTGAAGAACATTGCAATCGGTATTCCTGAAAGTGTACCCGCCGGAGGCTACGCAAAAGAAGCACTCACAAGCGTCAATCTTTGGGACTCACTGCAGTCTAAAATGGTTCAGGCAAAAGATGTGAGGCAGGTTCTTCAATATGTTGAAACGGGAAATTCTGATGTTGGGTTTGTCTATAGAACAGATGCATTAACCTCGGATAAAGTAAAAATCGCTTTCGCTGTAGATCCCAACACCTATACATCGGTTGAATACCCGATTGGAATTGTGAAAGCGACGAAGCATAGTAAAGAAGCAGAAGATTTTTACACCTATCTGCAGACTCAAGAAGCGCTGGATGTTTTTATAAAGTACGGATTTTCCGTTCTAAAATGATTGTGGCGATATGAATTGGAATGATTTTTGGATCCCGATTAAACTTTCACTGCAGGTGTCAGTGCTGTCCAGCCTAATCGTGATTCTGCTTGGTGTCGCTGCTGCTTGGTGGCTATCTCGGAAATCATTTAAAGGTAAGACACTTCTTGAGACCGCCTTTATGCTTCCGTTAGTTCTTCCACCAACTGTCGTTGGTTTTATATTATTAGTTATGCTTGGCCGGAAAAGCTGGTTTGGACAATGGATAGAATGGCTTTTTGACGCGCCAATTATTTTTACCTGGTGGGCTGCTGTAATCGCTTCGGTTGTTGTTTCATTCCCGATTGTGTATCAAACGATGAAGGTTGGTTTCTCTTCTGTAGAACGGGATTTAGAGGAGGCTGCGCGTTCAACTGGAGCTAATGAATGGCAAGTATTCAGGTACATAACGCTTCCCTTAACCTATCGTTCGTTGGTATCTGCCTATATTCTTGGGTTTGCTCGTGGACTTGGTGAATTCGGCGCGACGTTAATGATCGCAGGAAATATACCGGGTAAAACACAGACTATTCCTACTGCTATATTCGTTGCGGTGGATGCAGGGAATATGACAATGGCATGGGCTTGGACAGGGGCAATGATAATCATATCTTTTTTGATGTTACTGCTCACGAGACAAAAAAATAGCTAACCGTAAAAAGTCGCTGATTACAGCGGCTTTTTGCTTATCCATTACGTTAATCATCCCTTTATTATTAGAGTCACTTTGTTTTTAATAGATACAAAATAAAAAGTAAGTTGTATAGTAAAGAGATACGTTGTTGTGTGCGACAGATTCGGTTTATCATATTCAAGAAATAGTGAATGGCAACAAATTACATAGTCCCCTGATTAACATTTGAACAAGAAACAGAAAAAGATATGATGGAGAGGTTCAATTAATGCAAGAAAATTATAATATCAAAAGTATTGGGGAAGAGGTAAGTGAAGAGAGTTTCTTTCAGGGTGTAAAAGACTGCATTCCTACGTTATTGGGTTACCTCAGTATCGGATTTGCTGCTGGTGTGGTTGGGAAAACATCGGGACTTAGCATAGCTGAAATCACTTTGATGAGTTTATTTATCTATGCAGGCTCAGCCCAGTTTATCGTTGCTGGGATGATTACTACGCAAGCTTCCGCTTCTGCTATCATTTTTACAGTTTTCTTTGTTAATCTTCGCCACCTATTACTTAGTGCAGCCTTATCGCCTTATTTCCGGCACCTCACTCCTTTAAAGAACATTTTAATAGGTACTTTACTCACGGATGAGACATTTGGGGTTGCCATTAATCAGACGGCGAATAAGAAACGTATCAGTGAAAAATGGATGCAGGGTCTAAATATAACCGCTTATGTAAACTGGATCGTAGCCAATATAGCCGGTGCATTTTTAGGACAGTGGATTACGAATCCGCAAGAATTTGGTCTTGATTTTGCATTACCCGCCATCTTTATCGGACTCTTAGTTCTACTAATGGTGGGCCGATCGAAATATGTTGTAGATATTGTAGTTGCTATAAGTGCTGTTGTCATTGTTGTAGGTGTAACATTAGTGTCTTCTGGAAGTGTAGGTATCATTGTTGCTACAATGATTGCCTCAACAATAGGAATGGTGGTGGAAAAATGGAGATAAGATGGTCTATTCTTTTAATTATTATGGGGGCATCCTTAGTTACCTTCATTCCTAGAGTGCTTCCGCTTATTTTTCTTAGTCGCATACAATTACCTGAATGGGGGATGCGATGGTTGAATTATGTTCCTATCTCAGTCATGGCAGCTTTGGTAGGACAAGAGTTACTTACGCAGAATGGTGAACTTTCCCCGTTTCACAACAACTTAGAGTTATTTGCTGCATTACCAACTTTTATTATGGCTATATTAACACGTAGCTTATTAGGAACTGTAATGGTGGGGATTGTTTCTATAATGGTGTTGCGATTTTTATTATAGGAGGCGCATATATGACTCAAGGTGAAAGGAATTCTAAAATCGACCCCTATTTCAGGAAGCTTAAGAAGTGGAAGGAAGAATTCGAGCTGCTCAGAGAAATCGTTCTTGATTGCGGTCTGACCGAGGATTTTAAGTGGATGCATCCATGTTATACATATGACAATAAAAACATCGTGTTGATTCATGGTTTTAAGGATTATTGCGCGCTATTGTTTCACAAAGGTGCGTTAATAAAAGATCCCCATGGGATCTTAATCCAACAAACGGAGAATGTACAGGCAGCTCGCCAGATTCGTTTCACCCATGTTCAAGATATCGAGGAAATGGAACTTATCTTGAAAGCATACATACATGAAGCGATTGAGGTTGAGAAAGCCGGCCTACAAATAAACTATAAGAAGAACACGGAGTATGTCATACCTGAAGAATTAGAGAATAAATTCGCTCAAATGCCTGACTTGAAAACAGCTTTTGAAGCATTGACTCCGGGTCGGCAAAGAGCATACATACTGCATTTTTCTAGACCTAAACAATCTAAAACTCGAGAATCAAGGATTGAAAAAAATATCCCGCATATCCTCAGTGGAAAGGGATTAAATGATTAGACTTTAAAAGCCGCTTAAAGCGGCTTTTTTTTATTCTGAATTCTTGACCTTAACAAGGTGAGATTTTTGCTATCTCCAAATAACCCCTTGAAAGTGACGTAACGTCACTATTTATAATGGGCATTGTTGATATTCGTTGAATAGAAGACGTCTCATCGAGGGAGTTGAGAGTATGACAAAAGAAGACATCATGATATATGGGTGTGTATTAATTGGAGGTGGAATTGGACTTTGGATTGGAGGGCAAACATGAATAGTGAGCTGTTAATAATGATAGGTGGTTTATCTCTACTAGATACTCTCAGTCCGGCCACTTTTGGGGTTACTGTATATTTACTTCTAACTGAAAAGAAAAAAATAGGTTCCAGATTAATTGTATATTTATTAACTGTCGTAGGATTCTATTTTAGCTTTGGGGTGGCCATCAAACTTGGATTCGGGTTCTTTTTTGAAATGTTCTCGTCGTTCTTACAAAATCGTGTGGTAAGCTGGATTATATTTGTTGTAGGGGCGATACTGTTTGTTTGGAGTTTTTATGTCCCTAAAAGAAAGAGGACACCGTATACAAGTCCCAGATCAAAGACTAAATTCGCAATGGTTGCACTAGGAGTTACAACGTCACTTGTAGAAGTGGGTACAGCCCTTCCTTATTTTGCTGCTATAACACTTATTACAAATGCAGGATTAGTTTGGTTTGAGTGGCTCCCATTAATGTTTGCTTATAACATTGTTATGGTGCTCCCGCCATTGATTTTGTACATGTTATATGTGTTATTCGGCTCAGTAATGCAGAAGCCATTAAAGTACATCCAAAATCAGGTAAATAAAAGTTCAAGTTCCTTGGCTTCGTGGATCATGTGTATTGTCGGGGTGCTAATAATGCTCTATAGTGTGGATTATTTATAACATCGTCTGGCCAGATTACCTAACGAGCAGCGCCTAGGTGATGATACATAAAAAACCCATCCTCTCCGATTATGAAGAGAATGGGTTATAAGAAGAGTCATATAAAGGTGATTAACCGGTTAATTCTTGCCGTTCATCTACAGGATGACGACCACTTATCACTAGCATGATTGCAGATATAAAGATGAGTATAAAACAGAAGACAAATGAATAACGGTAACCTACAATACTGGCTAACCCCCCGCCAACTAGACTACCAATTAGTCTGCCGATCGTGGATGAATTAGAATAAAGCGTAGAAGCATAGCCAGGCATGCTAGGAAGCAGATCTTGAATGTAGCTAATCCCAATTGCTGAAATGACGGCAACAAAAACGGCGAGCAAAATTTGTGCAGCAAGCATCTGCCACATCGCGTCTGATATAATGATAACGAAATAATAAGCTCCTCCAAGAATAGCTCCGCAAATCATCAAGATACGATTACTGTATTTTGCACTTAGTAGACCGAGTATAATCATAAAAGGAATTTCCAGCGCAGCACAAATACTGCTGACTAGACCGACATCGTTTGTCGTTCCCCCTAGATTGTTTGTTATAAAGAGGGCAGTATTTAGGCTGCTCATCCAGTGAGCCGTATACATGAATATCAGAATCAGAAAAGGTAGCAGAATATTACGGTTCTGAACCAGCCGGAAACTTTGTGCTTTCACTTCAGAATTACGGGTTTTCAGTTCTGTATTTGATTTGAGAAATAAGAATGTAAGTAAGGCAACAAGTAGGAAAACTCCGATTGTACCCAAGAAAATTCCCTTAAACCCTACAGCTGCGATGAGCAATGTGCCGATTAAAGGACCTGTAATAAAGCCGAGAGAGAAAGCAGAACGTAAGGTAGAATTAGCAAAGGTATGATCTGTAAAATTACTCTTTATTACGGCTTCTCTAGCAATAGCGAACAACTGCGGCATCCCAGGTGCACCGAGTGCGGTGAAGACAATCATGTAGATGAACAATATCGTAAAATCACTTATGAACAAGTAGCCACTATAAGCCAAAACGCTACAGAGTGTAGAGAACAGATAAATGTTTTTTCGATTTAAACCGAGATCAGAGCGTCTTCCGATTAGCGTACTGATCCATATCCCTGAAATTAATGTGACGGCTAGAAATACACCAAACATCCCAATAGATACTCCTAGCTGTTCTGTGAAATAGATGGATAAAAAAGGGGCGCTCAGTGAAATGCCGATTCCCTGCAGTAACATACATATAAAGAGTAAGCCATATGAGGGGATCGAAAATAGTGCTGTGAGTCGTTTAATCATGATGTGAAGTAACTCCTCTATATTTGATTAAATAGACAATATGGTTACAGTATACTTAAAAAAACATCAATAATATACTTGCTAATTGACTAGAAAGCAACAACTACTTGGATATAGCAAAAAAGGAGGAGAGTTATGGATCTGAACTTTTATGAAAAGTTAAAACGATATGCAGCTCTCGCTGTAAACGTTGGGGTTAATGTACAGCCTGGGCAAACTCTAGTTGTGACTGCACCGGTATCAGCTGCCGAGTTTGTTCATTTAATAGTAAAACAAGCATATGAGATTGGTGCTCATGATGTTTATATCGAATGGAGTGATGATGAAGTTACACGAATCAAGTATAAGCTCGCGCCAGAGGCAGCGTTTCATGAATATCCTTTGTTTCGAGCGAAAGGATGGGAGGAGTTTGCATCAAATAATGCTGCTTTTCTAACCATTCTTGCTCCTAATCCTGATTTATTGCATGGAATTGATCCACAGAGGATAGCAAATTCAAATAAAGCTAAAAGTAAGGCACTTGCCAAATTCCGTAGTTATGGTATGTCTAACAAAATCAGCTGGTCAATTATCACAGTCCCTACCATGGCTTGGGCTGCTAAGGTGTTTCCTGAAGTTGAAGAGGAATTATTAATCGAAACCTTATGGGAGGTCATTTTTAAGCTTACGAGAATAAACTTGGAGAATGATCCGATAGAAACCTGGAGAGATCATCTACAGATGCTTAGAGACCGTACTGAACAGTTGAATCGGAAAAAGTACCGGTCACTCCGTTATAGCAGTCCTGGTACTGATCTTCGAATAGAACTGTCCCCTAAACATCTCTGGGTAAGCGATGCGGATAACTTCAACGAAAAGGGAATTCATTTTTTAGCAAATATACCATCAGAAGAAATATGGACTGCTCCTATCAAACAGGGGGTTAACGGGAAGGTCCGCAGTACAAGACCTCTTAATTATGAAGGATATCTCATTCCAGAATTTACTCTAACCTTTGAAAATGGAAGAATCATAGATGTTCAAGCAAATGAAGGCCTAGAGATCCTGAAAAGGCTTATTAATATCGACGAAGGTGCAGCTTACCTTGGTGAAGTTGCTCTCGTTCCACATCATTCTCCGATATCGAACACAAATCTAATTTTTTATAATACTTTATTTGACGAGAATGCTTCCAATCACTTAGCGATTGGAAATGCTTATCCGTTCTGCCTTGAGGGCGGTAACAATATGACCGAAGACGAAAAAGAGAGGAATGGAGTGAACACCAGTCTTATTCATGTAGACTTCATGATCGGCTCGGCAGATATGAATATTGATGGAGAACTCTTTGATGGAAGTGTAGAACCTGTATTCCGTAACGGTAACTTCTGCTGGTGAAGCGCTTGTTTCGTTGTATAGGGTATAGCAAATTTGCTTTCACTATATCATTCTATGTTATCATAATAATAAGTAATATAATGATAAGCTAATACTTGGAGGGAATACTCATTAGTAACGTCACCTTGAATGAAGCAATGTCCATGTTAAAGAAGACGAGCCGCACTTTTTTTATTCCCATAAGTTATTTGGAGTCAGGGTTAAAAGAAGCTGTTGCTTCTGCCTACCTATGTATGCGGGCAATCGATGAAATCGAAGATCATCCTGATCTGACAAACGATTTGAAAGTAGAATTACTTATGGGAATTCATGAAATTTTTAAATCTCAGGATATTAAGGAATCATCGCGTATCTTACTATCACCTTATCAGGAAGTATTACCGGATGTATCGATGCGTATTGATGAATGGGCGTATCTTTGTCCACCTTCCGGATCTTCAATCGTAAATCGTTATATCTCAAAAATGTCGTTACATATGGCTGAATGGGTACATAACGGGTGGAATATTCATACAGAAGAGGATTTGGACAGATATACTTACAGCGTGGCTGGGATGGTCGGCGAAATGTTATCCGAGCTATGGCTGTGGTATGACGGAACGGAGTCAGATCGAGCGAAAGCGATTGCGTTCGGAAGAGGACTTCAAGCGGTAAATATCCTCCGAAATCGAGATGAGGATATTCAGCGTGGTGTGGATTTCTTCCCGGACAATTGGGGTTTCGAGGAGATGGAGCAGTATACACGCCGCAATTTACAAACTGCCGATTCTTATATCGCAGAGCTAAAGAAGGGACCAGCATTAAAATTCTGCAAGATTCCATTAGCGTTAGCTCATGCTACAGTTAACCTCATTTCTTCGGGTGGAAGTAAATTAACAAGGGATACTGTCCTGAAAATTGTAAATCGTGTAACTGGATAATTTAATTAACAGTATTTATTTTATGTTCAAAACCTTCTATTAAAGCTAACCGGATTTCATAGCTTTAATAGAAGGTTTTGATTTTGTACGCCTCGAGATCAGCTGCATCCAATCGCATTATCATCGTGAAATCTGCGCAGACGGTATGCGTTCATGGCGAATTCGCGGAGCTCCTCTAGAATGGTGTAATTCGCCCATGCGCCTGCGAAGGCTCCAATGCCAGGTACCATCTGAAGCATTTTGCGGAAATCAATAGCATTACGATACTCTGTCTGAAATGACTCCCAATCCATACTTCGTGAGTAATCCGCTTCTGAAAGCCATTGCTCTTTTTCAGTGTGCCATTGCTTGATGGAGTTGAGCAGCCTGGCACGGTTTTCGGGTCCCGAAAACGTCATTTGAAATACCATAAGAATAAATACCCGCTCGGAGAAGTTTTTGGAGTCATAACCGTAAACATGCGCCAGCTCAAACAAATATTTCATCTTGATCGCAATTAAAGCTGGAAAGTCTACCATACTAAACATTATGCCGCCAGCTCCTGTTCCAGCGCCTTCGGCAACTGCAATTTTTTGATACAAGGCAAACAATTCTCTTGCTTCTTGATCCGCAGACTCCAGTCCTAAAGAGCGCTGTACTTTACGGCTAGGTGTATATTCCGCGCCGAACAGCGCCGTGCGTACAATTGATCGGATAGTGGTCGTAATGATGCTGTGCACCTTCGGGGAAATCAAATGATTTATTCGATCGCCGATTGTTTTCGATGTCTTTTCCAGCCATCCTTGCGGTTTGAACATCTTATATTCCCAGTCGGCAACTTCCTTCCGTACTTTATCTTCATACTTCATGATCAATCGCTCCTCCAAAATACTGTCTTATATTCTAACGAATAGATCCATAATTCGGAACAGACCACAGGAGGTGAAAGTCCTCGACTAAAGTCTAGGCACTCTTCGCTCATCGAGAAATATCCTCTGAATAAAACCGGACACTTTAACCATAATAATACACAGCCTGTGTTTTATTCCAAATGTAAAGAGGAGCAGATGAATGTGAAAAACAAACGTTTAGGTACGCTGCTTTTAACGTTGGCGCTCGTATTAGGCATGACACAAGTGGGTGGACCCGTTCAAGCGATGATGGTTGAGAAGAAAGATACGGCTTGCATAAGTCCTAAAATGGTACAGCTGAAAACCGATATGCAGAAAGTTTGGATCGATCATACGATTTGGACAAGAAGCTATATTGTCAGTGCTATATCGGATCGCCCAGATCAAAAGGATGTATTGAATCGGCTGTTACAGAATCAGCAGGACATTGGCAATGTGATTAAGCCTTATTATGGAGAAGAAGCTGGCAATAAGCTGGCCGGGCTACTTACAGAACATATCTTGATTGCAGGGAAAATCGTAGCGGCGGCAAAGGCAGGTAATCAATCAGAGGTGACTAAGCTAGAGAAGGATTGGCATAAGAATGCAGATGATATCGCCAAATTTTTAAGCGCAGCGAATCCGAACTGGGAATTCAAAGAGCTTCAAGATATGCTGTATACGCATCTTAAGCTGATTACGGAAATAGTCCTTAACTGTCTTAAAGGAGATTGGAAAGCGGACATTGCAGCAACCGATGAAAACGAGATCCATATGATTCATTTAGCGGATATCCTGACTGAAGGCATTATCAAGCAATTTCCAGAGAAATTTTAGAGAAAACCTTATAGATGCTAGATAAAGCTTTATTTGGCATAGCAGAAAGGACCTTCACGTAAATGAAGGTCCTTTTATTCTCGTTATTTGGCTGAAATTATTAACGCGCCCATTACAATGACCGCCACGCCAACCCAGCGGTTCAATGGAACACTCTCTCCGAAGAAGTACCAAGCTGCCACAATGCCAAGTGCATAAGCAAGGCTTTGGAGCGGGTAGGCTAGGCTCAGCGGTAGCCGGGACAGTACAAAAAACCATATACCCGTAGCCAATCCATAAAACAGGATGCCAAGCAGGATTAAGGGCGAAAACAGGACTGATAATAAATTGCTAAATTGAATGCCACCATGCTGCTCCAGACCCATTTTCCAAACGATCTGTCCAGAGACAAGAAGTATGATGTTGAGAAATAACATGATATAGGCCATATTAACGCATCCCCTCCGGAATAGGGTCATACGATGGAACGGAGGTATGGTCTGAAGCTACAGGATCAGCATGTACATCTATGTGCTCGTGAGACGGATCAATGGTTTGCAGGAATCCGTTATTTTCTGTACCAGGGCACTCCGGCGTTTCTGTCTGTTGTTCTGCTAATTGCCTTTCCAGCTTTTGAATGCGATCTTCCTGTAAACCCAGCGTTTGAGTGAGTACAACGACTTTTTGTGATAATGAGGAGACCGCGATCGTCAAGTGCAGCAGGATAAACAACACCGCGACGACACTTAGCAGATAAAGAAGCGATGGTGCATAGAAAATATCAATCCGAACCGCAAGCTCGTCCAACAGAGACGGAAACAAGGATAATACCATCATGATTGTGCTCATCAAAAGCCACAGCAGTGCGTACTGCTCCTTTAACTTCCGCTTGCGAATTAAATACAATATTGTTGCTGCAAACACAAGGCTAATGCAAAAGCTAACAAAATAAACATTAAGTTTCATAGCGATTTTCCCACGCTCTCTTTTTCATGGTTTTCATGAGCAGGACAGATAGGATCACTTTGGACATGTAGTACACGGATTTCATCGCGGATATGCTTGATACACCGCCTTGACGTTCATTCATAACGACTGGAATCTCCGTAAAAGATAGTTCCCGGTTATACAATAACATCAGCGCTTCTACTTCGGGGTAGTCGGTCGGATACTCGCGGGCGAACAGGGAAATGGCACGCTTTCCGCAGAAGCGGTAGCCCGAGGTTGGGTCCGTTACGGTCTGTCCAGTTAGCCGTGATAAGAGGGCGGACAGCAGATCGATGCCTATCTTACGGGCAAAGGTCGATTGGAACCCTTCCTTTGTAATAAAACGAGAGCCAATGACCATATCCGCATTTGTCTCGAGTATGGTGGAAAAAAGCTGATTCAGATCACTCGGATTATGCTGCCCATCGCCATCAATCTGCACAGCATAATCGTAATGATGTTCAGCAGCATAGCGGTAACCGGTCTGGACTGCACCACCTATGCCCAGATTGCAAGTCAGATCGATGACGTCTGCACCTGCAGCCTTGGCGATCTGGCTGGTGTTGTCGCTTGATCCATCATTAATGACCAGTACATCCACATAAGGTGTGTCCTGACGTATCTGTTGTATCACTTGTCCAATGCCCTCAGCCTCGTTATAAGCAGGGACAATGACAAGAACCTTGAACGGGTAATTATGAATTGTTCGTTGATTCGTCATGGATAACAGCTCCTTTCTGTGAACGTGAATTTGTTACATATCTATTCCAAAACCAGCGTACCATCGCGATTCCTATAACTGTGTCCAGGATGATGATCAGCGGCATTGCGGTATAGTTATATCGGAATTCGGGTACGAACGCTAAACGGGTCACCGTCATAACCACCACTATCAGTGTGAGAAGTGTTAGTGGCTTCCTCCATCTTCGAACTGCACCGATCAGAGCGACCGGACAAAACCATACGAGTACCGTATGAAGCATACTGCCTAGCGGACTCGGTAACACACTGTATATCGGGTTGTGGCCACTTCCAAAGTACATATTCGAATAGATATATTTCAGCTTGCCGACGGTGTACCATTTCACAAACGTCCAAGTATGTTCAGAAAAGCCTACCTTCAGCCGCTCTTTTGCGACTTCCATTTGGGTTTTACCATGGCGGTCGACAAGTCCGTCATCGTAGTTTTTGTCCGGATAGGTACCGGCAGCGAATGGATTGACTTGTGTGGAAGCAATCACGACTTCGTTTAGAGTCACCATGTTGCGGATGACCCAAGGTGAGAGAACGATCCCTGCTCCGATGCAAGTGAACAGTAAAAGTTTTAGTGTGAGTCTGAAATTCTTTTTCCAGAAAAAATAAAATACATACACCGGAGCGATTAAGATCAAAAATTCCGGACGCGTCAGTACGAGCAGTCCCATCGCCGCACCGGAGAGAAGCGCAAGGGTTCGTGTTTTCTTTTCAAAAGTAGAAAGTTGCAGGCGTATATATAGCATTAGAAAAAAGCACGCTAATGTCTCAGTGAGAACGGCGCCATTGCTCCAAATGAAAGGTGGGTATACACTGCATATGAGCAGAACGATTATTGAAACCGTCTGACCTGCGAGTTTTCGGGCAACCGAGTAAATCAGCCACAGCGTGACGAGACTGATCCCGACCTGGATATAACGGATGTACGGAAAAGGATCGTTATTCTGATAATCAACCAACTTATAAACCGCCGCCATAAATAGCGGATAGCCTGGCGTAACTTTGGCATTTGGCTCCGTATCTTTGTAAGCGTAGATTCCATCCTCAAGCAACTGCCGCACCATGATATCGTAATTCACAGTGTCATGTGATACTTTATGGTTGACTGAAACCAGAAAATCGAGGCGCAAAAAAGTAGCAAGTGCGAAGATCAATATGATCATCGTTATGAGCACCGTTTTTTTATGTGTAAGCATCTTGGATGTCATCGTGTTCATTGTTATGTCTTGCTCCTTCCTGAAGTGTTATATCTGAGGCAGCGGCATACACCGATGCCTGATGTCTACTTTCAGAATTAAGATTACAAGACACTTCTTTAAGGTTCTTGCCTAAATGCTTAACAAACTATTAAGTTTTTCCGTGGATTCAATAACATTCGTGTATTTCTATTCTTCATCCGTTTTCGTGAACTCACCATATATTGAGTATTCCTGTTGCTTTTTATACTGAATAAGTGAAGTTATAGGATAAACTGTTGGATACATTAGTTTATTGAAAAATATATGTGGTAAAAAATGTCGGAGGAGAGGAAACAACGCCATGTCCTCACTCTTATCTAAATACAGTTAATTAAACACTTTAAAAAGCCGCATTTTTATGGTATTATCCCCTTTTAGTAGACAAGAGAAAAAAGACATCTGGTAAGATGGACTTAATCTTGTT